>CAJTOE010000074.1 GCA_910577805.1 uncultured Oscillospiraceae bacterium | reverse complement strand
CGCCCCGGCCCACTTCCTCCGCGTGGGAGGGGCCGGACAGCACCACCACCGGGCACTTGCCCTGAAGCTCCTGCTCGATGACCTGACTCAGCCGAAGGGAGCTGTCCTTCTCGATACCCTTGGAGACGGAAATGAGGATCGTACCGGGGTCAGCCAGCTCCCGGAGCTGGGCGGCGGTGGTGCGCACGGCGAAGGACGGCGTAGCCAGAACGACGGCGCCGCAGCCCTTTACACAGGCCAGGTCCGTGGAGAACTGGAGAGTTTCCGGCAGGGGGACCCCCTTGAGCATGGGGTTTTCGTGGGTATTGCGTAAAACGTCGGACTCCTCCTGGGTGTAGGACCAGAGGGTGACCTCATGGCCGTTTTCCAGCAGTACCAGCGCCAGAGCCGTGCCCCAGCCGCCGCTGCCCAGAACTGTGATTTTCATAAAAAGACCTCCTGATTCAAGATTTTTTATGGAGTGTGAATTTATTCTCCGTCCCTGTCAGCAGCCGGTGGATGTTCCCCCGGTGCATGTACAAAATCAAGCCGCCGATGAAGACAGCCAGAAGGGTCAGCGCCCAGTCGTGGTACACAAACCAGGTGGCGAAGGGGAAGGACGCCCCCGCCCAGCAGGAGCCCAAGGAGACATAGCGGGTCAGCACCGCCAGGATCAGGAAGCCGCCCCAGACCACCAGGGCGATGCGCCAGTCGATCATGAAGGCGATCGCCCCGCCGGAGAGGATACCCTTGCCCCCCTTGAAATGGAACATACAGGGGAACATATGCCCCAGCAGGCAGAACAATGCCGCCCAGTATTTTCCTAATAGCGGCGCATTCGCAATCGAGCCAATCAACATAATACCCAGCAGTACCGCCAGAATCGCTTTTATAACGTCGCACAATATCACAACCAGCGTCAGCGGCCCGCCAAACGTGCGGAAGAAATTGGTCAGTCCAGCGTTTCCGCTGCCGTGGGTGCGTACATCATCCCGCAGGATATACTTGGAGACAATAACGGCTCCATTGAAACAGCCCAGGAAATAGGATACTGCCGCTGTCAGCACAAATGAAGCAATCAGGAGAAAAGTCGCAGTTTGATGTTCCGGCATTTCTTATCCCTCCTTCTCCCCCCGCTCCCGGACCGTCAGGCGTACCGGGGTGCCCTCCAGGCCGAAGGTAGAGCGGATTTGATTTTCCAGGTAGCGCTGGTAGGAAAAATGGAACAGCCTTGCGTCATTGCAGAAGCAGACAAAGTGGGGCGGCTTGATGCCCACCTGGGTCATATAGTAGATTTTCAGCCGCCGGCCCTTGTCCGTGGGGGGCTGCACACGGGTGGTCGCGTCCGCCAGCACGGAATTGAGCATCCCGGTGGTAATACGCATGGCGGCCTGGTTGTTCACGTAGTTAATCAGCTCAAACAGCCGGTCCACCCGCTGGCCCGTCAGGGCGGAGATGAACACGATGGGGGCGTAGGTCATATAGGACAGGTCCCGGCGCACCTCCTGGCGCATTTTGTCCATGGTCTTGCCGTCCTTCTCGATGGCGTCCCACTTGTTGACCACGATGATGCAGGCCTTTCCGGCCTCGTGGGCCAGCCCGGCCACTTTGGTGTCCTGCTCGGTCACGCCCTCCTGGGCGTCGATCAGAATCAGGCACACGTCGCTGCGCTCGATGGCCATCGTCGCCCGCAGGACGGAGAACTTTTCAATGCGGTCGTCCACGCGGGATTTTTTCCGCATTCCGGCGGTGTCGATGAACCAGTATTTGCCCTGGCCGTTCTCAAAGCAGCTGTCCACCGCGTCGCGGGTGGTGCCCGCCATATCGGAGACGATCACCCGTTCCTGGCCCAGGATGCGGTTCACCAGGGAGGATTTGCCCACATTGGGCTTGCCGATGATGGCGACCTTGATGGAGTCGTCCTCTTCCTCCTCCGCTTCCTCCGGGGGGAAATGCTCAAAGCACGCGTCCAGCAGATCGCCGGTGCCGTGGCCGTGGACGGCGGAGACCGCGATGGGGTCCCCCAGGCCCAGGTTGTAGAACTCATAGATATCCGGGTTTTCCCGGCCGACCTGGTCGGCCTTGTTCACCGCCAGCACCACCGGCTTCCGGGAACGCAGAAGCAGATTGGCGACGTCCTGGTCGGAGGCGGTCATGCCGGTTTTCACGTCGCACACGAACACGATCACCGTGGCGGTCTGGATGGCGATTTCTGCCTGCTCCCGCATGAAGGACAGGATCTGATTGTCTGTGTCCGGCTCGATGCCGCCGGTGTCCACGATGTCGAACACGCGGTTACGCCACTCGCACTGGGCGTACAGCCGGTCGCGGGTCACGCCGGGGGTGTCCTCCACGATGGACAGCCGCTGGCCGCAGAGCTTGTTGAACAGCATGGACTTGCCCACATTGGGCCGGCCCACAATGGCGACTAAGGGCTTCATGGGTATCACTTCCTTGTATAAAATATTATTTTGCAGGGGCGGCCGCAGGCCGTCCCTGCGCCGTGCGGATTAATTATATGGATAATATTCCGCGGTATCGTCTTTTATCCGCGCGGCGGGTCCCGCAATGGGCAGGCCCAGCATCGCGTCCAGCAGGTCGTAGCCGTCCTGGGGCACCGGGGTGACAGACACGCCCAGCTCCCGTTCCACGTCGGCCACCGTCACATCGTCCAGAAAGACCTGCTCTCCGGCCCGGAGCATGTTGGCGGAAATCAGCAGGCGCTCCCCAAGGGGCTTATCCCGCAGCTGAGCGATCAAGTCCTGGCCGGTGATCAGTCCGGCGACTGTGATGGTCTCACCGAAGAAATGGTTGACGATTGGATAGACCCGCCCGGAGAGCCCAGAGCGTTCTACTAATTTCCCCAGCAGAGGGGCGGCAGATACGCCGGTGGCGATAGAAAAGGGACCGGCGCGTAATTCCTCCGGCTCGTACAGGTCCAGCGCCCGGCTGAACTCACACTCCAGCAGCCGCAGCATCCCAACGCCGTTGTCCAACTGGGTGAACTCCTCGAAATAGGCCTCTTCCGGGATGGGACGGCCTGCCAGCAGATAAAATTCGTCGGAGCACCAGAAGAGAGTGGAACCAAGTTTCTCCTGGCATTTTTTTCCGAATTTTTCCACCTGGCCGACTACCTGAACAGCCTGCTCTTTGGTGTAGGGGGAGAGTTTTTCGCGGAATTTGGTCACCCCCACCGGCACCACGGAGACGCTGTGGACCGCCGGGTGCATGGCGGTTAAATCGCGCATGGTCCGCTCCAGCTCCGGGCCGTCGTTCACCCCCGGACAGGAGACGATTTGACAGTTCATGGTGATACCGGCCTGGGAGAACCGCTTCATGATGTCCAAGGCTTCCCCAGCTCTGGGGTTGCCCAGCATCTGCACCCGCAGGGCCGGGTTGGTGGTGTGGACGGAGACGTTGATGGGGGAGATGCGCAGGTCGATAATGCGCTGGACCTCGCGGGGGGAGAGGTTCGTGAGGGTCAGATAGTTGCCCATCAGAAAGGACAGCCGGGCGTCATCATCCTTAAAATAGAGGGTTTTCCGCATACCCGGCGGGAGCTGGTCCACAAAGCAGAACATGCACCGGTTGGCGCAGGAGCGGGCCTTGTCCATCAGATAGGTTTCAAAGTCCAGGCCCAAATCCTCGCCCTCGGCCTTCCGGACCCGGACGGTCCGGCTGGAGCCGTCGGGGCGGGAGAGGGTGAGGACCAGGCGGGGGTCGTAGGTGTAGAATTTGTAGTCCAGCACGTCCAGTATGGGCTTGCCGTTGACGTGGGTGAGGGTCTCGCCGGGGTGGACGCCCGCCCGGTGGGCGGGACTGTGCAGGTCCACATGGCGGATGGCGGTCATGGACAAGGGGGTCACCTGCCTTTTTTCTCTCATTTTACCATGGGGATTCGGCTATTGCAAGGATTGTTGCGGGGGAAAAACCTCCCGACTCTGCACCCATATTGTTGTTGCCATATACTGCACACCTATGCTACAATAAGAAAAAAACAGGAGGGCACTGAGGGGGCCATTCATCACACCGCCTATAACTGCCTCTCCGAGGATACCAAGCGGGAGCTGAAGCAGTTCAGCGACCAGCTCAAGAACAAATAAAAAAAGACTGCCGCCGAGAACATCGGGCAGTCTTTTTCTTGCTTACTGGGCCTCGACCTCGACCTTGCCGAACTCACGGCCGTTGTAGGTCAGGCAGTTTTTGCACATCCGGTGGGGCAGCCGGTAGGCGCCGCACTTGGGACAAGTCACGATACCAGGGGTCTCCAGCTTCCAGTGGGAGCTGCGCCGCTTATCGCGCCGGGCACGGGATACCTTACTCTTGGGAACCGCCATTTTTGACACCTCCTGTCGGCTACTCAGTTTTCATCATCCAGCAGCTGCGCAAGGGCCGCCAATCGGGGGTCCACCTCCGGCCTGCACCGGCAAGGCTCTCGATTCAAATTGGCTCCACACTTGGCGCACAGCCCTTTGCAGTCGTCTGAGCAAAGATTTTTGGTATCCATTCCAAGCACAAAGGCAGTAGCCGCCGCCTCGTCCAAATCCAGCTCGCCGTTCTCCAGGGGGAGCAGCTCGCCCTCTTCTCCCTCGCTTCCGTCCGGGGAGAGCAGAGCGTCCAGCGAAACCGTCTTTTCCCGCGTAAAGGGCTGGCCGCACCGGTCGCACACCAGCTCCAGCTGGGAGCGGGCGGCGCCCTCCAGGCACAGCGCGCCGGCGTGGTTGACCACCCGGCCCTCCACCTCCACGGGGCGGACGATGGGGAACTGGCCGTAAAATTCCAGCTGGGACAAGTCCAGCGGGAAGGCGAAGGCCTTCACGGCGCCCGGCGTATGGATGACCTCGCGTAAGTCCAGGCGCATGACAAACCTCCCTCTGATGCTTACAGAATGGTACAGCGAGTATTATAAAGAAAAAAGCCGGGAATGTCAAATACTTTTCACCGAATTTGTTGACAAAATTTTTGTTCTGTGGTGAAATGTTTTTACACTTCCACAAGGAGCGCCGTCAGTATGAAAGAATTTACCATCGGAAAAAACGACGCCGGACAGCGCCTGGACCGCTGGCTGGCCAAGAATCTGCCTCTCCTGCCCGCCCCCCTGGCCCAGAAGTACATCCGTCTGAAACGGGTCAAGGTGAACGGCAAGGGGGCCAAGCGGGACGCCCGCCTGACCCAGGGGGATGTTTTGCAGCTGTATATCAACGACGAGTTTTTCGAGACCCCCGCGCCGGAAAACGCGTTTTTGTCCCTTTACAAGCCCAATCTGCATATTTTGTTTGAAAACGAACATATCCTGCTGGTGGACAAGCGGCCCGGTCTGGTGGTCCACCCGGACGAACAGGAGAAGGTCAACACCCTCCTGACCCACATCCAGGCGTATCTGTATCAAAAGAAGGAGTGGTCCCCCGCCTGGGAGCGGGCGTTCACCCCGGCGCTGTGCAATCGCATCGACCGGAACACGGGAGGCATCGTCATTGCGGCCAAGACCGCCGAGGGCCTGCGGGTCATGAACCAGAAAATCCGGGACCGGGAGGTCAAGAAATATTATTTATGCGCCGTCCAGGGGAAGATGCCCACCCCCCAGGGGAAGCTGGAGGGTTTTATATGGAAGGACGAGGTGAAAAAGCAGGTCTACGTCCGTTCCAGGCCGGAACCGGGGGCGAAGAAAGCGGTGACCCTGTACCGGACCCTTGCGGTGAAAAATGGGCTGTCCCTGGTGGAATGCGAGCTGGTCACAGGCCGCACCCACCAGATACGGGCGCAGTTCGCCGCCGCCGGGCATCCCCTGATTGGGGACGGGAAGTACGGCAGCGAGCGGGAGAACCGCAAGTACGGCCGTCACGGGCAGGCGCTGTATTCCTACAAGCTGGAGTTTTGCTTTACCACGGAGGCCGGAGCGCTGGAGGAGCTGAACGGGCGGTGCTGGCAGGTGGAAGCGGTGGATTTTGTGGAGGAGTATTTTTAAGGGGGAGGAATCCCCCCCAAAAAACCCGTACCCCCTCCCAAATCGAACTTCCCGGCTTTTTTCATTGCATTTCCCCAGGATTTGGTGTACACTTGAGATAATCATAAAAATTTGGAGGTTTACCATGGACTTTTTACAGTATCAGGAAAGCGCAAAGGCCATTCAGAACAGACTGAACGGATTTGTTCCCAAAATCGCTATGGTCCTTGGCTCCGGCCTGGGGGGCCTGGGCGATTTGGTGGAAAACCCCATCTATGTGGACTATAAGGACGTGCCCCACTTCAAGCCCTCCACCGCGCCGGGCCATAAGGGCCGGTTCGTGTTCGGGACCCTGGAGGGCCGGCCCGTGGCTGTGATGCAGGGCCGGATGCACCACTATGAGGGCTACTCCTACGAGGAGGTCACCTGTGCCGTGCGGGTGCTGCGGCTGCTGGGGTGTGAAACGCTGATCGTCACCAACGCCGCCGGCTGTGTGCGCACGGACTGGAACGCCGGAGAATTGATGCTCATTACCGACCAGATCAAGCTCCAGAGCGAGTCCCCCCTCCGGGGCGAAAACCTGCCGGAGTTCGGGGTCCGGTTCCCGGACGCCTCCCATCTGTACACCCCCCGGCTCCAGACGCTGGCGCGGGAAAACGCAAAAAAACTGGGCCTGCTGCTCCGGGAGGGCGTTTATTTCTATTGCTACGGCCCCCAGTACGAGACGCCGGCGGAGATCCGTGCGGTCCGGGTCCTGGGCGGCGACGCGGTGGGTATGTCCACCGCCCCGGAGGTCATCGTGGCCGCCCACTGCGGTATGGAGGTGCTGGGCCTGACCCTGCTGTCCAACATGGCGGCGGGCATCCTGGACCAGCCCCTGAGCGAGCAGGAGGTTTTAGACGCGGGCGCGAAGGCCAAAAAGACGTTTTCCGCCCTGGTGCGCGCCTGCTTGGCGGAGCTTTGAGTGAAAAATTTTGAGGTGTGTTTATGAAGATTTTATTTGAACATGTGACAGCGCTGACCATGGACCCGGCCCAGCCGGAGCTGAAGGACGGCTTTGTATCGGTGGAGGATACCAAAATCACCTGCGCGGGCGGCCGCCGCCCCGCCGGGGAGTTTGACCGGGTGATCGACTGCACCGATAAAATCATGCTGCCCGGTCTGGTCAACGCCCACACCCATGTGCCCATGGCCCTGCTGCGGGGCTACGGCGGGGGCTGTGACCTGCACACTTGGCTCAACCAGTATATTTTCCCCGCCGAGGCCAAGCTGGACCCCCGGTGCGTCGCCGCCGGGACCGGCCTGGGTCTGGCGGAGATGATCGCCTCCGGCACCACCTGTATCAATGATATGTATATGCACACCGAGACCATCGCCCAGACCGTGCTGGACGCGGGGCTTTCCGCCAACCTGTCCTGCGGCGGGGTCTATTTCGGTGCGCCGGAGGATTTTTCGCCCGAAACGTGCAGCGACTGTCAGAACACGAAGCGCCTGCGGGAGAACTGGCACGGCGCGGGTGACGGACAGATTTTGATCGACGCGTCCATTCATGCGGAGTACACCTCCAACGCGCCTCTGTGGCAGTGGGTGGCGGACTATGCCCGGCAGTACGACCTGGGAATGCATGTCCATGTGTCGGAAACCAATTCCGAGCATATGAAGTGCATCGAAAAATACGGCGAGTCCCCTGCGGTCCTTTTGGACAAATACGGCGTGTGGCAGAACGGCGGCGCGGCTGCTCACTGCGTCTACCTCTCCGGCCAGGATGCGGAGCTGCTGGCCAAGCGGGGCGTCACCGCCGTCCACAACCCGGTGTCCAATTTGAAGCTCATGTCCGGTGTGGCCCCCCTGTTCTTCCTCCGTCAGTGCGGAATGAACATCGCCCTGGGCACCGATGGCGTGGCCTCCAACAACAGCCACGACCTGTTTGAGGAGATGAAAACAGCCGCGCTGACCCAGAACTGGACCTTCGGTGAGGACCACGACCTGCTCACCGCGTCGGAGCTTCTGGCGATGGCCACCGTCAACGGGGCAAAAGCCCTGCGGCGGGATACCGGCATACTGGCGGCGGGCAAAATCGCGGATATTATCCTGCTGGACGCGTCCCGGCCCAACCTGATCCCCTGTCACGATCTGGCGGAAAATCTGGTTTACTCCGCCCGCGGCTCCGACGTGTGCATGAATATGGCGCGGGGACGAGTCATATATGAGAATGGGACGTTCCTCACTCTGGACCTGGAAAAGCTTCGCGCCGAGGTGGAGGGCTACGCCCTGCCCCATATTTTTGGAGGCAACGACTGAATCGGAGGTCGCCTATGGCAAAGCAAAAGCAGCCCGCCCGGAGCAGCGGGGGAAATACGTTTTTCGGCGGCGCCGCCATCCTGGCGGTGGGCATCATGGTGACGAAAATCATCGGCCTGTTTTACAAATTTCCCCTTACAGAGATTATAGGCGCCCAGGGCGTGGCCGACTTCAACAACTCCTATTACATCTACTCCGTTCTGCTGACCATCTCCACGGCGGGCCTGCCGGTGGCGGTGTCCAAGATGGTGTCCGAGGCCCGGACCCTGGGCCGCTACGGCCAGGTGCGGCAGGTGTTCCGCCTGTCCCTGGGGGTGTTCCTGGGGCTGGGAGTCGTCTCCTTTTTGGTGATGTACTTCGGGGCGGACCAGCTTGCGGGGCTGATGAACGACTCCCTGGCCGCCCAGGGCATCCGGGCCTTGGCGCCGGCGGTGATCTGCGTGGGCTGTCTGTCCGCCTTCCGGGGCTACGCCCAGGGCCATGGACGCATGACCCCGACCGCGGTGTCCCAGATCCTGGAGGCCATGTGCAAGCTCTGCGTGGGGCTGGGGCTGGCCTATTGGATCGTGAACGTGGGCGGGGAACCCCATCTGGCCGCGGCCGGGGCCATCACCGGCGTGACCGTGGGGACGATTTTCGCGCTGGTCTATATGATTTTGGATTTTATCCAGACCCGAATGCGGGACCGTGTGGAGGTCCGGGACCGGCCCGACAGTCCCCAGCGCATCCTGGCGACCCTGCTGACCATCGCCATCCCCATCACTCTCAGCTCTTCCATGGTGGGCATCATCACGGTCATTGACTCCTCTCTGGTCCAGGGGCAGCTGCAAAAGGCCCTGCTGACCAACCCGGAGAGCTGGGCCATGTACCAGGAGTACGTGGATTTCGCCCCCCTGAAAGCCGCCCTGGAGACCTGGAGCGGCAGCGCGGCCCAGGCCGCGGATTTTCCGCTGGAGATCCAAAAGCTGGCCGAGGACCTGAGCCGCACACTCTACGGCAACTACGGCAGCGCCATGAACCTGTATAATCTGCCCCTGTCCCTGATGGCGGCGCTGACCGCCTCCGTCATTCCGTCGGTGTCCGCACGGCTCACCGCCAGGGACAAAAAGGGCGCGGCCCGTATTTCTTCTTCCGCGCTGCGGATGGCGGCGCTGCTGGCGTTTCCCGCCGGCGTGGGGTTATTTGTGCTGGGGACTCCCATTATTCAGCTGGTGTTCCCCGGCATGGAGGCGGAGATTGCCGGTCCTTTGCTGTCCACTCTGGGCATTGCGTCTATATTCGTGTGCATGATGCTGGTGTGCAACTCCGTGCTTCAGGCCTACGGCTTTATCAACCTGCCGGTGACGATCATGGTCCTGGGGGGCGTGGTCAAGATTTTTACCAACTACAACGTGGTAGCCCGGCCCGATATCGGCATTTACGGTGCGCCCTACGGCAATGTGCTGTGCTTTGGGCTGTGTATGCTGCTGGACCTGCTGCTGATGAGCCGGGTCATTCCCGACTGTCCGAAATTCCCGCCCCTGTTCCTCAAGCCGGCCATTGCCGCGCTGGCCATGGGGTTAGCCGCCTGGGCGGTGTACGGGCTGACCTTCAAGCTCGTCCACTCCAATCTCCCGTGCGTGACGCTGTCTATCCTGGCGGCGATGGCCGTCTACGGCGGGCTGGTGATTGCCCTGGGGGCCATCACGCGGGAGGACCTGCTGTTGATGCCGAAGGGGGAAAAGATTGCACGGCTGCTCCGGCTTTGATTTGTGGAGGGATATCATTTCTGCGAGATGGCCCGCCCAGGGGGTCGGGCCCCACAGATTGTTCGGCCCCCTCCCCCCAAGCCTCCTCCACGTTACGAATCAAAAAATATCGAAAAAAACTCTTGCAGGAAAGGTAAAAATATGATAAATTTAAAAAACACGCCTCCTTATGACCTGGAGGCCCTGAAAGAGATCATGGCCCTGCTTCGCTCCCCGGAGGGATGCCCCTGGGACCGGGAGCAGACCCACCAGAGCATCCGGCGCAATATGCTGGAGGAGGCCTACGAGGCGGTGGAGGCCATCGACGAGGACGATCCGGAGCATTTGAAGGAAGAGCTGGGCGACGTACTGCTTCAGGTGGTCTTTCACGCCCGGATGGCCCAGGAGGCGGGGCGGTTTACCCTGGACGATGTGATCGACGGGGTGTGCCAAAAACTGATTTACCGCCACCCCCACGTATTTGCCGGGGTGGAGAGCCAGGACGCGCTGGCTACCTGGGACGCTCAAAAGCGCCAGGAGAAGGGCCAGCGTACCACCGGCGACGCACTGGACGCGGTGGCCCGCGCCCTGCCGGCCTTGACCCGTGCGGAGAAGCTGCAAAAGAAGGCCGGCCGGGAGATTCAGCTGGAGGACGCCCTGGGGGCGCTGCTCTTTTCCGCTGTGGAGGTGGGCCGTCTGGCGGGGCTGGACAGCGAACAGGCGCTGCAAAAGGCGTGCGAGGGGTTTATCCGCCAGTATCGGGCGCGGGAGGCCCAGGAACAGGCTTGATACCGCCTTTTTCGGGCGGAATTGAGATATATCTTGAGGATGTACAAAAGCATTTAGGAGGAAAGATCGTATGAACAAAACCGAGCTCATCAATGCGGTTGCCGAAGAGGCCTCTTTGGCCAAGAAGGACGCGGAGGCCGCTGTGACGGCTTGTATTGATGTCATCACCAATGCCCTGAAAGAGGGGGAGAAGGTCCAGCTGGTGGGCTTTGGCTCCTTCGAGGTGAAGGTGCGCGCCGAGCGGGTAGGCCGCAACCCCAAGACTCTGGAGCCGATCCAGATTCCCGCCTCCAAAAGCCCTGTGTTCAAGGCCGGCAAGGCCCTGAAGGACGCGGTCGCCGAATAAACAGCCCGATGCGGACGCCCTTGGCTGGCGTCCGCATTTTTTCGGGAGAGGAGGTTTTGCCAGTTTTGCTGATTTCTCTGATTATCCCCTGCTTCAACGAGGAGGAGGCCCTGCCTCTGCTCTACCCCGCCCTGTGCCAGACTATGGAAAAACTGCCGGATTTTGACTTTGAGCTTCTCTTCGTCAACGACGGTTCCAGAGACGGCACCATGGACGTGCTGCGCCGCCTGGCCCGGCAGGACCCGCGGGTGCAGTACCTGTCCTTTTCCCGGAACTTCGGCAAGGAGGCCGCCATGTACGCCGGCTTCTGCAACGCCCAGGGGGACTACGTGGCGGTGATGGACGCAGATATG
>CAJTOE010000073.1 GCA_910577805.1 uncultured Oscillospiraceae bacterium | reverse complement strand
GGGGGGGGGGAGGCCGGAAAAGTGGCCTGTGGGGCCCGACCCCCTGGGCGGGCCATTTTGCTGAGACTGTCAGCCCCCTCACCCCAAATCCTTCTTCCACTCCTCCACCAGGTTCAGCGCCATAAGGGGCGTAAGCGTGTTCACATCGGTCATACGCAGCTTCTTCAACACCAGCTCCCCGCCCAGATCGCCCAAAGAAATCTGGTCCTCCCGGGGCTTTTCCGCAACCGGCTTTCCAATCTCCCCGGCCTCCAGCTCCGCCAGAATATCCCTGGCCCGCTTAATCACCCGCTCCGGCACCCCCGCCAGCTTGGCGACCTCGATGCCATAGCTCTGGTCCGCCCCGCCCCGGACGATTTTCCGGAGAAAAATAATGTCGTCCTTCTTCTTTTTCGCGGCAATGTTATAGTTCTTCACCCCGGCAATCTCCCCCTCCAGGGCGGTCAGCTCATGGTAATGGGTGGCGAACAGGGTCTTGGCCCCCACCCGCCTCTTGTCCGCGCAGCACTCCAGCACCGCTCTGGCAATCGCCATGCCGTCATAGGTGGAGGTCCCCCGGCCGATCTCGTCCAGAATCAGCAGGGAGCGGCTTGTGGCGTTTTTCAGCAGCGCCGCCACCTCGGTCATCTCCACCATGAAGGTGGACTGTCCCGCCGCCAGGTCGTCGCTGGCGCCGATGCGGGTGAACACCCGGTCCACCACCCCGATGCGGGCGGAGCGGGCGGGCACAAAGGACCCCATCTGCGCCATCAGTACGATCAGCGCCACCTGCCGCATGTATGTGGACTTGCCCGCCATGTTGGGGCCGGTGATAATGGCGCACAGCTCCCCGCCCCCGTCCATATGGGTGTCGTTTGGCACGAAGGGCGTGCCCTGGAGCATCTTTTCCACCACCGGATGCCGGCCCTCCACAATGTTCAGCACATTGGAGTTGTCCACCACCGGCATACAGTAATTCTGCTCCACAGCCACGACCGCAAAGGAATTCAGCGCGTCGATCTGGGCCGTGGCCGCGGCGGAGCGCTGGATATCCCCCACGTGCTGGCACACCTGGTCCCGCAGCTTGCAGAACAGCTGGTATTCCAAAGCGACCACCTGGTCCTGGGCGGATAAAATGGTATGCTCCAGCTCCTTCAATTCCTGGGAAATAAACCGTTCGGCGTTGGTGGTGGTCTGGCGGCGGACCCAGTCCGACGGGACCAGCCCCGCCTGGGATTTCGCCACCTCGATGTAGTAGCCGAACACTTTGTTGAACCCAACTTTAAGGTTTTTGATGCCCGACTGTTCCTTCGTCCGCTTCTCCAGGTCCACGATCATGTCGCCCCCGTGGGCGATGATGTTGCGCAGCCGGTCCACCTCCGGGTCAAAGCCGTCCCGGATAAACTTCCCCTCCCGGACGGAGAAGGGCGGTTCGTCCACCAGCCCCTGAATCAGCTGCTCCCGGAGCTGGGGCAAATCGTTCAACTGCTCCCGGAGGCTCTGGAGCAGGGCGCTTTTGCTCCCCGCCAGCAGCTCCCGCAGCCAGGGCAGCTTTCCCAGCCCCGCCGCCAGCGCCGTCAGGTCCCGGCCTCCGGCGGTGCCGTAGACCACGCGGCCAATGAGCCGTTCCAGGTCGGTGACCTCCCGCAGGGCGGTGGATAGCTCCTGCCGGGTGACGCTGTTCTCCACCAGATCGCTGACCGCCTGCTGGCGGCGGGCGATCTGCACAGGCGAGAGCAGGGGCCGTTCCATCCAGCCCCGCATCAGCCGTCCGCCCATGGCGGTCCTGGTCCGGTCCAGCACCCAGAGCAGGGAGCCTTTTTTCTCCTTGGAGCGCAGCGTCCGGCTTAATTCCAGATTCCGGCGGGCGGTGAGATCCAGCTCCATGTATTGCCCCGCCGTGTAGCAGCGGAAGGTGGAAATATGGCTCAGATCGGTTTTCTGGGTGTCGTACAGGTAGGCCAGCAGCCCCCCGGCGGCCTGGACGATGGCCCGGCTGTCCTCCGGCAGGGTGTCCAGCCCCGTCTGGAACTGCCTGAAAACCAGAGCCTGGGCCGCGTCATACCGGAAGGACTCCTCCGCTCCGGTCTGGCTGGAGCAGTCCAGCTTTTCAGCGAGAAAATCCGTCAGCCCCGGCAGGGCGCGGGCGTTCTCGGACAGCACCGCCTCCTTGGGGGAGAACCGTCCCAGCTCGTTGCACAGGTGGTCGAAGCCGTCCGGCCCGGCGGAAAACGAGGTGGCGAAAATCTCCCCGGTAGACAGGTCCCCGAAGCAGAGGCCGATGGCATGTGCGTCTGCACAGATAGCGCACAGGAAGTTGTTTTTCCCCTCCTCCAGCATGGAGGAGGATATGACGGTGCCCGGCGTGACCACCCGGATAATGTCCCGTTCCACCAGGCCCTTGGCGGCGGCGGGGTCCTCGGTCTGCTCGCAGATGGCTACTTTGTAGCCCTTGGCAATGAGCCGGGCAATGTACCCCTCGCTGGAGTGGTAGGGCACGCCGCACATGGGGGTGCGCTCCTCCGGGGGCTTGTTCCGGTCCCGCGTGGTGAGGGTCAGGTCCAGCTCCTTGGACACCAGCTTGGCGTCCTCCTGGAACATTTCGTAAAAATCGCCCAGGCGGAAAAAGAGGATGGAGTCCGGGTTGCGCTCCTTCATCTCGTAGTACTGCTTCATCATGGGGGTGATGTCTGCCATAATGCTCTGCCTCTCTTTTTTATAGTTCTCCAAACAGCGACCAGGTATTGGCCCCGGTGATCTTCACCGGCACGAACTGTCCAATCAAATCCTCCGGGCCGTTGAGCCGAACTAACCGGTTCCCCGGTGTCCGGGCGGTCAGGGTCCATTCCCCGTCCTCGCACAGCCCGTCCACCAGACAGCGCTGGACGCTGCCAAGATAGGCGGCGTGCTTTTGGGCGGAGATTTGATTTTGCAGCTCCACCAGGCGGTTGAAGTTTTGCAGCTTTTCTTCCCGCGGCATGGGGTCGTCCAGCTTGGCGGCGGGGGTGCCGGGCCGGGGGGAGTAGAGGAACGTAAACAGCGCGTCAAACCGGACCTCCTCCAGCAGGGTCAGGGTTTCTTCAAACTCCGGGGTGGTCTCCCCCGGAAAGCCCACGATCACATCGGAGGTCAGCACGATATCCGGGAGCAGCGCCCGCAGGCGGCGTATCTCGTCCAGATATTGGGCGCGGTCATAGTGGCGGTTCATGGCCTTTAAAATACGGTCGTTCCCCGCCTGGAAGGGCAGGTGGAGCACCGGCGCGATTTTTTCGCACCGGGCCATGGTCTCAAACAGCTTTTGGGTCGCGTCCTTGGGGTGGGAGGTCATAAAGCGGATGAGAAAATCGCCGGGGATTTTGTTGATCTCCTCCAGCAAATCTGAAAAATCCAGAGGGGATTCCAGGTCCTTTCCGTAGGAGTTCACATTCTGGCCCAGAAGGGTGACGTCCCGGCAGCCGTTCTGCACCAGCTCCCGGACCTCGGCCAAAATATCCTCCGGCTGGCGGGAGCGCTCCCGGCCCCGGACGTAGGGCACGATGCAGTAAGAGCAGAAGTTGTTGCAGCCGTACATGACCGACACCCAGGCTTTGACCGGGTCCTGCCGGACCATGGGGATGCCCTCGGCGATGGACCCCGGCTCGTCGGCCACCTCGAAGATGCGCCCCCGGCGGGTGAGCAGGGTGTGGACGAACTCCGGGAACCGCCACAGGGCCTGGGGGCCGAATACCAAATCCACGTGCCGGAAGGATTTTTTTATTTTCTCCGCCACCTCCGGCTCCTGGGCCATGCAGCCGCACAGGCAGATGATCTGGTCCGGGTGGCTGCGCTTGGTGTGGACCAGCGCCCCCACATTGCCCAGCACCTTCCGCTCGGCGTGGTCCCGGATGGCGCAGGTGTTTATAACGACGATGCGGGCCTGCTCCGGGTCCTGGGTGAAGCCGAAGCCCATTTGTGCCAGATAGCCCCGCAGACGCTCGGAGTCGGCCTCGTTCTGCTGGCACCCGTAGGTCTGGACCAGGGCCAGAGGGGGCGTGTCCAGGCTGTGCTGGAGCTGGGCGATTTGGCGGCACAGGTCGTTCTGCCGCTGGATGTCCTCCGGAGAGATCCGGGTGGTGGTTTGATTGGGCATAGCGTTTCTCCCTAAAAATTCAGTATGATTTCAGAATGGATGTATGTGTGCAATCGTGTATCAGTTCTATTTTACACGTTTCGGAAAGCGGTGTCAATTCAACAGGGAAACAGACTTTTCCCCGAAAAATACGAAAGTACTTCCCAATCTGAACTATTTTGGGTATAATGCAGGGGAAACTAAAAAAGAGAGGTCATTCCCCATGAAATGTAAAACATTTGGACCAGCCCTACGCCTGGCCGGAGGATTGATATAAGGTGCGAAAGCCCGGAACGTGAGTTCCGGGCTTCAGCCTATAAGCAAGAATGAAGTAGTATTTCGGGTTTTAGATGGTTAACGGGCAGGGAGGACAAGAACCTGGCCAACCTGTATAAAGTTAGAGGTGCGGATACTGTCCCGGTTGGCCTCATAAATTTCCTTCCAGCGCAAGCCGGAGCCCAGATACTTCTGTGCGATTTTCCACAGAGAGTCGTTGATCTGCACCGTGTAGGTGTTGGCGGGAGCGGGGTCAGGCTGGGGAACGGGTTCCGGCTGCGGGGCGGGTTCCGGTTCAGGCTCAGGAATGGGTTCAGGCTTGGGTTCCGGTTTGGGTTCGGGCTCAGGCTCGGGGGCGGGAACATCGGCCGGGGCGTTGCTTACCAGAACCTCACGGGGATTATTGCCTTCAAAGCGATAAATCGGGAAGTTGCCAGTGGCGGTATCGTAAGCGATAACGCCGTACTGCACCAGCGAGCCGTCATAGCCGTTGGAGTCATTGACGTCGGGCTCCATGAGCATGGCGATAACGTTGCCCGCCACCTGGTCCATGGGAATCACCACAGCGCCATCTTCAAAGACGGTCTCGGTCTCTGCCCGCAGACCGGCGGTAAAGCCCATCTTCCGGTCGTTGTATGTGTATTCATCCACATAGTAATACTGCTTCAGATCAGCGGAGGAGTTGGCCTCCAGCTCGTAATACTCCGCCCCCTGGTTGTCCAGAATGTAGAGGACCTTGTCCAGATTCTCCAGGTCCTTGGGAATGACATAGGCGGTGGGACGGGTACGGCTGCGGACCATGGTGTCGTTCAGGTTCAGCTTGTTCCGGTTCTCATCCTTCAAGGAACCGTCCAGGTTATAGCGGACCCGGTTGCCGTCGTAGTCAGTCTTGGTATTGCCGGAGGCAATCTGGTGCAGGGCCAGCAGCTCGCTTTCGCTGTAGGTCTTGCCCTTTTCCACTACTTTGGCACGGGCGGCGGCCACAGTATCCTTGATTTCCTGGGCGTGCTGGGCCGTGTAGGTCATGTAGGAAAGCATTGCGGTCTCCTGCGAGAAGACGCGTCTCTCAAAATTGGTTTTGCCTGCGCCGATGCCGCGGGTCTCGACCAGGAAGGACAGGCAGTTATAAAGACCGAAGTAGGCACGGCCGATGGGATTGTTGACGGTGGTGCCATAGTGATACACGCGCAGTCCGGCGTCTTCCGCCTGTTCAAAGGTGTACGCGGTCATTTTCAGGCCCAGCTCCGTGATGGCGGGGTCGTGGTTCAAGCTGGTGGCGGGGGTGGTCTCCAGATCGTCGGCATTGTTCATGTAGCCCTCGGTGTTGGCGCCGTAGAAGGTAAACTCGTGGCCGTCGATGACCACCTCGGCCATAAAGAGGCGGTAGGCGGTATGCAGCTGGGCCAGCTCAGCGGCCTTGAGGGACATGTGGTCCCGGTTCATGTCGAAGCCGCCGTAGGTAGCGCGGCTGAACAGGTAGGAGCCGTCGGGATTGATGCGGGGAACGATGACCACGTTGATTTGATCCAGCAGGGCACGGGCCTCCGCGTCATTGATGAAGTCGTCAATCACCACCAGAGCGCCCTCGCCGGCGGCAGGCTCATTGGGGTGAATCTGTGTCTGATACCAGACAGTGGGCTTGCCGTTCGCTCTGACCAGGGCCGCGGCCTGCTCCAGAGTGGAACCGGAGGGAATCTGTGTATTGGTGAAGATGGTCAGGGGAATGTCAAATTTGTAGTTGGGGGTGGTGCCGGCAGAGTAGAGGTGCATATAGCTGCACTTGCTGTCCCGGTCCCGCAAGAAGGACATCAGCTCCTCCTGGCTGGTGAACTGATGGGCGGCGTCGGTGCCATCGAAGGCGGGAGTCTGATAATTCTTGGGGTCCACGGTGAAGTGCTGCTGAAGCACCTCGTCGGGCCAGATCACCAGCATAGCGTCCCGGTTGTCCATAACATAGCTGTCAGGAGCCTTTTCGGGCTTCACAGTGGGCTGATAGCCGTCAGGACCCAAAGGACCGCCGACCACCTCGATGGAGATGGTCCCAGTCTCAATGTCGGCCTCGGTAACGTTAAAGAGCTTGAGAATGTTGTAGTAGCCGTCGCCGGAGATATGGTAGCTGTAAGTTCCGGGCTGGGTGATGATGTAAGAGCCATCGCTCTGGGGCTCCACGGCGGTGAGCAGCTTATCCTCGATCATCTTGGACAGGGTGGCGGAGCCGCTGGTGGGAAATCCCTGGTAAAGCTCCACCGTGACCTCTTCCTGAACGATGGTCTCAGGATAGGTGAATTTCAGCTGCGCACTTTCTTCAGCGGCGGAAGCTGGGATTGTCAGCAAGCTTGTCAGCATAACAACGACAAGCAGCCAACTGGTCAGGGCACGGGTTTTCTTCATGTGTTGTCTCCTCCTCTTTCTTTTTCGCTTGCGGCAAGATGGTGATTTGCTATATAACAAGCATAACATAAGATGTAGTTTTTGTCAATTTTTTTAGTTTTGTGGCTGCTGCTTCTGCTCAGATGAGCTAAATTGTATCAGCTTTGCAGATATTCAATCAGCTTACTCGCATATTCGTCACTGTGTTCGTGTAAATATTGCCCATGTCCCATATGTTCAATCTCTACATCCATCATAGCGGGCAGATATTTCTTTAACAAAGCGGCACTTTTCCTGGGATATTGCTCATTTGAACCCCGCCAAAACAGAACCGTTCCCTTGTAATTTTTTATAGTTTCAGGAATGCTATACTGATACACAAATTCACATGCGCACTTTATGGTGTTTGGTGTAATGTTCTGATAGAGCATCTCTATGATACTGCGGTTATCTCTGCCCATAACCGCATCCATCATGAATTTAGGAATTGCTTTTCCATTTTGAATCCGCTTTATCGCTTTGCAGAAGATATATTCATATGGCCTTGTCAACAACCCCATTTTCGTCAGAAACGCCGCATCCAAGTGTGTTTTGGCCACATTAACATTGCCTCTGCCTATGATCTCGACAGCCATTGTTGCTCCCATGGAAAAGCCTGATAGGCAGTACAAATTACCAGATAGATGCTCCAGTATATAATGTTCTATCTCATCACAGTTCTTTTCAACGCTGACAAGCTCCCCTGTTCTCTCACTGTGGCCGTCCACTTCCGCCAATATCACATGATAGTCCGGCAGCATTTTTAAAATAGGCTCATAGCAAAGCATTGCTGTGGAAGCCATTCCATGTATAAATAATATCGACTGGTTGTTCTTATCTCCAAAACTCAAAAAATTCATCATGCTCTTCTCCACAAATTTAGATTGATGTTTTTATGATATCATGGTTAACCCTTGGCTTCAAGCTGCGATGAGCGAAATCGTTATCGCCCAAATGACAGGGAAATCAGCGATGTAATGTCAAATAATACTCTTGGGAAAGAGGCTGGCTATCGCGGGATGCTCAGGACATATTATTGGCAAGACAATAACTGGGTTCCGTTAAAAGAGTAATAATTTCTTTTCGATAGAACATTACAGCACGAAAATACGCCCAGTTTTGATACGGACCATGGGAAATGTAGTAACTCAACTCACCAACCAATCTGAACGGTTTCATGTCCGGATAAATCAACGGCGCTTCCGGCGTATTCAATGTCTGAACCCAAACGGGTGTGGCAATATAGATTACTGGCCCGGCGATACAGCAGCTGTTGTTCCTCGGTCAAAAAATCCGGGACGGCAATGGCCCAATCTTCCTCCTGAAGCGGCGGTTCCTTAGCTGGGTCTATATTGGGTGCGCTGGAGCAAGAAACCAGATGGAAAAGTGATATGAGCAGAACGATAGTAATGCTGACAGCACATTTAAGTTTTCGGGTATCCGCATTTAGTGGTTGAAACACCGGAAAATGAATGATAGTTTTTCCGCATTTAGTGGTTGACGTTGTCCACCTATAGCAGTATACCATAGGTGGCTTTTTCTGTATTTTGTGGTTGAATTTTTCGCCATTCTGTGCGTAAACGATTTCTTCAAAGTGAGGATCATTGAGTATGGCAAACGAAAACGAAAAGAAAACCCCGTTTGACTATGAAAGTGAAATCTGGGCTGTAGCCAACTTTGTGTGGGGCCCGATCAAAACCACTGAGTTCAATAGAGTTATCCTTCCATTTACAATGCTCCGTAGACTGGAATGTGCCCTGGAGCCGACCAGAGATGCCGTAGTCAAGGCTTTTGAGGAGAACAAAAAAGAATGGGGCCGCGAGAACGACCATTATTGCGATTTCAGCAAGAAAGCGTTCTACAACATTACCTCTTTCCGGCTGAACAGTCTGGGTTCAATTGATACGTTGGATGCTCTTATGGAGTACATCAACGGTTTCTCTCCGAACGCAAGGGAGATCATGCTTAGGTTCAAGATGGAAGAAACCTGCAAAACGCTTCAAGAGCATGGAATGCTGTACAGCGTTTGCACCAAGTTTGCAGGTTTTGACCTTTCTTCTGAGAACGTCAGTGACCGTGACATGTCCAACATCTATGAGCATTTGATTCAGAAATTCGGCGAGTCTATTGCCGAAAACGCTGAAGACTTCATGACGCCCAAGGATGTTGTTCGGCTCGCCGTCGGTATGATCTTTGCCAATGACGTTGAGCTCCTCAGTAGCGATGAGGGTGTTGTCAGAACGCTGTACGATCCGACCATGGGAACTGGCGGGTTCATCACAGACGCGCTGGATCAGTTGGAAGAGTGGCAGGCCAAGAAGAAGATGAAGGCCCCAGCGACGATCGTTGCGTACGGTCAGGAAGTGGAGCCGGAGTCCTGGGCCATGGGCAAGGCAGCCCTTCTTCTGCGCAATGTCGAAGCCAAGGACAAAGATATCCATGATCAGATCAAGGATATGAGCGCTCACATCATGTACGGGAACACTCTGAATGATGATAAATTCGAGTACGACCGCTTCGATTACATTCTTTCCAATCCACCTTACGGCAAGGAGTGGAAGCCAGAGCGGGAGGACGTACTTGCCGAAGCGCGACTTGGTTTTGCCGGCCGCTTTGGTGCTGGTACACCTTCTGTGGATGACGGCTCCATGCTCTTTCTGCAGCATGTCGTCAGCAAGTTAAAACAGCCGAATGCGGATGGAACCGGCGGTAGCCGAGCAGTGTCAACGCCAATTTGAAATTGTAAGAAAACGCCGAAGAAATTTTGTAGTTTTTCGGCGGGGGTGGGTAACAAAATCAGCAGCTGCCTTGCTCAAAAAGAGTGTTCACGATTTGCTGTTTCTGACGCATAAATTCTTTGCGTTCCTTCAGGCGGTAAAACTCACCCTTGATGTTGATAACGGTGCAGTGATGCAGGACACGATCCAGAATAGCGGAGGCGATGGTGACGTCGGCAAAGACCTCATTCCACTGGGAGAAGGTCTTGTTGGAGGTAAAAACGGTGGACGTTTTCTCATACCGTCTGGCAATGAGCTGGAAAAAGAGATTTGCGCCCTGGATATCCATAGGAAGGTAGCCGATTTCGTCAATGATGAGCATCCTGTACTTGGCCAGAACTTTGAGCTTGTCCGGCAGGCGGTTCTCAAAGTGGGCCTTTTTGAGCCGCTCAATAAGCTGGTGGCAGTTGATGTAGTAGGTGGAGAAACGGTGCTGTGCTGCCACCAGGCCCAGGGCGGAGGCCAAATGGGTCTTGCCCACGTCTGGCGGGCCGAGGAAAACCACATTCTCCCCGTTCTCCAGGAAGCGCATGGTGGCCAGTTCGTCGATTTGGCGCTTGTCGATGGAGGGTTGGAAAGAGAAGTCGAAATCGTCCAGGGTCTTCTTGATGGGGAAGCCGGACATCTGAATTTGTTTCTCATAGGCCCGTCTCCGCTTGGATTTGGCTTCTTCTGAGAAAATGTGATCCAAAACTTCCACAATGTTGAGCTTGTCCGCCACGGCCCGTTCCAGGTAATTGTCCAGAATCTCCAAGGTGTTTTTCATCTTAAGGCTTTCCAGGTTTTCCCGCAGCCTGTCCATGGTAAATTCACTCATACAGCACCTCGTCATATCTGGACAAATCCGATGGTTTCAAGGGGAAATCTATCACTTTGCCCTGCTCCAGCAGAACATTTTCTGCATCCATCGTCTGTTTCAGCGTAAGCCTTCGGTAATGCTGAGGATTGACAACCATGTCCTTCCTTTGATACGATATTCGGTGCAGAGCGATCTGCTTCCCCTCATAGTAGGCCGCCAGCATACTGTCGAGGGCTACGACTGCCACATCTTTGCCGACGTACTCCGCGGGCACGGAGTACTGATTGCCGGCGTAGGAGATGAGGCAGTCTTTTTGTACTCGCCTCAGGTTGATTTTGTCGATGATGTACTCACGGGTAAGAGGACTCAGTCCCTCTTTTTTCAACCTCTCAAAGGGAATTTCGTTGGTGGTGGCGTGGACTTTCCCATTGACCTTATTGCACCAGGCCAGGGCCTGTCCGTTCAAGTCCGCCAGACTGTTGTACTTGATTCCCACCATGAAATTATCTCTTACAAACTGAACCGTCCGCTCCACTTTCCCCTTGGTCTGACCTCGGTACGGCCGGCACAGGATAGGTTTGAAGCCGTAGAATCCCGCGAAATCCTCGAACTGCCGGTTCAGCGTGGAGTCCTCCTGCTTCAGCAGCCGCTTGATGACTACCTGCTTTTGGATGGCTCTTAGCGGCTTTGCCGCTTAGAGCCATCGTATCCCCCTTGCGGGGACATGTTGTCGTACAGGATTTCCTCTGGGTACCCGCCAAAGTACCGGAATGCGTTCTGGTGACACCGAATCAGTGTGTTTGTGCTCATATCCGTTACAAATTCGATGTACCGCATCCGCGAGTACCCCAGTATCATGAGAAAACAGTACAGCTTCTTCCACTTCCCGTCCTCGTACACCAGGTGATCCTCGAAGAATCCCCAGTCCATCTGCCCTTGCTTTCCTGGCATCGTCTCAAACCGCACTGTTGCTTTCTCATTCAAGTCCATCTTCCGGCTGCTCACATACGCCTTGACGATGCTGTAGCCTCCGTCGAATCCCATTTCCCGCAGCTTCTCCAGGATCCGCAGCGCCGAATACGGCGCTTCCTC
>CAJTOE010000072.1 GCA_910577805.1 uncultured Oscillospiraceae bacterium | reverse complement strand
GCGCTGCTGCTGGAGGAATACGAGGCCTGCGCCGCCCGGCTGGAGGAGTTGATTGCACGGATCAACCGCACCAACAGCGAGACGCGCACCGAGCAGGGGACCATCACGCAGCTTTTGGCCCGGCGGGATGTATTGAAGCTGCGCACAAGCATGTACCACAATTTTCTTATGTCCGCCAGCTGCCTGGCCCAGCGGGCCACCCGGTCGGAGATCAAAATTATGAGCACGGTATCGGTGGCGGAGTACCGTAAGAAAGCGGACGGGCTCTCCCGGGAGCTGCGGGAGCTGGACGGAGCCATTCAGCAGGCCAACTGGACCACGGAGCTGCTGTAAAAAAGCTGGTAGCCGCAGGCGGGGCGAATGCGATCTCCCGCGGTTGAGAAGGAACCGTATTTGGTATGGTTGCGCAGAGGGGTCTGCGTGGGGTTCGAGTCCCCGCTTTTTGAGGATACCCGGCATTGTGACAACCGCATCGTAACGCTGTACTGTAACCACCGAGCATTGACCACTGCGGCGAGGGTGGAGTTTGGGGAAACGAGGAATTTCTATGAATCTGAGGAGACATATGAAGCGGAAGTGGAGTGGAAAAGCAAGGGTAGCATTGAGTCTGCTTCTGCTCTTGTGCGTATGGACTGTCTGGGGAAACACGGCGCTGAGCGTGAATTTTCTAAGAATTTCCAGCGATAGGCTTCCTGCGGCATTTTCCGGATTCCGCATTGCCCAGGTGTCAGACCTGCATAACGCGGAATTTGGAAAAGGGAATGTGCGGCTGTTAAAAGCGCTGTCTGAGAACGCGCCGGATATCATTGTCATAACGGGAGATTTCGTGGACTCACGGCGTACTGCAATTGACATTGCGGTTCACTTTGCCGAACAAGCGGTACAGATTGCGCCGGTCTACTATGTCACCGGCAACCATGAAGCGCGTCTGCCGCAATATGCCGCGCTGAGAGCAGGGCTGGAGGCGGCGGGCGTGACAATATTGGAGGATGAAGCGGTGCAGTTAAGCCGGGATGGGGAGAGCATAACGCTCATTGGCCTGTCCGACCCCAGCTTTGCCCGCGGAGCTGATATGTTTGGAGACGCTTCGGACATGGTCAGCACAAAGCTGAAGGATTTGATGGAAGGTGAAAGCGGCTATACCATCTTGCTTTCACACCGTCCGGAGCTGTTTGACAGCTATGCAGCCTGCAATGTAGATTTGGTGTTCAGCGGTCACGCACACGGCGGGCAGTTTCGGCTGCCGCTGGTCGGGGGGCTTATCGCGCCGAATCAGGGCCTGTTCCCAAAGTATGACGCTGGAGTATTTTTGACGGATAATACTCACATGGTAGTCAGCCGCGGCCTGGGAAACAGTATTATTCCGCTCCGGTTTTATAACCGGCCCGAAATCGTGATTGCAGAGCTTTATACCAACAAAGAAGGACAAGGCTGAACGATGCCTTGTCCTTTTTTCGTTTGGCAAAATTTCAAGAAAACAAAATATTTATGGCAAAAAGGTCGAATTTAGCAGAATATACCATGGACTTTTTAGGCATTTTGGATTATATTAGATACAGTAGTTTGTAAAGTGATTTTGGTTCATAAAGTAGAGGGCAGCTTTGCGGATTACAGTAAAGATAGTGCTGGTATTGGGCATTTAACGCCCTTGTGTGATTGCCTGTTTTAATACCCTGGGGAAGAAGACATGAGAATAGAATGCGGAGTACCAGAACAAGAGGGGAGTCTTTGAAATGAAACTGAAGCTGCGTGGAAAACTGATCTCAAGCATGGGTATTCTAACTTTTTTAGCCGTTTTTTTACTCTCTCTGCTGTCCAATGTAGCGCTGCAAATCGCCTATAACAAGGTGATCGAAGCTGAGAAGGACAAGCTGGACCAGATGATCCAGAGCCAGGTAGAGTGTATGATCGGAGTGCTGCAGGCGGAGTACGACAAGTATGAAGCAGGTCTGATTTCAGCGGAAGAGGCGATGGAAAATGCCAAATATATCGTCCGCACCACCCGCTATAATAACGGAACAGGATATTTTTGGGCGGATATGGCGGATGGAACCAATGCGGTACATATCAAGCCGGAGGTAGAGGGTACGAACCGCTATAATTCCACAGACGAGAAGGGAAATTTCTTCGTCCAGGACACCATTGCGGCCGGAGACAAGCCGGGGGGAGGCTTTATTGATTTTTACTTTGCCAAGCCGGGCGAAGCGGAAGCCAAGGCCAAAAGAGGTTTTATCCAAAAATTCGAGCCTTACGGCTGGTATATCGGAACGGGAAACTATGAGGAGGATATGCTGCCAATCATTCAGGACGAGCTGGATGCGTGCGCCAGATCCAGCCGTATCTCTCTGCTGGTTATATGCGTGGCGGGACTGGCTGTGTTTGCGGTTGGCTTTGGTGTGATCTCCGTGATTGCCAAGCGGATGTCGGCTCCGATCAAAGAGGCCTCTGAGCGTCTGGGCGAGTTGAGCCGGGGCAATCTGAAGGATGATGTCCACATTTATAAGGCGGAGGACGAGATCGGGGACCTGACCAGGGCGCTGTCCAAAACGGTGCAGACCTGGCGGGATTACATCGTGGATATCTCCGCCTCTCTGGCAGAGCTGGACAGGGGCAATCTCAAATTAGAGATGAACATGGACTATATGGGCGATTTTGCCCCCATTAAAGCGTCCTTCCAGAATACCATCTCCACCTTGAACGATACATTCTATCAGCTGGATATCAGCGCCGCGCAGGTAGCCTGCGGTTCGGACCAGGTGGCCAGCAGTGCGCAGTCCCTGGCCCAGGGCGCGACAGAGCAGGCCTCCTCGGTGGAGGAGCTGGCGGCCACGATCACCGAAATACACGACCATGTGGCCAACAATGCGGAGAACGCGAAGTTAGCCAGCGAGCAGGCGATGGCGACGACTGCGGAGCTGGAGCAGGGGAAGAAGCAGATGGAGCAGATGACGACTGCGATGGCGCAGATCAACGATTCTGCCTCTGAAATCAGCAAAATCATCAAAGCCATCGAAGATATCGCCTTCCAGACGAATATTCTGGCCCTGAATGCGGCGGTGGAAGCCGCCAGAGCCGGCACCGCAGGAAAAGGCTTTGCAGTGGTGGCGGACGAGGTCCGCAACTTGGCCAGCAAATCGGCTGAGGCCTCCAAGAACACGGCTTCTCTGATCGAAGCCACAGTCCAGGCGGTGCAGGAGGGAACCGATATCGCAAACGAGACGGCGTCGTCGATGGGACGCATCGTCCTGGCGTCCGAGCAGGCGGCGAAGCTGGTCCATGAGATTTCAAAAGCGTCGCAGGAGCAGGCGGCGTCCATTGCCCAGGTGACGCTGGGCATCGACCAGATTTCGGGCGTGGTACAGACCAACTCCGCCACATCCGAGCAGAGCGCGGCGGCGAGCAAGGAGCTGTCGGGCCAGGCGCAGCTCTTGAAGGGGCTGGTGAGCCGGTTTGAAATCCGGGAAGAAATGGCATACGCGCAGTAAGCTGCTGGAGTGCAAAAAAAGAACGTCAGGGATTGGCGTCCCCCTGACAGGGGTATCTACGACTTGGGGAAGCGCCCCGGCAGGAATCACGCTGAGATTTCCTGCCGGGGACTTTCCTTATCCTGCGGAATTTCCCCTCCGATACAGCCGATATCGCTGTAGTGGCTCTCAATGGTCTGCATGGCCTTTTTCGACCACTTGGTGCTTTTCTCATGCACCACAATCTTCTGGATGAACAGCCGCAGCAGCTCCGGCGTTAACTCCGTGATATCCGTGTAACGCTTGGCCTTGGCGATGAAGCCGTCGGTGCTAGAAACCGTATCCCGCAGCTTCTGGATGGCTGCTTCTTTCGCTGGGATTTCCACCGCCAGTTTCTCCTGCTCCTCCGTGTAGCCGCCGGACAGCGTCTGAAACTGCTCCACCGAAATATGTCCAAGGACCCGATCCTCGTAAAGCCTTTTGAAAATGGCATCCAGCTCCGTACCGCGCTTTCGCATGGCGGTCAGTTCCCGCTCCAGCCTGCGGATTTCCCTTTGGATCTCAGCGGACTGCCTGCCGCCGATGTACTCGGCGAACTCCCTGGTTTGCTCTCTGGCCATCGCCGTCACCCGCCGCAGATCCTCCAGGATCACCTCGTCCAGCACACACTCCCGGATGTAGTGGGCGGTACAGACCTCCGAACCCTCTTTCTTGTAAGTGCGGCAGGTGAAATTGTTCCAGGTGGGCTTCATTGTATGCGCCCGGTGCAGCACCATGGTGGACCCGCAGTCGGCGCACACCACCAATCCGGAGTACTTGTTCTGCTCATTCATCTTGGTGAGGCGGCGCCGGTTTTGCCGTACCCGCTGAACGATATCCCAAACCTCCTGGGTGACCAGGGCGGGGTGGGTCCCCTCGAATACCAGACATTCTTCCTTGGGATGCTCCACCTTCCGCTTGTCCTTGTAGGACTTTGTGCTGAACCTCATATTGATGGTATTACCCAGATACAGTTCATTCTCCAGCATATTCGCAATCGTACTGCTGGTCCAGTGGTAGGACTTCTCCATGTTCAATGCCGTGTGATTGATCCCGAACTTCTGATAGGCATAGGTGGTGGGGCAGAGGATTTGTTCCTCCCGCAGCTTACGGGCGATCTGGCTTGGCCCGCTGCCAGCGGCGCACATGGCGAAAATCCGGCGCACGATGGCGGCGGCTTCCTCGTCCACGACCAGCTTTTTACTGTCGTTCTCGTCCTTTTTGTAACCATAGGGAGCCCTGGTTCCCAGCCGTTCCCCACGCTCCGCTTTGGCGCGGAGGACAGCCCGAACCTTGCGGCTGGAGTCCCGTACATACCATTCGTTGAACAGGTGCTGTTGGGAAGGGTACGAAAAGTTTTGAAAAAGCCAGGATTTATGCGGGATTGCGGCGGATTGGCTCCTGACTGTTCCCAGCCTGGAATAGAAAACGGCAAAAGCCGACAACTGCATACTGTTTTTTGCGGGAGAATGTAGCATAGCTACGTTCTCCCTTTTTTCATCCCCATTTTGCGATGGGGTATTTTTATTTGTAGTAGGGAGTTGAGAACACATGAACGCCCAAGTGATCGCCGTAGTCAATCAAAAAGGCGGTACGGGCAAGAGTACAACTTGCGCAAACCTCGGCATCGGTCTGGCCCAAGCCGGGAAAAAGGTGTTAGTGGTGGACGTAGACCCCCAGGCCAGTCTTTCCATCAGCCTGGGCCATTCCCAGCCGGACGATCTGCCCGTCACCCTCTCGGACCTGATGGGCAAGGTGCTGAACGATCAGCCCATCGCTCCCGGCGAGGGCATCCTGCATCATGCGGAGGGCGTGGACCTCATGCCATCAAACATCCAACTCTCCGGCATGGAGGTGTCGCTGGTGAACGCCATGAGCCGCGAGACCATCCTGCGGCAGTATCTGGACACGGTTCGGAAACAGTACACCCACATCCTGCTGGACTGCCAGCCCTCCCTGGGTATGCTCACCGTCAACGCCCTGGCCGCTGCCAATCGTCTGATTGTCCCCGTCCAAGCGGAGTACCTCCCGGCGAAAGGGCTTGAACAGCTCTTGCAGACCGTGGGCAAGGTGCGGCGGCAGATCAATCCCAAGCTGCTCATTGACGGCATCCTGCTGACGATGGTGGACAGCCGGACCAACTTTGCCAGGGAGATCAGCGCCCTGCTCCGGGAGACTTACGGCGGGGACATCAAGGTATTTGATTCCGAGATACCCCACTCTGTCCGGGCCAAGGAGACCAGCGCCGAGGGCAAGAGCATCTTTGCCCATGACCCCGGCGGGAAGGTGGCCGAAGCCTATGGAAATCTGACGCGGGAGGTGTTACAGCTTGAAAAGCAGCGCGCGAAAAGTAGAGCTGGCATCAGCCGCTGATCTGTTCTCCACGGAGCAGGAGCGTCAGGACGCGAAACTGGAAAAGGTGCAGAATATCCCGCTGTCCGAGCTGTACCCGTTCCCCGACCATCCGTTTTCCGTAAGGGATGATGATTCTATGAAGGAAACCGTGGAGAGCGTCAAGGAATACGGCGTTCTCATGCCCGCCATCGCCCGCCCCCGCGAGGGCGGCGGCTATGAGTTGGTGGCCGGACACCGGCGCAAACACGCCTGTGAACTGGCAGGGCTGGACACCATGCCTGTAATTGTCTGGGATTTGGACCGGGACACCGCTATTATTTTCATGGTGGACAGCAACATACAGAGAGAAAATATTTCTCCAATGGAAAAGGCCAAGGCGCTCAAAATGAAGATGGAGGCCATCAGGCGGCAGGGTACGCGCACGGATTTAACTTCGCCGAATAATTCGGCGAAGTTCCGAAGTGATGATGAAATTGGCGCGGAGATGGGCATGAGCGGCGATACGGTCCGCAATATGATCTCCCTGACACAGTTGGTCCCGGAACTTCAGCAGATGGTGGACGATAGGAAAATTGCCGTGACCCCCGCCTATCAAATCGCAGCGCTCAAACCAGAGGAACAGGCGCTTCTGGTAGAGACCATTGAGAGTGAGCAGACCACCCCCTCAGTTTCCCAGGCCCAGCGGATGAAAAAGCTCAGTCAGTCCGGGAAACTGGATGAGGACACCATGCTGGGCATCATGTCGGAGGAAAAGAAGCCGGAGGTCGATAAGATTGTTCTGACTTCCGACACACTCCACAAATATTTCCCCCGCTCCTACACGCCCAAGCAGATGCAGGACACTATCATCAAACTGCTGGAACAGTGGATGAAGAAACGCCAGCGCAGCCAGGAGCGGTAATTGAATATCGGACAAGCAGGCCGGACAGGGATTTTTCTTTTCTCTGACCGGCTTTTTTGCTGTCCGGGAAAGGAGACCAATCGTTGTATATCAACACATTCCAGTACAAGCCGGAACACGTTGACTGTACGCTCTGCACCGAGTTTACCCGAAAACAGGGCTGCACCGCCAAGGGCTGTCCCTGACTGGCGGAGCGGATCGAGGCTGGGGTTGTGGGCTACAAAGAGGCCGTCATGGAGACGTTTCCACGTAACGTCCACACGGACGCCCGCCTGCATACGGCTATCCGCCGGTTCTCCGGCTCCCTGTTCCTCACCGCCGCCCACTACCAGCGCATGGAGCGTATGAAGGTCCAGCAGGGCTACCGCCGACGCCGGGACACCCCGGCCTACTATGCGGCTATGTATCTGCTCACCGCCAATGAGGACATCTGCACCCGCGCCGCAAATTGCTTTTGCAGATATGGCATTGAGTTCGACTACGCCACCACGCAGGACATCTCGCCCCACAACTATACCCTGCTGTCGGCGGCGAAAGACATTTACTCGGACGGTTCCAGCGTGGCGCTGAATGACCTCGCCATTTCGGAGGTGGTGGACACGCTGGCGTTCAGCCTGATTGTCAACGCCCTGCTCATCGCCCGGTATGGCTGCTCTGTACTGAAAATCAGTGAGAAGGAGGGCAAGGAGTGAAAGCGGTCCATCTGCCCATCACGGGCCATGATCTGCTGGCTGTGGAGCGGTTTCGGGACGATACCCGCCACATGGCCGAGTTTCTGGTGCTGGAGGACTGCCCCCAGGGGCAGGAGGGCCAGTACATCCGGCGGTTTCTGACCGAGGACGGCTATGCCCAGGTTCTGGACGCCCAGCGGCAGGGCCGTGTCCGCGTCTACAAACACGCCAACATCATCGAAGGACACATCATCCCCGACAAGCCTAAAAAGCGGCGGGGCAAGTAACATAAAGGAGGGATTTTTATGTATTCTGTGGATTCTTTGGAGTATGCCGTCCGGCATCTGTTCCAGGGCGGCATCGGGGAGCATGGGTACAGCGAGACAGAAGTGGAGACGCTGCTCCACGGCATTGACTTCGAGGCCCTGCTGCAAGCGGTCCGGCACAACGCCCAGACCGTCCACGCCTACACCACTGAAGGCAAAGCGCCTATGTCCTTCAACTACCGGGGCAGGGACCTGTTTGGCCAGCGGGCTACCCGGCTGTACGAGGACAACGACCAGAACTGCGCCTCCATCGTGCTGACGGACCGCACCTATGAGCTGTGGCTGCTGGAGGACATGGACCTTGTTGCCGTGGCCTGCGTGTCCCTGGATTGCGGGGACGGCGAGTACGTCACCGAGTACCGGGAGATCAAGGAGGGGGACCCCTGGGACAGCCCCATGTACCTGGACCTGGATGAGCTGGTCGATGAGATCAACGCAATGTGCGCCGCCTACTATGAGAGCGACATCCCTCTCTATGAGCTGTAACAGACGGGAAAGGAGATAAAAAGGCAGTTTTCCCGTCATGGGAATCACAAAAAGCAACGAAATCTATTCGGCAGTCTCGCTCTCAGGTGGAAAAGACAGCTCGTGTCTTTTGATTCTGATGATCGAAAAGGGTCTGCCTATCAACTGCGTACTCTATGCGGACACTGGCATGGAGTTCCCGGAGATGGAGGCCCATATCGCCAAGCTGGATGATTTTCTTTTTCGGGAGCGAGGATTGCACATTACCACCCTGCGGCATCCCCACGGTTTTGAATGGCTCATGTTCGATGTTCCCCAGCAACAGAAGCGGGCCATAGAGCGCCGTATTGCTATGGGTCAGCCTCCGACTGGCTATGGTTGGCCTGGGATGCGGGTGCGCTGGTGTACCGGCCAGCTTAAAACCCATCTGATTACCAAGGAGACCAACCGGCTGAAAAAAGAGAAGAACGCCCTGCACCATATCGGCATCGCCGCCGATGAAGCCCACCGCTGCAAAGACGATCCTCATAACCGCTATCCATTGGTGGAATGGGGAATCACCGAGGCCCAGGCGCTGCAAATCTGCTATGACCGGGGCTACGATTGGGGCGGGCTGTATGAGATATACCGCCGCGCCTCCTGCTGGTGCTGCCCCCTGCAACGCATTGATGAGCTGCGAAAACTCCGCCACCACCACCCGGAGCTATGGGCGCGGCTGCTCGACATGGACAACCGGGCGCGGGCCATGTTCGGCCCCGGTCCCCTGGGACAGTTCAAGCAGAATTGGAGCGTGGAACGGCTGGAGGCCCGCTTTGCCCGCGAGGACGGGTCAACCACCGCATAACACAAAATTTTAACAGGAAGTGAGTTGAAATGGCTGTCTATCGTGTAGAACGGACGCGAGATTACACCGTCATGTCAAATTATCATCTGAAAGATACATCCCTGTCGCTGAAAGCCAAGGGGCTGCTGTCCATGTTTCTCTCTTTCCCGGAGGACTGGAATTACAGCACACGGGGGCTTGCCGCCATCTGCAAGGAGGGCGTGGACGCCATCGGCAGCACCATCAAGGAGCTGGAAAAGGCGGGCTACATCATCCGCCGCCAGCTTCGCGGGGCCAACGGGCGTATTACGGACACCGAGTACATCATCTACGAAAAGCCCCAGCCGCCGGAGCCGCCCGCGCCGGATGCGGACGAGCCGGATATGCCCCCACCAGATACGGCCTCACCACATACGGAAAACCCGGATGTGGCTGGCCCGGATATGGCCGCGCCGCATACGGAGAACCCCGCCCAATTAAATATAAATCAATTCAAAACTCAAAAATCAAATACTCAGCGATCAAATACTCATTCATTCCCTCCCCCTGCCTCGTCGTCGCAAAGTCCGCTCAGCGCAGTTTCCGCCTGCGGCGAAAACTGCGCTCGCTCCCTTGCGCCTCCTCTCCCAACCGCAACCGCTGACGCTGGGTTGCGGTCGGGGACCCGCCCTGCGCAGCCGGTGGAAGGAATGAAAGAAATTTTTGAGAAGCGGGATGAAATTCGGGATCAGATCGAGTATGACCTGATCGTTACTCCCTCCAACCGGGAGCAGCTCAACGAGTTTGTGGAGATTATGCTGGAGGTTGCGCTCAGCCGCACCCCCACCATGAAGATCGGGCGGGACGCAGAATATCCTACGGCCTTCGTCCGGCAGCGGTTCGAGCAGATCACCTCCGCCCACATCGAGAAGGTGCTGGACGGCATCCAGGAAAACACCACCCGCGTTTGGAACACCAGGGCTTATCTTTTGGCGACGCTGTTCAACGCGCCCTCCACGATGGACAACCACTACACCATGTTAGTCAACCACGACCTCAACGGCGGCAATTAGCCGTCTTATTTTTTACCCGGCCACCGGGAGAAAGGATCATGCCATGAAACGCCCCCTTGCTTACATCACCGCCGCCTGGAGCGGCAGCGAGATTGAGAACGCTGAAACCGCCGCCCGGTACTGCCGTCAGGTGTATGACGCGGGCTATTCCCCCATCTGCCCCCTCCTGCTGACGGTCCGGTTCCTCCATGATGCCGTCCCCCAGGAGCATAAGGACGGCCTCGACATCGCCCGCGACTATCTCCGCCGCTCCCGCGTCCTGGTGGTCTGCGGTCGGAGCATTGACGAGACGGTGAAGAACGACATCGCCACCGCCGAGCGCCTGCGCATCACCGCCACCACCCTGGACGGCATCCTCACCGTCAAGGGCCAGGGCCGGGGCGATTCCAATTCCCGCTGATAAAACATCGAAAGGAGCCTTGAGCTATGAAAAAACGAATCCTGATGCTGCTGTGCGCCGCTGTCCTGGCAATCAGCATCGCCGCGCCCCCGGCGCTGGCCGCTGGCGGGCCGTTCTATCCCGTCTCCGTGGAGGAGTACACCTACGGCAGCTTTGACGAGCTGCGCATCAACAAAGTGTACCAGCTTTCGCTGTCTGACGACCCCTCCGGCATCCCTACGGAGGACTTCGAGCGCAACGGGCGGCGCTACTTCCTGCTGGACATGATAAGAGAGGACGAGGTGGGGGTGGACACCCAGGACTACACCGACACCATCACCCAGGACAGCGACACCAACGATCTCTCGGCGGTCTTGAAACAGTTGGACCCCCATCGGGAGGTCACAACCGAGGACGGCTATACCGGCCTGCTGGCGCTGGACTATACCTCTGTCACCGTGGAGGCCAAGGGCTACAAGACCAGCACAAAAAGCCTGTCCGCCACCTGCACCTATCCCAACCTGTCCGACGCCGACCTGTCCCTTGTCCCCAAAACCACCACGGACAACGGCAAGACTCTGACCCTGGGAGCTGTGGAGTGGAGCGGCGGCGAGAATGGCTATTACACCGCCACGGCCACCTATACCGGCACTTCCTCCACCCGCTACGCCACCGGCTATACGGTCACAGCCAGTTATACGGGCCAAGTGGCAAAGACCGGCTGCGAGGTTGTCACCTACACCGCCATCTTCGGCAGCGAGGTACTGCCCAAGGGGGAAAAAACGGAGGAATCCTCCAACCCGCCCGATCAGGCCGACCAGACCGGGCAGGAGGACCTTGACGCAGATCCCGCCCCCGCTGAAACGGGCGGCATGAATTGGCTCTCCCTGCTGGGCTGTGCTGGCGGCGTGGCGGCGCTGGCAGCGGCGGCGCTTTGGACCATCCAGAAAATGAAGGAAAGGAGGACTTGAACATGAAACGATTGCTGCACATTTTTCTTTTGACGGCGGTTTTCGCCGCCATGCTGGTGGCCCCGGCCCATGCGCTGGAGTACACCATTGACGAGCCGGAGGACTACCT
>CAJTOE010000071.1 GCA_910577805.1 uncultured Oscillospiraceae bacterium | reverse complement strand
TGTTGTCAGCAACGACTTGTAGCGCAACGTTTCGCACGGTTCTTAAAGCTGTGCGCCTCGTCTACAAACAGCCGGTCAACGCCTAATTCCTCAAACGTGACCACACTGTCCTTTTTCTCCTTCGCCGCCAGCTTTTCCAGTTTAGCCTCCAGATTTTTCTTGGTTTTTTCCATCTGCTTGACGGTAAAGTGGTCGCCATCTTCCTCTTTCGCGCTCTCAATCGCGGTTATAATTTCGTCAATCTGGTCCCGGATGACGGCGCTCTGCCGTTCGGGAGAGAGAGGAATCTTCTCAAACTGGCTGTGGCCGATGATAACAGCGTCATAGTCTCCGGTGGCGATCCGGGCGCAGAACTTCTTGCGGCGGTGGGGTTCAAAGTCCTTCTTGGTGGCCACCAGCACCTTCGCGCCGGGATACAGGCGCAAAAAATCGCCGCCCCACTGTTCCGTCAGGTGGTTAGGGACGACGAATAGGGATTTCTGGCACAGGCCCAGGCGTTTGCTCTCCATGGCGGCGGCAACCATTTCAAAGGTCTTGCCCGCGCCGACACAGTGAGCCAGCAGCGTATTCTTGCCATAGAGGATATGGGCCACGGCGTTTTGCTGGTGGGGCCGCAGTGAAATTTCCGGGTTCATGCCCGTAAAGCGGATATGGGAGCCGTCGTACTCACGGGGCCGGGTCGCGTTGAAGATCGAATTGTACTTCCGGCACAGCGCCTCCCGGCGCTCCGGGTCCTTGAAAATCCACTCCTTGAACGCCTCGCAGATCGCCTCCTGCTTCTGCTGGGCAAACGTGGTTTCTTCCTCGTTGAGAACGCGGGTTTCCTCGCCGCCTATCCATTTTTTATCGAATACCCGCACGTCCCGCTGGTTCAGCGCGGCCTCAAAAAGCTCATAGGCGTTGACGCGCTTGGTGCCGTAGGTAGTGTGGACACGGACGTTATCCCGGCTGTCCTCGTTCTTTCCTTGGACCCGCCACTCGCCGGAGGAATCGGAATAACGGAGCTGAATCTTCTTCTCACGCAGACGTTCCGATGTTCCCAGCAGCTCAAACATGAACTGCTGGTAAATCTCCGGGTCAATCCAGGACGCGCCCACCCGGACGCTGATCTCCGTGGCGGTCAGGTCTTTGGGCTGTACCTGTTCCAGCTTCTCCACATTGATAGCAAACTGCGGGTTATCTTCTGCGGCGGCGCGGGCCTGGGCCAGCTTCACCCGGACGTTGCCGGAGAGGTATTCGTCCGCCGCCTGCCAGCCCTTCGACCAGTTTTCGCCGCCCCCGGCAAAATCAAAGGGGCCGGTGGCGGGGTCCTTGAAGATAATTCCCTTCAAATCCTCCACGATCTGCGGAATTTTCTCAGGTCCACCCATCAGACCTGCCATATACTCCAGGTCCACGCGGGCCTTCTCGCCAATGGACACCGCCAGGGCCTCCACCGCCGTGTCCACGCTGGTGACGGCCTGCCGGTTCTGGATGGTGCGCTTGGTGAACATATCCGCCTTGCGCTCCAAATTTCCTTCATCGTCCAGCACTTCCAGGGAACACAGAAGCGGGTAGGAGGAATCCTGTTCAAAGGCCCTCCTGTTGCCCAGGCTGCTCAACAGGCCGTGTTTTTTCGTGAAAGCGTCATAAAGGCGGTTGAGCTTGGCCTGCTCCGCCTTGATTTCATCGTCCCCGGCGTTTCCTAACTGCAAATCAATGAGCTTCCGGGCACAGTCCCGAATGGCGATCATGCCCATGGCCCGTTCCGTGGGGGTCTTGCCCAAGTCCACGGGCTTCATGCGGGAATTTTCGCGGAAATACAGCTTGCCATTGAACAGTGCGTAGCTGAAATTGCGTACAGAAGGGTCGGCAGGGATAGATTCAACCTCTTTGCCGTCCTCCTGCTCCGGCTCGATCTCCAGCAGTTCCCGGTCAGGCGGGGCAAGGTTCTGAATGGCCCCGGCAAGCTGCCGGGAGAGGTCCGCCCCGGCAATGGGCGCAACGGTGTAATCCTGCCTGCCGTACTGCGTATTCTCCGAGGTGGCCGTGCCCAGCACCATATCCGGGTGTTCCAGAAAATAGCTGTTGATCTTGAATCCATCTTCATTTTCACCCACCTGCACCCATCCCGGCTGCTCAATGGCGGGGCGGTCCCGCTTTTGCAGGAAAATAATATCGGACACCACTTCGGTCCCGGCGTTGGCCTTGAAAGCGTTGTTGGGCAGACGGATCGCGCCCAGCAGGTCAGCCCGCTCCGCCAGATACTTCCGCACGGTGGAATCCTTTGCGTCCATGGTGTAGCGGCTGGTGACAAAGGCCACGATGCCGCCCGGACGTACCTGGTCCAGCGCCTTGGCAAAGAAATAGTTGTGAATGTTGAAGCCCAGCTTGTTATAGGCGGGGTCATTGACGGGGTACTGGCCGAAAGGCACGTTGCCCACCGCCAGATCATAGAAGTCCTTCCGGTCTGTCTGTTCAAAACCGGCAAGGGTAATATCGGCGTTCTGATAAAGCTGTCGGGCAATGCGCCCGGTCAGATCGTCCAGCTCTACGCCGTACAGCTTCGCCGACGCCAGAGAATCCGGCAGGAGGCCGAAAAAGTTGCCGATGCCCATGGACGGTTCCAGCACGGTCCCCGGCTGGAAATTCATATTCTCCACCGCCTGATACATGGCCTTGATGACCGTGGGGCTGGTATAGTGGGCGTTGAGGACCGTGGCACAGGCGGATTTGTATTCCTCCGGGGTCAGCAGTTCCTTCAGCTCGGCGTATTCTTTCGCCCACTTGGGGTCATTCTGGTCAAACGCCCCGGCAATGCCGCCCCAGCCGACATAGCGGGAGAGGGTTTCCTGTTCGTCCGGTGTAGCAAGACGGCCCTCCGCCTCGATCTGCTTCAAGGTACGGATAGCCGTCACATTGTACTGATATTTCGTTTTTTCGCCGCCAACACCCAGGTTATCATCGGTGATCTGGAAATTGTGGCGTTCCTGGCGGGGCTGGCGGGGCGCTGGCGGCGGGGGCGGAACCACCTGCCCACCGTCAATCTCCACCTGTTCCGGCTCCGGTTCGGGGGGAGGCGGGGGAGGTACGGAATCATCCGCGCCCAAAACGGCGGCGCGTGCTTTGGCAACAAGGTCCCGCACGGCTTGGATGGACCGCTGGAGATAGGAATAGGCCGTATCCAGAATTTTCAAGCGGACAATATCATGTTCCACATCTACGCTGTGGATTTTGACACGCTGTCCGTCCACCGTCAGCTCCGTGCCCACGGGGATTTCATCAGCGGCCTCCAGCCGTTGACGGTGTGCCGCCACCTCCGCAATGGTGTATTCCTCTCTGCGCTGGGCTTCCTCTATAAATTCCCGCACAAAGGGAATCGGCTCTGAGCGGAAAATGGGAAACCAGCCCTTCATATCCAAGTCCAGCAGACTGACGGTCCCCGCCTGGAAGTCCACGCTGTCGATCTTCATGCGCCGCCCGTCCATGGTCAGCTCCATGCCCAGGGGGATGAACTCCGCCGCGCTCCGCTCCTTGATGATCTCATAGGGCGCGTCCGGGCCGCGTTCAGGGTCAGGCCGGGCCAGAACCACACTATGACCATGTTCCAGCAGGTCCGTCAATGCGGACTGCCAGCCCAGGGAGGTTCCGGTGACAAAGGTGCTGCCCAGGCCGGGAATATCCCGCGTCAGCAGGTCCTTCCCCATGGCGGGGGCCGCTGCTTCGGCGTCCTTCCCGTAGAACAGCATATAGTCCCCCACTTGGACGCCAACGAGCTTGTCCGGGTATCGGGCCTTCAAGTCCAGATATTCGTCAACATTGGGCGTGAGATTGGGTTCAGACTGGACAGCGGCAGGGGTTTCCGGCTGCTCCGGCGCACCTACCCCGGTTGGTTCCGGCACTGTCTCCGGCGCGGGGGGTATCTCTACACCGGCCTCCGCTTGTTCCGGCTCCGAACGGTCCGCAGCGGGGACAGCCCGCGCCCAATCCGGTGCGTCCGGGCTGTCGGCATACCGTTCCGGCGCAAGGCGCGGGTCCGTAATCACGTCCTGATAACGGCGCTCCATGAGGTCCTCTACCAGCCACTCCCGGAACATCGGGAGAGAATGGAACGCGGCGAGAATGTCGGGATAAGCCCTCGCTGCCTCTATAAGATCGGGCATTTCAGCGTTCAGAGTGTCCGCCGCTTCGTTGTAATCCAGATCACGGTCCCGCAGATATTGAGAAAGACTGCTGTTCCCGATTGCCCGGTCCAGTATTTTCAGTGCCGTTTCATAGAGCGTAACCGGAGTGACCACCCACTCTGCGGAAGTCTCTGGGGGAACCGTCCGCCCGGTGACGCGGTGGATATTCGCCAGATAATTCTCCGCGCTGCCCCGCTCTACGAATTGGAGCGTTTGGGTTCCTTCCGCATAGAAGCGTTCCAGTGCATTGTCATAAATACCAAAGGGGCCGTTTCCCCAAAGGCGGACAATTTCAAACCGTTCCGGGGAATCCATAGAGACGGGCGTTTTTGCGGCCTGCTCCGGCTGGGAGATTGTGGAATAGGTTTCGCTGATAATCTCCTGATGGAGCCGGTTACGGAAAGCGGCATTATCATAATACTGCTTCAACAGCGGTGTCTCATTGATCGCCAGCACCGCCCGCTTGATTGCCTCGTTACCCTCCAAACGGGCAAGGTCCTGGTCGGAATTGGCGCAGGCGTTTTGATACGCCGTATCCGCCAGAACCATATTTTTGACTATGGGCGTGTAATGCTCATATATCTGCCTGACAGTAGGATTATCGCCTAAACTGTCATTTTCCACCGCCCTGCCGTCCTGGTCAAAGGTCAGGCGCACGTCCTCGCCGTCCCGGACCATGACGGCCTCCCGCTTGTGGTAGCCCTGCTCACTGATATTCTTCAGCCATTGTTGGGCAAAGGTGTTCAAATCCCGGTGCAGCTTGGGAATCCACTTACCGGGTTCCGGGTAGACCTCCTGATAAATCTGAATAGAGCCGTCCTGCCGGAAGGTCAGCGGTTCCATGGTTCCCTTCTCCCGGTCCACCCGGAAGGTCATTTCCGGGTCGCGCATGAGATCGCCATTCTGCGTATAGGTATGGCTGACGGCGATCACGTCCGTGTCAATCCATTCCAGGTGGAGGGGCATCATGGCTTCGCCCGCTTCCATGCTCAAATAGCGGTATTCGCCGCTGGCGATTTCCGGGAACAGCTTCACAAAATTGCGGTAATTCAGCTCCACCTTGGTCCGTCCGGGCTTTTGGGGCTTGGTAGTGGCGTAACTTGCCGCCACCGCCTTTTCCAGCTCCGCCCGCAGCCTTGCAATCAGATTTTCAACCGCGTCCCGGTCAGCCGCCGAAAAGCTGAATGTAACTTCGCCGCTCTCATGGTTAAACTGCGCGGCACCGATTTCATTGGCCTGCATGAGCCTTGCCAGAAGCGGCGCTTCTTCCGCAGTTACCGTGGTCTGATAGTTGCGCTCGGCAACGGTAGTTTTCCAGCCCTGTTCACCGCTGTCTTGAATCGCCTGTTCCTGCCGGGAGAGCAAGGTGCTGGGCCGACGCTCCCCGGTCTGCGCCTCAACGGGCGCAAGGGTCACAGAATGAAATTCCCGCAGCTTTTCAACATACTGCTCCACCGCATGGGCGGGGATGCCGCACATCTCCACACGCCCGACACCGGCGATGGGCCGGGTAGTCAGGCTGAGGTCCAGCAGGGCAGCGGCGGTTTTGGCATCCTCACCGAACATCTCAAAGAAATCCCCCACTTGAAACAGCACGATATTGTGGGGATTCGCCTCTTTGATCTCCTTGTAGCCATCCCACCACGGAGAGCGGGAGGTTTCCTCATGCTCTGCCGCCTGGGGAGGGGCAGAGGATTCCGGTTCCAGCGGGGCGGGCGCTGCCGGGGAGAACAAGCTGAATTGGCCGCTCTGGTCCTCCTGGGCCGGGGTGCGCCGCTTGTTCGCCAGGGCACGGGCCGCAGCCGCCAGCCGGTCCCCGGAAGCAGGCGGGGCCTCGGAAGTTGTGCGTTGGGGCGCGGGGGCTTTTCGCTTGACCTCTTTTGCCACCTGCTTCTTCTGGCGCTCCGCCTGCAAAACAGCTTCCGGCAGAGGTTCATACAGAGAATATTCACCCCGCGTGAACGTCTCCATATCCCGCAGGGCGGGGATCATCCGCCGGTACTCCGGGCTGTCCGGGGAAACAGCAGCCATAATGGTGAACATTTCGCCGTACAGTTTAGAGTGTTTTTTGGAATCATCAGATTCCAGAATGGCCCGGATTTTCTTCACGGCGGCGTCCATATCATTGCTGGGGGGATTGGTTCGGTTGGGGTCCATACTGTAAAAATGATAAATCCTCCGGGCAAGGGTTACTTTCTCATAGGCCGGAAGGTACGCCTTTTCCTGATCGTTGAGGTACTGCCCGCTGTCAATCAAGGCTCGGACACGCTTTTGCACCTGGTTCCAGTTCAGCGTGACCGTATCATAGCCCTTATAGCCGGATTCCTCATCCGAACGTGTGAAACGGATTCCCTTGGTGCCATAGTTCTCGTCATAGCCGGTATAGCAGCGTCCACCTTCGCCATAGCTGCTTTTCAGAAAATCAGCGCACTCTTTGGCGTTGTGGCCCTGGACAAAATAGGAGTATATTTGCAGCTTGCTCTCGGCAATGCTGGGGCCTCCGGTCAGCAGGCGGGTGATCTCGTCCTCCGTGATGAAGCTGGCCTTTGCCGGGGCGAACCCCTCTACCGCCTTATATTGCTCTTTTACCGCAGATAAACGGTCGATACTTGTGAGCAGGTAAACCGGGTCATGAATTTTATGAAAGCGCAGGAGGTTCGAGTTAAATCTGTACTTATCCAGAAATGCGTCCACTTCCCGCCAAATTTGCTGCCGGTGAACCGGGAGCTTCAGCAGTTCAGAAATCTCCTTTGTATCGTCCGGGAAACCTTTACCCAAGAAGTGCTGAGAAATGATGGGCATAAGGTTCAGTTTCTTTGCACTGTCGCTGAAATCCTGGCGGAGATACCACAGTTTCTCCGCCAGTTCCTGCACTTCGTTGTCGGGAGCTGCGTCAATTTTATCCTGCGTAGCAAATGTTCCATCCCGCAGGAGGTTGGAGGTCATAGCGGCGGCGCTCACCCAGGATATGAGTGTGCTGCCTGGGCCAAATGCAGACCGTCCCGGCGCGATGCGGAAGCCCTCGCTGTTAAACCACAGAGAATATTCCTGCCCGCCAATGGTAACGCCCTTGCCGCCCTCCCCAAACTCCTTTTTCATAAAAGAGGCAGCATCGGAGCCGGTGGGACCCTTCTGGAAAAATGCTACAATACGCTCAATGCTGTGCTTCTCGTTGCCGCCGCAGGTGAGGGCGCGGCCAATGACCGCAGACTGCACCTGACCGGAAGGAGTAGACGTATGCTGCTGGGTTGTCCGCCGGTCCTCCTCCTGGGCTTCGGCAATACTTTCAATCTGTTCCTCCACCGTGGGGAACAGGGAGAACAGCGAGAGGTCCAGCAACCCAGGGGTAGGCGGTTCCTCCACAGACGCAGAAACGGCGGGCTGTTCGCCCACCGTCTCCTGCTGTTCCTGATTTACTTGTAGACGATCTCCGCCAGCACGATCTCCTCCGCCTGGGCCGTGAAGCTGTTCACCGCCTGGACCCATCCCATCTGATCGCGGGCCTTCATCGCCTCGTCCACGCCGTTCTGCTTCTTCAAGTCGGCCACCATCCGGTCCACCTGCTCCCTCGCCTGCCGGTCGATCTCCCGCAGGTGCGGGTACAGCCGCCCCGTCAGCAGCATGGAGGTGTGCGTCCCTGGGTGGTGTTCCTCCAGAAATGTCTCCCGCAGCATCCCGTACTTGCCCAGGGGCATTTCCTCCAGTTCCTCCGCTCCGTCCACTGCCAGGTCGGGAATCAGGTAATCGCCCGCCTGCTTGTAAGTCAGTTCCATCGTCATGGGTAACGCTCCTTTCTTCACTTTCGCGCTTTACAGTGCTAAATTCTTCCTTGGCCTTAGTATAGTCCATCACAGGCGATTTTGCAAGAGGTTTTTCAATATTTTTTTCTTTATTTTTCGCCTGTTCCCGGTCATAGGTCTTGACGGCGCGCCCGATTTCTTCCAGAAGGTCCAGGGAGACTTTGCTGGCGGCGCTGCCCAAATGGTGAAGGACGGCGGGGGTGGAAAACTCGACAATGCCCGCAAGGTCCTCGTCCTCCAAATATTCGCTGGGGTCCAGGCCGCAGCGGGTCAGGAGGGTGTACTGGACGCTGGCGGTCAGAAGGTTTTTATAGCGCACTTCCAGATTGAGGTCGTCCAGTTCCTCCAAAAAGCTGTCCCGCACGTCATAGCGCAGGTCCTCCAAGTGGTCCCGGTAAACCTCGCTCACGGCGCGTTTCGCCTGCTCCATGAGCGTCCAGCCAATGTCACTTTCCTCCGTGGGTCCATACTGCCGTTCCAGCGCCTCCGCAACAGCGCCGGATTTTTCCGCCGTCATTTCCCACAGGTAGGGTGTTTTCGCCCCACGAACGGGCCGGGTGTCCGCTACGTCATAGACATACCGCAGTTTGGGCTTGCCCCGCGCGTCTTTTGTAATCAGGGCAATCCCCGTGGACCGGGCCTTGACCCAGCGGCGCATGGTATTGTTCCACAGCTCCATCTCCGCACAGGCGGTAGCGTCCGGGCGCTGCGCGTAGATCAGCAGTTGCTCATCAAAACGGTATTTATAGAGCCGGGAGGCCGTCGTTAAATACTGTTTCCAGCTCTCCACATCCTGCGTGACGGCATGGGCGGTCCGAGCGGCCAATTCCGATGTTAATTTTACTGTGCTTGCCATAAAACCTCCTTATTTCAGTATAGAAAGGCCCGGAGGGGGATAAATCATCCCACTCCGGGCGGTCTGGACGGTCAGCCGTCCTTTTGCTTGTTCTGATTCATTCTGTCCAGCACAGCCCTCTGCGCCGGAGAGAGGACGCGGGGCGGCGATACCTTCAGCCACTTCTTCGGCAGCTCAAACGTCAGCCCGCCCCAGGCGTTAGCGGCAGTCTGGCGCACCTGCTCCGGGTGGGACTGGCACAGCTCCAAAAGCTGATGTTTCAAAGCCTCGTTGTGGGTGTAGATACTGGCTGTGCGCTCCGCCTCGTTGAAATTGATAACTGTCTCCTTCTCGATGTTGGTCAGCCGCATGGCGTTACCTCTCCGGGTCCCGGCTGGGGGGAGCGGTCCCACCTTGGGACTTCCCGGCTTCCTCCTGGCATTGGCGCAGATTGTCCAGGACAGAGGGCGGCTTGGGGGCTTCATTGTTGATGATGCCGTCAATCTGGTTGTAGTTGCCCTCCACGCTCATTTCAGCCGCCGCCAAATGGTTCGGCTTCACCTCCTGGGGGACCTTTACTTCATATGCGGGCTTGAATTGCTCCACCTCCCTGTAAAGCGCCTGACGGCGCGCGTCATTGATAAGCCCTAACTGCTGGGCCATATCCAGGGAACCAATATAGGTCCAATACCATGCCAACTGAGCTTCGGGGCGGGCGTTTTCCTTGGTAATCTCGCGGATCGCCTCACTTTTCAGCCCCGCAATAACCTGTTCCACATCACGCATAGGCTCAACCCCCGCTGTTCTCGGCAATCGCCAGCAGATCGCCGTACACGGCGTTGATGGTGGAGATCACGGCGCAGACGGCATCGTCCACCGCCGTCAGCACTTCCCCACTCTCGGAGCCAGCCAGCTCCAGCAGGGCCTCCACCGTCTCCGGGGACAGACCCAGCTTGACGGCCAGATCATCCGCATTGGGGACGCCGCCGTCCGCTTCCAGGAACCAGTCGTAGGGCATACCGAAGTAGTGGGTGATCTCCCGGAGCTGGTAGGCGTTGGGGGTGCTGATACCGTTGAGCCAGCGGTTGACCGTGGGCACGGACACGCCCAGGTGACGGGCCAGCTCCCCGCGCTCCACGCCGCTGGCAGACAGAATCGCCTTCAAACGGCGGTCAAAAATATTATTATTCATTCTCATTTTCCTTTCTTTTCGGTAGATTTGTTGTCAAATTCCAGCTTGAAGCGGACAAATTTGCCGCCATCATCATCTAGGACAACGGTAGCGTCATAGAAAACGCCCTTCTTCTCGGAAAACAGGCCGGTGACAGCCGCACGCCCGGTTTTCAAGAGAGAAGCGGCGATTTTCTTAGTCAGCTCCTTGCGCTTGCTGGTAAAGAAGCGGTCATTCTTCCACAGAGCAAAGCCGCAGGAGGGGGTATCGTGGTAGCCCTCGCAGTAAAAGCTCTTTTTGCCCTCCACCACGTTTTTACCGCAGCGGGGGCATTTGCCAATTCCCGCCCGCCCGGACTCGGAGAGCGGGGACGGGGCCACAGCCACATTCCGGTAGGACCGGACCAGCCCGGTGAGCATGGCGGTGATCCCGGCCATGAAGTCCTCCGGGGCCAGCTCGCCCCGTTCCACGGCCCCCAGCCGGTCCTCCCACTCCGCCGTCAGTTTGGCGGCTTTAAGCTGGTCGGGCATAGCCCAGGACAGGGCTAGCCCCTTCTCCGTGGGAAGAAGCTGTTTCTTCTTCCGCTCCACAAAGCCGGACTTCACCAGCTTTTCAATGGTGGCGGCGCGGGTGGCGGGTGTGCCCAACCCCGTCCGCTCCACGTCCTCCAGTTTGGCGAAATCGTCCGCGCTGGCCTTCTCCATTGCCAGCAGCAGGGAATCCTCCGTAAATCGTGCCGGGGGAGACGTAGTACCCTGCTTCAACAGAGCGTCCGCGCCCTCCAACCGCTGACCCTCGGACAGTGCCGGGAGCTCCGGGGCCGGTTTCTCGTTTTTTTGCTTCAGCGTGGAAAAGAAGGTTTTCTCTGTCCCTTTCCAGCCCGCCGCCGTCACCGTGCGGCCCTTGGTCATAAAAGAAGCGCCGCCACAGTCCAGCGTAACGGCACTCTCCACATAGGTATGGGCTTCGCCCACGGCGCACAGCAGCCGGACGGCAATCATGTAGAGGATGTTCCGCTCCCCGGTGGGCAGGGCGGCAAGGTCAGCACCGGCGATCTCCGCCGTGGGAATGACGGCGTGGTGGTCGGTCACTTTGCTGCTGTCTACCACTTGGGCGGCGTGTACCGGGAGGGGCTGGCCCACCATGAAGGACAGCGCACCGGCCACGGTGGAGCAGAGAGCGGGCAGGCCCTCCGCCATATCCTCGGTCAGATAGCGGCTGTCCGTTCGGGGGTAGGTTGCCAGCCGCTTTTCGTAGAGGGATTGGAGGTAGTCAAGGGCCTGCTGGGCGGTGTAGTCAAAAAGGCGGTTGGCCTCCCGCTGAAGGGTGGTCAGGTCGTAGAGCTTCGGTGGCCGCTCAGTCTTGTCCTTCCTGGTGACGGACTGGACCACGGCGGTCTTGCCCAGGCAGGCGGAGCGCAGCTTTTCCGCGTCCGTCTTGGAATTGAATTTGCCGCTGGAGGCCCGGATGCCCTGTGCGTCCAGCTCCACGGTGTAAAATTTTTCCTTCTTGAAATGCTCAATCGCCGCTTCCCGTTCCGCCAGCAGCGTGAGTGTGGGGGTCAGCACCCGGCCCACGTTCAGCGTCTTACCTTTATATAATGTAGTAAAAAGGCGAGTGCCGTTGATACCGATGAGCCAATCCGCCTTGGTGCGGCAGAGGGCGGCGGCGTAGAGGTTGTTGTACTTCTGACCGTCCACCAGATTGTCAAAGCCCTTGCGGATAGCGGATTCCTCCATAGAGGAAATCCACAGCCGCTTGACAGGTTTTGTGCATTGGCAGAGGTCATAGGTCAGCCGGAAGATCAATTCGCCCTCCCGCCCCGCGTCGGTGGCACAGATCACCGTGTCCACATCATCCCGGCTCATAAGCTGGCGCAGGATGTTGAACTGCTTCCTGGTATCCGGCAACACTCGGAATTGCCACGGGTCGGGGAGAATGGGTAGATCGTCATAGGCCCACTTGGAGTAGCGGGGGGCGTAGGCGTCAGCCGGAGCCAGCTCTACCAGATGGCCCACACACCAGCTCACCAGCCAGCCGCCGCCCTCCATGTACCCGTCCTTCCGGCTCGTTGCCCCCAGCACCTTCGACAAAGACATTGCAACGCTGGGTTTTTCAGCAATCACAAG
>CAJTOE010000070.1 GCA_910577805.1 uncultured Oscillospiraceae bacterium | reverse complement strand
CCTGCCATACCTATGAGGCCGCTCATGCCGGTGGTCAGCGTGTCCGTTCTGCCCCGGCTGGCCTGCGCCGCCATAGCAAGAAAGCGGTTGCCCTGTGTCCCGGTCTGCTTGGCTTCACGGGCCTTTGTGGGGGCGCTATATGCCTGTGTCCCATAACTTGGCTGAATCGTGTTGCTCATTGATATTTCCTCCCCCTAAAGCAGCCCCATCAAAAGCTCTGCGGCGCTGACGAAACCGCCATTCATGCGGAGCTTCATCATCAGCCGCCGCCGAGCCGCCGCTTCCTGCTGAAGCTCCATATATTTTTTGTGGTTTTCCATGCGCTGTTCCCAAAAGCTGCCCTTGGCCTTATCCTCAAACATGGCCGCACCTTGATTGCCCATACAGCCTGGATACCAGCCCTCGGCATGACATTGTTCCTTTGTCTCCCCGATGTAGAAAACGCTGTAACCGCCGCCAGTGGCAGCTACCCACGGATTTGATTGAGAAAAAGCCTCCCGTAAATCCTTCAGCACCCACGCTTCATAGTCAGGATCGTTTTTCATCCGCTCAAAGGCCGCATCGGAAATCTGGATCGAGACAGCTTCCATCTGCCGGGTAGACGAGAGGGACATCTGCGAAATCTTCTCTCGAATCATCTGCTGGTACGCCTCCATGCTCATATCCGCCTTTTCGGATGGGGCAGGCGCGGCGCTGCTCTCGCTGGCCCGGAGCTGTGCGGCCATACGCAGAAAGTCCCGGCCCTGGGGCGCTGCCTGCCGGACTGCGCCTGTTCTTGACCAGTTCCCGGCCAATCGGGTCAAATAGTTTAGGTCGATTGTGCAGCTCAAAATATTTCACTCCTATCGGCACTTGTATAATTCATCACATCAATCCCGCCAAATCAAACTCGCTGGTACCCATCTGCTCCTCCGCCTCCTCGGGCACTTGACTCATCCTGGCTTGGGCAGAACTCAACAGCGCCTGCACCTTGTTAATCTCCGCTTCGTCGCACCAGCCCTGTTCCAGCCCGGCCTTACAGTCTGCCATGTCCTTTCGCAGCAGGGCAATCACCCGCTGTACATCCTTCCGGCACTTCGCCGCGGCAATCTGCCGGGCGCGCTTGCCCTCATTAACAGCCACCTTACCGCCTTGGCTCTCGGAGGCCTCTTCCTCGTCCTCTCCGGCAATCGCCGGTTTCTTCTGTGCCATTTCCTTGCGCATTTTTTCCATGCGTTTCAGAATATCCTTGCGAATCTTCTCCCAGCTCGTCGTGCCGGTATTATCCTCCACCGTACCACGCGAAATCATCGTGAGATTACCCTCGCCGTCAATGTTCCAAGTCTCTGAATAGCTCACCAATTTCCCGCCAGAAGCCTCTGCGGACAGCTTCGCATTTTGATAGCCCTGCTGGACACAGCGCTCATAGGCCGCCAGATTTTCTTCCAGGCACTGTGCCAATTCCTGGTCCTTGGCGCACTTGTCCAGATAGGAACCGGAAATGGCAACATTGCCATTTTTCACGCAGTCGAATTTTTGACGCAGACTGTCAAAATACGCCGCGCCATCCGTCTTGGAAACGCTGACCGAGTCTGTCTGGGAAGGGCGTGTCTGGGCGGCTTCCGCTTTTGCCGCTTCTGTGCTTTTGGCTGGAAAAGAATAGACATTCCTGTGTCTGCCAAGACCTGCGATATTCATAAATATTCCTCCTTGGATTGTTTTTCCTGTAATAAAACTGTTACACTGAACCTGTGATGCTCCGTTTCTATTTCAACCTCCCCCATATACTTCTCCGCTTCCCGGCGCACGTTGGATAAGCCGATGCCGTGCATGGGAACGTCCTCTTTTTTCGTTGTGACCGGTAAACCGTCCCGCCCGAATACCACCTCACCCCCGAATGCGTTTTTGACTTCTATCAGAAAGAAGCGTCCTTTTCTCTTCCCGGTCAGCATGATAAACCGTTCACCCTCGTCGTCCTTCTGGCAAGCCTCCAGCGCATTTTGCAGAAGGTTTTGCAGGATAATACCCACGTCAAATGCGTCATAGGCGCTGGATTCTGGGTAATGGAAATCCGCCTGGAAACGGATGCCCAAGTCAAGGCTCCGCCGCCGTACATCGTTGACGATTACATCCGTGACCGGGTTTCCCGTCTGGAGCGTCATTTCAAAGTCGCTGATACTCTCGTCCATTCGGGCAATATAGTCCTCCAGACTGGCGTACTCGCTCCGGCTGGCCAGCGCCTTGATGTTAGTCATGTGGCCCCGCATTTCATGCTTCAGTTGACGGATACGAGTATAGAACTGCTCCGCCTCATGGATACGCGCCCGGATTGCCTGTGTCTGCTGGTGTTCTACGAAATAGTTGGCCTGTTCCTCCCGCAGCGCCGCCATGCCCTGCTGAAAGGCGATGGTCAAGTAGGCCCCAGCGTAGAACAGCAGGGCCAGCACTGGGATTACCGCCAGAAATGCCGGGTGACGCTCATAGAGCTGGAGCAAAACGCCGTCCTTGAACTCGATCAGCAGCCCGGAGATCACCTGCCCGAACAAAATCCCCGCCGTTGGCACCAGGCTGAGATAGCATAGTTCCTGCCGGTGAAGGGTTATCGGCTGTTTTTGAAGCTGGTGCTGGAGGGCGTACAGCATAGCGGTAAACAGGGCGGCATGGGACAGCAGAAGCAGCGCCAACAGGACAGCAGACCGAAGATAGACCGCCTCTGGTAGTTCCAGTTGGAAGGGAAGCGACCGCTCCACGATGAAATACAGACTTTGCACCATCAGGCCACTGGAAATCCTGGTGTTAAAGTAGAGCAGTGTAATGAGGAACGCAAAGGGCTTTTCCAAGTCCATCCACTTTGATACGGCCAGCAGCAGTACCGTCAGAATCAGCCCAAAGGAGCCTTGCGGCAATGCGGCCCGGCCGCAGACGATGTCAAGGAAGATATAGATGCAAAAAACAGTGAGCCGTTTTCGCCGCTTCTGGCCCTGGCCAGTCAGGAAGGGCTTGAAAAAAGCGGTGAGCAGGACTGCATAGGTCAATTCTGCCCCAGCGGAAAAAGCACGGTTGAAAATGCGGAATCCTGTTTCACTCATAGGTCCGCTCCTTTTTTCAAGAAATGGAGATACGCCTTTACAAAGTCCTGGTACTTGTACTTTGAGAGGAAAAGCCGTTCCCCATTTGTCAGTGTCACTTCCGTTTTGCTGTACCCGGCCACATAGGAGAGATTAACCAGATAGCCCTTGTGGATGCGGAAAAACTGGTCGTGCAGTTCCAGCTCCAAATCCCCGATTTTTGCATAGCAGGCAAATTCGCCATTCCTCAAGTGCAGCTCGACCTTATGATTGCTGCTTTCAATATAGTAGATGCTGTCCAACGGTACGGTTCGGCTGGTGTTGGCGGATTGAAGCGTCAGTACACGCCCCGGTTTTTCCCTGGCAGTTCCGATCTGTGCAACCGCACGGGAAAAGACCTGGGCAAACTTTTCTTCGTCCACCGGCTTCAGCAGGTATTGGAACGCCCCTACGTCAAAAGCATCGAACACATACCGCTCATAGCCGGTCACAAAGATAATGACCGGCTGTGTCCCGGTTGTACACTCCCTGATTTTCCGGGCCAGAGCCATACCATCCAGGCCGGAGCGGTCGGGGGACAGCTCTATGTCCAGAACGAGAAGGTCAAACTCCCGATGATCTGCAAGGCAGTCACCGGCAGAAGCGTACTCCACGACCTCACAGGGGCAGGACTGCGCCTCAATCAATGACGAGAGATAGGCGCGGACATTGGCTTCATCATCACAAATTGCTATTTTTATCATGTTGATATTCCTCTACATGCTTATTCGTTCAAATGGGTGCTGGAGTAAAGCCGGTTGACGTGACTGGACGGTTTGAGAGCGTGACTGGACGGCGCAACTCGTCCTGGACATTATATCATAAATAAAAAAGCGGAGAACCGCCTTTACAGGCAGTTCCCCTCTTTTCCTATGTTTGCGCGCCGCAACACAGCGGTTGAACATCCAAGCCGTCCATATAATTCGTTCCCCATTGGCACATAGCGTCCAGAACAGGGATAATACTTTCCCCAAAGGCCGTCAGGGAGTACACCGTTTTCGGCGGCTTCTCCGGGATCACCTCTCTATGTATCATCCCGCATCCTTCCAGATCGTGAAGCTGTTGGGAAAGCATTTTGGGTGTTGCGCTGGGGATACGCCGCTGTAACTCCATATAATGCAAAGGCCGGTCTACCAAGTGCCAGAGAATCAGCGGCTTATATTTTCCGCCAATCAGTGACAGCGTGGCTTCAACGGGACAATTAAACTGTGTCTGCTTCATAGTCTCACCTCGCACCCAGTATATCATGGTATGTTGATTTAGAAAAGAGCTTACTTTTTGGGAAGTGCCTACCGAAAAAGTGCAATCTTGTGAAGATTCCCGAATGTTGTTAAAATCTTGCCAGATGGTCGAGCTGACCGGCCAGCCATCAAATCAATTTAGAAAGGACAACATATCATGGACTTTATCACGATTGCAAAGAAACGGTGCTCCATCCGCAGCTACACAGACAAGAAGGTGGAGCCGGAAAAGCTGGAAAAAATTTTGGAGGCCGCTCATGTGGCCCCTACCGCCGCCAATCTTCAGCCGGTTCATTTAATCGCCGTCCAGAGCGAGGACGGACTGGCGAAGATCGGCAAAGCCGCCAACATCTACGGTGCGCCCCTGGCTATCATTGTCTGCGCCGACCACAACAAGGCGTGGGTACGTCCCTTTGACCAAAAGCAGACCGGGGATATTGACGCCTCTATCCTGACCGACCACATGATGCTCCAGGCTACGGAGCTGGGCCTGGGCAGCGTATGGGTGTGCTATTTCAAGCCGGATGTTCTGCGCCGGGAGTTCGACCTCCCCGCCAATCTGGAGCCGGTCAATATCCTGGTAATTGGTTACGCCGGAGAAAACTCTTCCGGCCCAGAACGGCATATCCAAACGCGTATCCCGATGAGCAAATTGGTTTCCTACGAAAACCTCATAGGCTGACTTTATTCTGACGATATGCTCTCCTGATAATTTGTCCCCCAATCGCACAGCGCTTTCAAAACGGGGTAAATACTCTTACCAAGTTCCGTCAAAGCGTACTCCACTTTCGGCGGATTATCTGGATAGACCGTCCTCTGAACGATTTTCTGATCTTCCAGTTCCCGGAGCTGCTGTGTCAGAGTTCTCGTTGTGATCTTCCCTAAACGCCTCTTACGCCATATCAGAGCAAGGAAAGGAATGAAACCCATGATTGTAGACAGCCACTAACATGTCATGCTCCCCACTTCCATGCAGATCAAGAAAATGGACGATGCCGGAGTGGATAAAGTAATTTTGTTTGCAACAACACCTCATGTTGAGAGGGCCGAATCCGCGGCATTAGAAGCAATCCGCGCGGAAATGCAAGTGCTGTACCAACTCCTGTCCGGCGGCTATTCTCCTGAAAAGCGAATATCAAAGCGGTTTTGGCCCAGTTCCGCTGGGGCTTTCCAATCTGGCAACAGCAGAATGGGTAGCGGAACATATCGCCGGGAACGGTTTCAAGGGTATTGGTGAATTTACCCCCGGCTCGGAAACACGGATTGAACAGTTGGAGCCTGTGTTCAAAGCCTTGGAGGATTATCACAATCTCCCTATTTGGGTACACACTTTTAACCCGGTTACGTTGGGAGGCATAAAAATCCTTATGGAGCTGTGCCGGAAATATCCCACTGTGCCGGTTATCTTTGGACACATGGGCGGTTCAAATTGGATGGATGTGATTGCCTTTGCAAAGGAGCATAGACGGGCATATTTGGATTTGTCTGCGGCCTTCACACCGCTGTCGGTCAAAACGGCCCTGACGGAAGTACCGGAAAAATGCCTGTTCGGTTCAGATGCACCGTTTGGGGAACCGCAGTTATGCAGGCAGCTCATTGAGTTCGTTAGCCCATCCCGTTCTATCACTGAGCTGGTTTTAGGCGGCAACATCGAAAGTCTGCTGCAAATTTAGGGCGTGTCCGAACGGTGGCGTTCGATTTCCTGCCGGTAAAAAGCAATCTTTTCGTCCAGTATGGCTTCATGTTCCTGCAACTGCCTGATCTGCTTATTCAGAGATTGGCGGTGCTGCACCAACATCTTCATACGTTCTGAAAGAGTAGCATCTCCTTTCGTCCGCAGCGCCGCATATTTCTTGATTTCCTTAATCGGCATCCCGGTCGCTTTCAGACGTTTGATAAAGGCAATCCAGGCAATATCCTTTTCCGAATAGCGGCGGCGGTTGCTGGAGTTCCGCAATGGGATAATCAGGCCCTCATGCTCGTAGTAGCGCAGTGTATGTATCCCCAGCCCCGTGACCTTAGAAAATTCACCAATGGAGTAGTCCAAAAAATCCCTCCATCCTCTTGACGTAGAGTTTACTCTACATTGTATGCTCTCATTATACCTGAGAAATGGAGGAATTTCAAATGGAACACACAAAAAAATACACAGTTATTACCGGGGCCAGCTCCGGGATCGGGTACGAAACTGCAAAAGCCTTTGCGGGGCGGGGCAAGAATCTGGTGATTGCCGCCCGCCGTACAGAAAATCTTGAAGCCTTAAAGCGAGAAATCGTAGAGCAGCACCCCTCGCTGGATGTGGTTATCAGGACGGTTGATCTGTCTGTGCTGGAAAACGTATATCAGTTTTATTCCAGTTTAAAGGACTTCCAGCTGGAAACCTGGGTCAACAATGCGGGCTTTGGAAACTACGACAGCGTAGTACAGCAGGACTTGGAGAAAATCGACACTATGCTCCGGCTGAATGTTGAGGCCCTTACTATACTGTCCTCTCTGTTCGTCCGAGACTATAAGGATGTTCCGGGAACACAGCTTATCAACCTGTCCTCCTGCGGCGGCTATACCATCGTTCCTACGGCTGTTACCTACTGTGCGACAAAATTCTATGTCAGTACGTTTACCGAGGGGCTGGCCTGGGAGCTGATTGAGAACGGAGCAAAGATGCGAGCCAAAGTGCTGGCTCCGGCAGCGACACAGACGGAGTTCGGGAAAAAGGCCAACAATGTAGACGCCTACAATTATGACAAAGCATTTGGCACTTACCACACAAGCCGACAGATGGCGAAGTTCCTGATGAAGCTGTACGACAGCGACAGCACCCTTGGAATCGTGGACAGAAAAACTTTCCAATTTGAACTGCGGCCCCCGATGTTTCCCTACGCAAGCAGTTCTGCCCACAATCAAAATCCAACCTATAGCAATCATCAAAAATCGCAACAAAAACCAGAAGCGGCGAACCAATGGGAGCAGTCCAGGGGAGAAACATAAGAGAGAGCCTTCTGGATGGTGTCCGGGCTATAGGGCAGAAGGTACAGCACTTTCATACCCTTTGCCTCCAGAATTTCCCGGACAGCCTTTACATGGTGCGAACGCATGTTGTCCATCACTAGACCGTTGAGGATTTGTATTAACTGATATTGACAAAATCATTGAATAGTTTTACTTAACAGGGCAAGGTACGCTGTAGTTGGCGAACCTTGCCCTGTATCTTTCAAACCATATGTAAGCTGGAACAACATTACAAATCATCCAAGGTAAACTCTGCCAGGGGGTCGAAGTCAGGGAATCGCTCGTTCTTGTAGTTGAGCAGCTCCGCGGTGACGTTGGTCTTGCCGTTGTCAATGGCCAGGTTTAGATACTGCATCACCTGGGCCAAGGTTGCGCTGTCCAGCATGGTCACGACCGAGACGTCGTCCTTCAAAATGCGCCCATAGATGGTCCACTTGTCCAGCAGAGACACAATATGGTTGACCTGCCGGGTGTACTTCTGAAAGGTAAACTTGCCCAGGGTCAAAAGGCCGTTCAGGTCCAGCATATGGCGGCTCACCGCGCCGCCCCAGGGGTCGTACTCCAGGCCGCACCCGCTGAAGCCGATCTCCAGTTCGCTGACATCATATTGAAAATCGAAAGAAATGCCGTGTTTCTCCTGCCCCTTGAAACGGTAGGCGGGAATCTGGATGCCGTTATAGCGGTCCTCCTTCACGGTATCCGGGCGTATGACCGGCTCCCAGACCTGGGCGAAGGGCTGTTTAATACCGTGGTTGTTGAAATACCGCTGCCACGCGGCAACATCCTCCGGTCTCATCTCCATGGGGTGGGCAACCTGAATGGGCTTGCTGCTGATGGAATAGGGCTGCTCGCCGCTGTCGATGGCCGCGCCGTCCCGGAGGGTAAAGGTCTGGCCGTCCTGGCTCCAGACCAGCAGGCTGGCCACCTGCCGCAGGAGCGGATTATTCAAATAGGACTTCTGCCACGCTTCGCCGTCCCTGAACTCGCCGGAGAGGAAACGGGCAAAGAGCCGGTCCACCCGGGCCTTGACGACCTTCTTGACGTTTTTCTTCATCTCCGCGAAATCGGCTTTGGCGGCCTCGTACTGTTCCGGGCCGGCCCCCTTCTTGGGGATGGACTTCACCACTTTCCCGGCGTTAGCGTCGAAAATGCTCAGGGTCAGGTCCTGGGCCAGGGAGACGGTGACGGTGTTGCCCCCCAGGTCGTAGACCTTCTTGCCGTCCTTGTCCAGGCCGAACTCCGCCAGCACCGTGTCCCGGAGGGTCTCCGCGTCGGTGCCCCGGAGCTTGGCGTACCCATCCAAAGCCGTACCGTTCCAGGTTTTGACCTTGTCCAGGTACAGCATGGCCTCCCGGGTGTCGCTGAGCATCAGGGCGTACCCGTCCAGAAAGTCCTGGGCGTCCCGGCCCTGCTTATTGTATGTGTACCAATCCCCCCAGTCCTTGCTCTTCGACAGCAGGGACTGGATTTCTTTTTCGTTGGCGAAGCGGCAGTAGGGCAGCAGCCAGGAGAGGCTGTTCAAGGTCTTCGCGTTTTCCCACAGCAGTCCCATGAGGCTCCCATGGTCCAGTAGGGCCGCGGCTTTGTCGGACTCCGAAAGGAATTGCACCTCTGTTTTCGTATATCTGTTGGCGGGGGTGGGCTTGCTGTACAGATCGGCGTAGGGCATCACCGCGGCCAATACCGCCAGCTTCGGGGCCTTTTTGCCGGAACCGTCCGCCAGCAGGACCTTGCCCAGCCACTTCAAAATGCCCTTCTGCTCCTCGTAGTGCTTCAGGAACTGTTCCTCCTGGAAGGTGTCCGCCAGGAATGCAAAGGCGGCTTTTTTCTCTTTGGCGGAAACCAGCGGCTTGAGGATATCCGCCGCCTTCTGGAAGCTCTTTTTCGCCGCTGCCATCTCATACAGCGTCTGGACGTATTCGGGCGAAACCTCTTTCAGCCGTTCTATCACAAAATTGGCCGCCTGGAGATAAGCACTTCCCTTTTTGCAGCCCGCCAGCAGCTCCAGCATGGCGGACAGGCACTCGTCCGCGGGGACCTTCTTCATGCGGTGTTTGCACAGCTCCCGAAAGTATTTGGCCGTCTGAAAGAGATACAGCCCCGCCCAGTCCTTGGGGGTCATCTGTTTCCGCCAGACTTCGTTGATCAGCGTTACAAAGTCCGCGTTCAGCTTGTCCGCCGTCTGGAACAGCCCTTCCGGCATGGTTTTATAGAGCTCCTCGTCACCGTAAGCAATCTCGATCTTGCGGATGCTGCGGGGAAGGGCTATGCTGGTCAGGCCCGTGCAGTCCTCGAAGGCACCGCCGCTGATTTCCGTGACGCCCGCAGGGATGGTCACATCCCCTCCGGGACCGGTATAGTCAAACAATATTCCACGGAACACCACCATCCCTTGTGCGTCAGCCAGCTTATGACAGCCCTTGAAGGCCTCACTCCCGATTTCCTTGACGCCCTCCGGGATGGTCACGCTGGTCAGGCCCGTGCAGCCATAGAAGGCCCCGTCGCCGATTTCCGTGACGCCCTCCTGAATGGTCACACTGGTCAGGCCCGTGCAGCCTTTGAAGGCACTGTAGCCGATTTCCTTGACGCCCTCCTGGATGGTCACGTTGGTCAGGCCCGTGCAGCCATAGAAGGCCCCGCCGCCGATTTCCGTGACGCCCGCCGGGATGGTCACGCTGGTCAGGCCCGTGCAGCCATCGAAGGCACTGCTCCCGATTTCCGTGACGCCCTCTGGGATAGTCACATCCCCGCCGGGCCCTTTGTATTTCTGCAAAACGCCGTTCTTAATGACAAAATCCTGATTTCCGCTCATACCGCAGGCTTCTTTATAGGTTGTATTTGCCCGGGGAATACCGCCCCGAAAGAAGTTCTTTCATTATACCACATCCGAAACGCAAAAACCATATGCTGGCTGCATAGTTGCACAATTTTTTGTAAGGTGGTACACTATTTTTGGGAATTATTCACACAACAGGAGGAGACCAACTATGACCCAAGCGGAAACGTTAGCCCGTGAAATACTTTTGCTGTCCCGGAACACCCTTTTGGTCAACCTGCGCTTCCTGGACGCCGCCCTGAGCCAATTCGCCCTCACCCCCGCATCCCTGCCCTTCGCCACCGACGGGCAGAACCTGTATTACACCCCCCGGCACGTTCTGCTCCGGTACAAGGAGGAAAAGGAGCAGTCCGTCCGGGACTATCTGCATCTGGTGTTCCACTGCGTGTTCCAGCATATGTACGTCCACACGCTGGTGGACCGGACGCTGTGGGACCTGTCCTGTGACATTGCGGTGGAGGAGGTCATCAACGGTCTGCTGCTCCCCAGTACCGCCGCCAAACGGCAGGAACCGCAGCAGACGGAGCTGGCCCGGCTGCGCCAGACGGTCAAACCGCTCACCGCCGAAAAGCTCTACCGCCACTTCCAGGACCACCCGCCCCGGGACCCGGAGAACCTGCGGGCGCTGTTCCTGGGGGACGACCACACCCCCTGGTATCTGCCCCCAAAGGCCACAGCTACGGTTGGCGGAAACAGCGGGAAAGACAAAAACGGCCCTCCCGGCGCGGGAAACAGCGGTCTCTCCGCCGCCATGGAGCAGGCCTGGAAGGACATCTCCCAGAGAATGCAGATGGATCTGGAAACCTTCTCCAAGCAACAGGGCGACCGGGCCGGGGCGCTGACCCAGAACCTGCTGGCCGTCAACCGGGAGACGTACGACTACACCGCCTTTTTGAAAAAATTTGCCGTCCGTGGGGAGGTCATGCGGCTGGACCCGGACGAGTTCGACTATGTCTACTACACCTACGGGCTGAAGCTCTACCAAAATATGCCCCTCATCGAACCGCTGGAATACCGGGAGGTCAAGCGCATCCGGGAATTTGTGATTGCCATCGACACCTCCGGCTCCACCTCTGGGGAGCTGGTGCAGAAATTTGTCCAGAAGACCTATAATGTGTTAAAATCCACCGAGAGCTTTTTCAGCAAAATCAATCTCCACATCCTCCAGTGCGACACAGACATTCAGGAGGATGTGAAGATCACCAGCCAGGAGGAATTTGACGCATACCTAAAAACCATGACCATCAAGGGCCTGGGGGGCACCGACTTCCGGCCCGTGTTCGCCTATGTGGACGAGCTGCGGCGGGGGAAGGAGTTCCAGAATCTGAAGGGCCTGATCTACTTCACCGACGGGTACGGCGACTTCCCGGAGAAAAAGCCGGACTACGACGCCGCCTTCGTCTTTGTGGAGGACGAGTACAACAACCCCGATGTGCCCCCCTGGGCCATCAAGCTGGTGTTGCAGAAGGATGAAATTTGACTTTGTCAAATTCAAATATTTTTCAGGAGGAATTTTACCATGGAAAACAAGCAGGATTTTGTCATTAAGAACGGCGTTTTGACCAAGTACACCGGTCCCGGCGGCGATGTCGCCATCCCGGAGGGCATCACGAAAATCGGGTGGAATGCCTTCGAGGGCTGCGCGAACCTGACCAGCGTCACCATCCCGGCGGGCGTCACGGAAATCGGGGGCGGTGCCTTCGATGGCTGCGCGAAACTGACCAGCGTGACCATCCCGGAGAGTGTCACGGAAATCGGGTGGAATGCCTTCTCTGGCTGCACAGGCCTGACCAGCGTGACCATCCCAGAGGGCGTCAAGGAAATCAGGTGGAATGCCTTCTCTGGCTGCACAGGCCTGACCAGCGTGACCATCCCAGAGGGCGTCAAGGAAATCAGCGGATACGCCTTCTCTGGCTGCACAAGCCTGACCAACGTGACCATCCCGGTGGGCGTCAAGGAAATCGGGGAGGGTGCCTTCAAAGGCTGCACGAGCCTGACCAGCGTCACCATCCCGGAGGGCGTCACGGAAAT
>CAJTOE010000069.1 GCA_910577805.1 uncultured Oscillospiraceae bacterium | reverse complement strand
TGACGGACTTCAAACCGGCAAGTCGGATAGTGGTTAAGGCTGTATAACACCTGTATGCTGTCCTGTTAAAAACGACACTCCATTCCGGCGAAAATCGACATTTTCAAATGGCGCTGACATGTGTCACTTGCGCTCTGCCTTTTCCTCACGGGCAAAGCGTTCCTCCAGCCGTTCCACGCTCCAATCTTTCTTGAACTGTCCCAGGGGGCCGGGGCCGAACATGGTCCGCGCCCGGTTGTCCATATCCCGCAACCGCGCCCACAGCTCCGGGTGGTGGGTCCGCAGTTTCCGCAGCTCGTCAATGCGTTGCAGGGGACAGCACCAGCAAGAAGCACGGCGGTAAATCTTATACAGCCCGCCAAAGTCAAAGCCCCGGCTGTAACAAATCTGCAATGCCTGAGCCTCGGTGATCTTCCAGTCCACCAGAGGATAGCGATTCTGCGGATCATCTTTACATCGGTGGGCCTCGTCAGCGGCGATTCCAATATAGTGCAGGGCGTTCTTCCCCTTCTCCTGCTTCAGCCGGTTGGCCTCTTTCCGAATCAGGTGTGTTTTGCGCTGTCCAGTACACCAGCGTACCCTCATACCGGGCCAGCCATAGCCCGTCAAAGGCTGACCTTTCGCGATACGGCGCTCAATAGCCCGTTTTTGCTGCTGGGGAATCTCAAACATCATCCACTCGAAGCTGTGGGGATGGCGCAAAGTGGTGATATGGATGCCACGCTCCCGAAAAAGCAAACTGTCCAGTTTGGCAATATGTTCCTCCATTTCAGGAAATTCCATGCCGGTATCCGCATAGAGTACGCAGTCAATGGGCATTCCCTTCTCAATCATCAGGAGCAAAACGCACGAACTATCTTTTCCACCGCTCAGGCTGACAGCGTGATAAAAGTTGCCGTTTTCGTTTGTTTTCGTCAATTAAACCTCCTTAGACGCAAAAAGAAGCCCCGGAAGGAACAAGTCCTTCCGGGGCAAACGAATGATGTGTGGTTAATTGGAGTTAATAGCCCGTCCGGGGCAGTGTGGTGGATTTCCCGTAGATGTTCGTCACCCAGCGGGACACCGCCTGAATCCACTCGCCATTGTAAACGCCGCCTACATCAGCCTTATTTACAAAGGCTCCGGCAGGCAGGCCGGAACGGGCGGTGCAATAGATGTAGGGCTTTTCCACCTGGGCGAAGCCAGCGGGGGCCTGACCAAACACAAACATGATCTCGGTCACTCGCTCATTGGAGGCCAGCCCCAGGGCAACAGGAGACGCAGCCAGGGTGTAATTCCGGCTGGTGGACAGGTTATCCGCCAATGTCTGATATTCGCCGCCGTTGACCCGGTAAACGATCTTGTAATTGCCAGGGCGGTTATAGGTTCCGGTAACAACGGTATCCAGCCGCACCTCCGCAGGCAGGGTGTCCCTCCAATAGAAGCTGTCCAGACGGACATTGGAGCTGTTAGCGATGCCAGAGAACACATAGCGCACCGGCTGTCCGCCCATGACCTCCTTGGGACCGGTCTTAGTGATGGATACGCCGGTGGTCAATGCCTTGTTGGTCACTTCAAAGCGCACGATCTGGCCCTCATGCTCCAAATAAGCAGTGAGAACCGTATCGTTCACACCATAATTTGCGGGAGCCTTGACCTCCCGAATGGTGTAGCGGTCCAGGGGCAGGGGCTTGGACGCCGCCAGACCACGGCTGTCGGTTTTGATGGTATCCACCAGATTGCTGGCCTTATCGTAAATCTTGAACACGGCCCCCTCCAGCAGCGTCCCCTCCGGCAGACCGTTGGTGGGGTTGTAATCAGCGGATTTTTTTACGATCTGAATCTGCGCCGTAATGGGCGTATTCTTCCACTCCACCAGCGTGGTCTCTCCGGCAGTGACATACACGGTTTTCATCTGCGTATCGGGGATATAGCCCTCGTTTTCCAGCTCCCGCAGGTAGTAACGGCCGGAGGTGGTCAAGTTTTCAATGTAGACGTACCCGCTGTTGTCGGAAGTGTACTGGCCCACGGGGGTGTTAGCGCTGTCGTACAGCAGGAATGTTACCCCTTGGATGCCCTTCCCGGTCACGCTGTCGGTCTTATGAATCAAAATGCCGCTGAAAGCCTTGTTGGTAATGGTGACGGTTGTGGCTTTGCCGTCCTGGATGGTGAAGTAGGTGGGGGTAGCGTCCAACTCAAAACCCTTCGCCGCCTCGATCTCCACAGCGTAGTAGTCTCCGGCATCCAGGTCCAGATGGGCGCGGCCCTGCTTATCGGTGGTAATGGTATCCACCAGCGCACCGTCCATCTTCCTGATCTCAAAGGACACGCCGGGGATGCGCTTGGATTTGTCGCTCTCGGAAACCTTGATAAGCTCCAGTCCGCCCTCGGCCTTGTTGAAGAAGGTGAGACTCTGCGCGTTCCCCTGCTTGATGAGGATGGACTGCGGTGTGGTATCCAGCACATAGCCGCTGGCGGTCTTGGTTTCCTTGGCGGTGATGGTTGTGCCGGGGGTCAGATCGGTGAGAACAATGCGCCCGTTCCTATCGGTGATATACTCGCCGTTGTTCGGCCCCATAACCGCACCAGAGCTGTCGGTGACGAGGAAGGTCACACCCTGGATGGGATCGGTGGTGCCGTCCACATACTTCTGGATGGTGAGGGTTTGCTGGGGAGCGTTGTAGAAGGTGAGGGTCTGCGTGTCCTCCGGGCGCACTTCCACCGTCTGCGTCCGGGTGGCCTCGTCAATGGTGTAGCCGGGAATCGTCCTGGTTTCCTTGACCACGATAGTACCCACCACGCCGGAAATTCGGATTTCTCCGTTGGCATTGGTGGTATACAGGCCATTGCTGGACAAGTGGCCGTTGGCGGTGTCCACATAGCCGCCGCCAGCATAGGTCAGCTCAAATTCCACACCGGACAGCGGCTGCTTGGTGACGGAATCCAGCTTGCGGATTACCAGCCCACCAGCTCTCTTGTTCCAAAAGGTCAAAGACTGCGCTTCGCCTTCCTTAATGGCGATACTCTGGGGCTGGCCGTCCAGGATAAATCCATCCACCGTCTTGGTTTCTTTAGCGGTGATGGTTGTGCCGGGTGTAAGGCCGGAGATCACAATGCGCCCGTCATTATCCGTGGTATAATAGCCATTGTTCGGCCCCACCACAGCGCCGGTGCTGTCCGTTACCAGAAACTCCACGCCAGCGAGAGGTTCATTCCTGCTGCCATCAATATACTTCTGAATTGTCAGGGTATTGGCAGGAATGTTGTAAAAGGTGAGCGTCTGTGTCTCCTGCGGATTGACCGTAACGGTCTGGCTCTCCCGGCCCGGTTCAATCGTATATCCAGACAAAGGCCGGGTTTCCTTGACTATGACTGTACCTACGATGCCAGAAATATGGATTTCGCCGTGGTCATCGGTGGTGTAAAGCCCCTTGCTGGATAGGTGCCCGTTATCGGTGTCCACATAGCCGCCGCCAGCATAGGTCAGCTCAAATTCCACACCTGCCAGCGGTTTCCCGGTCTGCTTATCCAGTTTCCGAATAATGAGAGAACCAGCGGGCTTGTTCCAGAAGGTCAGGTTCTGCGCCTTACCAGCTTCAATCCTGATGCTCTGGGGCCGTCCGTCCAGAACGTAGCCGTCCACCGTCTTGACCTCCTGTGCGGTGATAGTAGTGCCGGGTTCCAGCCCTTCCAGCACGATTTCACCGGCATTGTTGGTGTAGTAGATGCCTCCATCGGGGTTCAGAGGCTTGCCGGAGCCATCCACTACCTTAAAGGCCACGCCAGCCAAAGGCTCATTGGCGGTGCCCTCGATATATTTATGGATAGTCAACGTCATTTTCGGGTCGTTCTCGAAAGTAAGGTCATTGCCGCCAGAGCTACCGCCGCTGCCAGAGCCGTTTCCGCTTCTGCCATTGACAATACTGTTTCCAGAACCGTTTTTGACAATGATGGTCTTGGGCGTGGTATCCAGCACGTATCCATCGGGGACTCTGCTCTCCGTGACAACAACGGTGCTGCCGGGAACGAGGCCCGTCACAACAACGGTGCCGTCCTTCCCCGTGACATAGCGGCCAATGATGTTCCCGTTGCCGTCCTTCACGGTAAACTCCGTATTGGGCACGGGCTTTCCGGTCACGGAGTCCAGCTTGGTCAGGGTCAGGCTGCAAAGAGGCTCATTCAAAAAAACAAGGGTCTGTGTGTCCTCCGGGTTGACGGTGACGGTCTGGGTCTGGGTGGACTGGTCGATCACATAGCCGGGAGCCGCCTTGACCTCCTTGGCAACAATAGTCCCGGTCACGCCGGAAACGCGGATTTCTCCCTTGTCGTCCGTGGTGTACAGGCCGTTGCTGGAGAGGTGGCCGTTGGCGTTATCAACAAAGCCGCCGCCCGCATAAGTGAGCTGGAACTGCGCCCCGGCGATCAGATTGCCGGAAACACTGTCCTTTTTCTGGATGACCAGCGTACCAGCCCGCTTGTTCCAGAAGGTGAGCTGCTGCACCTGTCCGGCCTTAATGAGAATGTCCTGTGGAGTGCCATCGAGGACATATCCCTCCACAGTCTTGATTTCACGGGCAATCACGGTAGTTCCCGGCTCAATGCCGCCCAGAACGATCTCACCAGCCTTATCGGTGTAGTAGGTTCCGTCGTCCGGGCCAACAGCGGCCCCGGAGCCGTCCACCACCTTGAAGCACACGCCGGAAAGCGGTTCATTTTCAGTGCCCTCAATGAACTTGCGGATAATCAGGGTGGTGGCGGGTTCGTTGTCAAAAATCAGGCTGTTGGCAACGCCGGTGCGGACAACGATATTTTTCGGGGTTTCATCCTTGATATAGCCGGTGGGGGCCTTGCTCTCGGACACTACAATGGTGGCGTTGGGGGCCAGCCCGGAGACTGTCGCTGTTCCGTCCGTCCCGGTGATATACCGGCCATTGTTGGGGCCGATGGCCCGGCCCTCGCTGTCCCGGACCAGGAACTCCGCCCCTTTCAGCGGCTTCTTGGTCACAGCGTCCCGTTTGAGGATGGTCAACGTGCAGAGGGGGTCATCGTAAAAGCGGAGGGTCTGCGTATCCCCGGCATTGACCACCACAGTCTGCGGGGTGGGGTCCGCCTGATAATTGTCCGGGGCCTTTACCTCGGACACTACATAGGTTCCGGGGAGCAGCCTGGACAGGACGATCTGGCCGCTGCGGTCGGTGGTGTACAGGCCGTTGCTGCTGGTCAGGCCCTCATTGTCCGGGGTCAGCTCCCCGTTGGCGTTGGTGATTCTGAATTGAGCGCCGGAGAGGGGCAGTTTCGTTACGCTGTCGTACTTCTCCACGATCAGCCCGCCCTTGGGGGTGTTGGTGATAATGATAGTCTGCGTATCGCCGTTGGCCCCAATGACCACGTTGGTGCTGGGGCTGTCCATGACATACCCTGCCGGGGCCTTGGTTTCCGTCACCACATAGGCCCCCGGTGCGAGGTTGGTAACGCGGATTTCGCCGTTGCTGTCGGTCACAAAGAGGCCGTTCTGCGTCAGTGTGGACGTGCCGATCACACCGTCCAGACCAACCTCACAGCCTGCGGCGGTAGCCACCCGGAACTCCGCGCCGGGGAGGGGCTGGCCGGTCTGACTGTCCCGCTTCTGGATAATCATGGAGCCTTTCGGCTGATTCTTAAAAGCAAGGGTGACAGTACGGCCCTCCTTGATCTGTACGGTCTGGCTCTGGGTGTCGATGATAAAACCGGCAGGGGCGCGGGTTTCCGTAACTACCACGCTCTTGCCGGGTTTCAGGCCGGGGATGCGGATTTCGCCGTTTTCATCGGTGCGGTAAATGCCGTTGCTGTCCCCGATCAGACTACCGTCCGCGTACATGATTTTGAACTCGGCATCCTGGAGTGTAATGCTGGGGTTGACGGAGCATACCTTTCTGACAAGCAAAATCCCGTCCGGGGCGTTGTCAAAGCGGACGGTAATGACACTCTGCTCCCCGCTGTCGGCCAGAAACACCGTCTCGGAGGCATTGATGATGGAATACCCGTCAGCCGGGTCTACCTCCTCCACCACATAGGTTCCACTTTGCAGCCCCGTCCAGATGGCGGTGCCGTTCTTCCCGGTCACTTTCTGCCCGATGACAGTGCCGCCCGTGCCGGAAGTGCCGCCCAGATAGCGGAGCTGGAAGGTGCATCCCGGCAGAGCCTCGTGGGTCACGCTGTCGTACTTTTCCACAATAATTCCATTCAGCGGCTCATTCTGGAAGGTCAGGGTCTTACTCTCGCCGCCGTGGATAATGACCTTTTGCGTGGTGGGTTCCTTCATCTGAAAGCCGGGGGCGGGGGCCACCTCGGTCACGGTGTACTCGCCGGGGTACATCTTCTTCCCCTGTTCATGCACCTTGATTTCGCCCCTGGCATCGGTGAAAATATACCCGTAGTCGATGGAGCCGGGGGCCTCCGCCGCCTCGCCGTTGCTGGTGTAGGTGACGTGGAACTTGGCCCCCTCAATAGGAGCGCCCGCCACGCTGTCCTCCTTAAAAATGGTCAGCTCCGGGGCCTTGTGGTTGCGGAAAACCAGCGTCTTTTCATCGCCTGGGTGCAAGGAAATTGTCTGCACACGGTCTTTATCCTTATCCGGCAGATAATAGGGCGCGGGTACAGATTTCTCCGTCACCTCATATGTGCCGGGGGGCAACCCGCAGGGTAGCCTTGCCGTCCTCGCCGGTAGTCCAATCGTCCTGATAGTCCCCGTTGATAGCTTTTACGGTGAACACAGTGCCGGGGACAGGCTTACCACTGTCAGCGTCAACCTTGGAGATCGTCAGCTCCGGCTTTTTAAGATTCTCAAAAATGACTTCCTTCTCATCGCCGCCATTCAAGCTGATGGTCTGGGTTGGCTCATCACTGATACAGTACGGCTCCGGGACAGACTTCTCCGTTACGCGATAACTGCCGGGAGCAACCCGCAGCTCCACGGAGCCGCTGGCCTCGGTGGTAACTTCGTGGCGGTAATCGCCGTCAATGGCTTCCAGCAGAAACACCGTACCGGGGATGGGATTGCCCGTACCCTTTTCAATTTTGGTAATTTTCAAAAGAGGCTGTTTGAAATTATCAAAAATCAGCTCCTTATTGTCACCAGCCTCCAGCCAAATGGTCTGCGTGGGTTCATCCCCCACCACATAGGGGGCGGGAACGGACTTCTCAACCACTTCATAGCTGTCCACGGGGATATTGGAGAGGACGGCCCTGCCGTCTGCGCCGGTAGTCACATCGTTGTGGTAGCCGTAGTGGATGCCCTTGATCTCAAAATGGGTATTGGGGATCACATCTCCAGTCTGCGCGTCCCGTTTCAGAATCGTCAGGTTGGGGAGCCGCTTGTCGGAGGCTGTCACGGTGACGGTGCCGCCGCCGTTGATAGTGGCCTGATCCACATGGGCGATGACCGGCTCTGTGAGGGTGGCGTAGGGAGCCGGGGCACTCACCTCCACAAAAGCGTACATTCCCTCGGTCACATCGGTGACGGTAATGGAGCCGTCCGCTTTGGTGGCCTCCGTGCCGACAATCTGGCCGTCCTTGATGATGTTGAACACCGCGCCGGGGAGGGGATTGTCGCTGTCATCCAGTTTGATAAGTTTTACCTTTACCTTGGCGTCATTTTCAAACACCAGGGCAATGTCGCTCTTGCCGTCCCAGCGGAAGGACTGCTTAGTCTTATTCACATCGGGGCTTTTGGTGTAGCCCTCCGGGGGTGTCACTTCCTCGGCGGTGTAGCTGCCAATGGGCATATCCTTCCAGGGAACGTCGGTCAGATAGCCGCCCTCGCCGGTGATGAAGGTTCCAGTAAAATCATTGTCCACGCCCTCAATTTTAATGACCGCCCCGGCGAGGCCCTTGGTGGGGTCATCCGCGTCCACCTTGCGGATACTGCCCTCGCCGGTGATTTCGGGGCTGTCGGCAAAGGTGACGGTTACGGTGTTATTGCCATTGCTGGGCAGGACCACATACTGCGGGCCAGCGTTGTCGATCTCATAGCCCTCCGGGGCCTCCAATTCAGTCACGGCGTAAGTGCCCGCTTCCAGGGCGGACAAGGTATAGGTTCCGCCGCTACCCGTTACGATCTCCTTGGAGTAGGTGCCGTTTTCAGAAGTCACCTTAAATCTCGCTCCGGGCAGGCCCTTGTTGGGATTGGTGCTGTCTACCTTCTTGACAGTGAGATCATACTTCTCACGGGTGATATTCAGTTCCCCAATCATAATGGCCTGTACGTCGCTGGCCGGATGATAGTTAGAGCCGGGGCCAGTGTAAGCGTACTCATAGACGGCGCAATCGCCCCATACGCCCTGCGCCCCCAGGTCGAGGATATACTGGGCGCGGTCACGGAACGATCTGCCGTCCATCGTATCGTCAATGCTGGTATAGCTGGTATGCTCCAGATTGTTATAGACGTACAGCAGTTCCTCGGCGCAAGCGGTCACGGGGTCTGCCAGCAGACCGGCCTTGTAGCGCCAGACAATCGCCTGCACCCAGGCGTTCATCGTCCATGTGTAGTCGCTGTCCCACACATCATCCACGTTCAGGGCGTGGGCTTGATCGGTAAATACGCCGGTAGAGTGGGCGTAGAAAAAGGCCATCATGGTCTTGACGGTGGGATCGGAAATGGACTGGGGATTACCCCACGTGTGGCCCTCCAGGGACCAGCCCATGCCCTTGCCTTTCTCGGCGCAGAAGCCCATGGTACTCTTTCCATTAAGCCCAAAGTGCATCTGGTGGAGATGGCAGGTGCCCAGAGCCGGGGATTCATATTTGACCCCGTTATGAGTACAGTCGTCCATCTTGATGGAGCTGGGGCTTGCCGCCAGCGCCGTGGCAGGCAGCAAGCCCAAGATACACACCAGCACCAACAGCATAGCCGTTATGCGGGTGAGGGAGAACCGGATTTTTTTCATATGTTAAAAAACTCCTTTCCATTTTGCGGTATAAGAAAAGGCCCTTCAGCATGGGGCTGAAAGACCTTTCCATATCCGTATTCAGTTATTCGTAGGGATTGTGGGTGTTCGGTCTGCCAACGATCATATAACAGTAGGTTGCGCCGCCGCTTTCAGTCACACCCACGCCAATACCGTCACAGTCTGGCTTTATCATGGTTTCAAAGTGTCCTGAAGAATTAAGCCAGTTTTCGTGGGCGTGTTGGGCTGCATCCTCTGCGGCAACACCAGTGAATACCGTCAGGTTTATGCCAAAACCGTAAGGATAGCCGCTGTCAATCACGGCTTCGCATTCCTCCTGGGTGTGGTGCCAGGAATACCGCTGATCCGAGAGGGCTTGTGCGGCGTCCATCAGGGCCTCGTTGACTGGCAGCTCCGCCACGCCGTTGGCCTTGCGGGTCTGATTGATAAGCTGAATCAATTCCTGGCGAATCTCCATGTTGTCCGCCAGGGCGGAGCTGGTTTCACCGGCAGGAGAGGATGGACCGTCCGCTTCCACGGTAATTGTCACGCTCCCTGTCCGCCCGTCCGGGGCGGTCACGGTGATGGTGGCCTTACCAGGAGCCTGCGTCTTGGCCGTCCAGTAGCCCAGCACATTTTCTACACGCACAATGGCGGGGTCGCTGGAGACTGCGGTACAGCCCGGTTCCGAAACGATCAGGCCGCTCCCTTCCCCCGCTTTCAAGGTGGTCCCCTTGTAGCTGCTCACCCGAATGGAATCCGTCTGTGCCGGGGCTGTGCCGGTGTATGGCGCGTCGCTGTCAATCTGAACGCCGTCCTGCCAGTATACGTTGAAGCCCACCGCCTGTCCAATGTCCCGCAGCTTCACATAATTGTTGCCGCCAATGCTGTATGCGGTCATCTGAACCTGCTGGCCGTCCACGTAGATGGGCTGGACAGATAATTCCGCTATGACCCCTGCGGCATAGGCGGTCCCACCGCCGAACAGCATCGCTCCAACCAGCATACCCATTACGAAAGTGAAATACCTGTTTTTCATTTTGACGCCTCCATTTCTGTCTATCCGGGAGTTAGCAATATCTAACCAAGTATATCATAGCAGAAATGGAAATATTTGTCAAGCGGTTTTGCGAAAGTTTTTCCTTAACTTTCGATGCCTTTCACGCACCAGCGGTATTCCCGCTCATTCCTCACACAAGTATAGAGGGTGATCTGGTTGTCGCTGGTGGAGGCGGTGCCGCTGTTGTCCGTCTCGCTGACCTTCTCCACGCTGGTGACAGAGTAGGTGCGGGTCCCCTCCTTGGTGGTGAGGGTGATGCTGTCCCCGATGCTCAGCGTATGGATTTTCCCGAAATAGGAGTTGGTGCCCCGGTTGTGAGCGGCCAGACAGACGTTGCCATTCCAAATGCTGGTGTCGGTGAAATGGCCCACGCCCTTGGTCAACGCCGCGCTGTCCGTTCCCTGGACGATCTTGGCGGTAAGGCCAATAGCGGGAATATGCAGACTGCCCAGGGTTCCGTCCGTATAGTAGCTGTCCTGGGTCACATCCGTATAGCCAACGCCGCCGCTCCCCGTCCAGGTGCTGGTGGAAAAGCTGTGATCGGGGAGGTTGGGCAGAGCGGAGCCGTCCACGCTGGGCAGGGTGGTGTAGTCCACATTCCCCAAGCTGTTGACCAGCCCGCCGTCCATGCCGCCGGGGGCAAGGTTGGGGGTCAGGTACTCGCCGGAGTTGGGGAGGTAGCTGGTGGGCGTTCCGAAACCGGGCGGCATCCGGGCGGCGGTCTTGCTCCGGTTCGTGTTCTGATCTTCTTCCTCCCGGTGAATGACCTCCTGGGAGGTGGGCTTGCCGAACAGATAATCGTCCGCTCCATCAAAGTCGTACTCCAGGGCGCTGGCCGGGGAGACGAACAATGTCACCAGCAGAGACGAAATAAGCAGGGCCTTCAAATAGGTTCGCAGCTTCAAGTGTCTGATCTCCTTTCTCTCATTTTCATCACGCTCCACCCGCCAGCGGCCAAAAGTGCGGCAATGCCGCCTGCACAGCCGAGTACGGAGAGCATTGTAGAGGGTGCGGGGCCGCTCTGGGGCGCAGGGGGCATCTCCTGAGACGTATCCGCCCCGGTCAGGCCGCTGTCCTGGGGCGCGTTGGTTTTCGTATCGTGATAGGGCACATCCGTACAGCCGAAGATGGCGGTATAGGTCACGATCTCGCAGTTGGTTTTGGCAACCTCGCCGGTGTAGTCCGCTGTGACGGTGTAGCCGGTGGCATAGCGGCTGGTGACGGAGCCGGTATAGCTGGCGGTGGCGGTATAGCGCACCACCACATCCTCACCCTCCATATTCGTGGAATCGGACCACTTCACATCCGCCAGCGTCAGCGTCCTGCCGCCCTCTGTCACCGTCTTGGGAACCAGGGACAGGTCCGCGTCGGACAGGTTGGGATAGGTCCGGCTGGCGGAGAGGTTCCGGGTGGAGGTCTTGTAGCCCTTGACCTCCGCCTGGACGCTGTTGTAGTCCAGTTTCAGCACTCCGGCATAGCCGTCCTCCGTCTCTGCCTCGATCTCCGGGGCAAGCTGCTTCAAAATCTCCCCCAGATCGCCGGTGGCGCTGTCCGTGGTGACGGTCTTGGTCAGGGGCTGGGTATCCACGCCGATCTCATCCTTCCGGGTCATTTCCATCAGGTGGAAGGTTCTGCCGTATTCCTCAAAATCCTCTGTGGGAATACCGGCGGGATCGTCTGAACGGGAAAGCTGGTAGACCTTGCGGATGCGGGGCTGGTCAAAGTCCCCGGCGGTGTAGGATTCTACCTCCACCGGGTAGTAGCAGGCAGCGGAGCGGTCCGCAGCCAGGGCGGGGGGCGAGGCCGCGCACAGAAGCAGCGCGGCAGTACACAGCAACGTGACGATTCGCTGTATTTTCATAACGATCAGTCTCCTTTCTGAATTTTGTGTGATTGCAGTTTGAGCCGATATGTACTAAGGCGGGACCCGCAGGCGGCGGAGCAGGTGGCGGTGGGTCAATCCTTATTCCCTCCCTCCGGGCCGGACGTGGCGAAATAGGCTTCAAATTCCTGCCGCTGGGCGGGGGTCAGGGAGGTGAAGCGTTCCCCCTCAAAGCCGCACAGCAGGAAGGTCCCGGCGATGAAGTCCCCGCTGTCCATGGGATTCTCCCGGTTGGGCATGAGCTTCATGTGCTTGCCCTCGCTGTTGCAAATCAGCATGACCCGCTGGGGCAGGTAGCACCCGGCCTCGATAGGCCCGCCCACAATCTGCTGAAAGGCTTCCAGCGTGTCCTCCACCTGGGCGAGGTGGGGAGCCACGCCGGGTTCTACCACCAGAATGTCGATTTTGTTTGCCATACAGAAATCCTCCTTCGTCTGTCCGGTTTATATTCCAGCCGC
>CAJTOE010000068.1 GCA_910577805.1 uncultured Oscillospiraceae bacterium | reverse complement strand
CGCCGCCACGGCCTCCATCATGATTGGCCGGGAAATCGGCGCGGGCCGGACGGACAGCGTCTATCAGGTGGGGCTGGCCCTGGACACTCTGGCGTTTCTCTGCGGGCTTGGAATCAGCGTGTTCCTGGTGCTGTTTGCACAGTGCATCGCCCCGGTGTGGGTGTTCCCGCTGTTCAAGCTGTCCCCAGGGGCCAGCCGGATCGCCGCTCTGATGATTACGATTCTGGGGCTGGCGATACCCCTGAAAAACTTCAATCAGGCCAATATTGTGGGTGTTCTCCGGGGCGGCGGGGACGTGACCGCCGCGACGATCATAGACCTGGCCCCTCTGTGGCTGGTGTCCATTCCCTTATGCGCTCTGGCGGGGCTGGTGCTTCGTCTGGATATTTTTTGGGTGTATTTATGCGTGCCGTCGGAATCTATCGTAAAATTTTTCATCGGCCTGCACCGTCTGCGCTCCGGGCGGTGGATCAACGACGTGACCGGTACGGCTGACAGGGGGTGAATAGCGAGGGTGAAGCCAAAAGTCACCGCCACCTCAAAAATCACCGATCACTGGTACTGGTATGATATGCACTTTTAACGCCTCCGCCGGAAACCAGCCGCCAGATTGGCAGGAAATATAAGTAACAGGCCGCGCAAATACTGGTGAGGGGCGCGCCCACCGAGGACAGCGGCACCGCGGCGGCGATGGACCAGGGGACCAGCGCGGCAATCACCACCACGGAGTCCTCTAAATCCAGCGCCAGCGCGGGGCCGTCCTCCAGATTGCCGCAGAGCTGGTGGGTGAGCAAAATCGCCAGCGTCTGGTTGCAGGACACCAGAGCCGTCGCGGTCCCCGCCGCCAGCACCGCCGGAAAGGCCCGGCGTTTCCCCAGGCGCTCGATTTTCGCTTGGAGACTGTGCAGAAGGCCGGTTTTCTCAAAAATCCCCGCGTAGCTGGAGGACAGGCACACGATGGCTCCGCCCCGGACCATGGAGAGGATGCCGCCGCCGCCCAGCAGGGCTTCCAGCTGTTGATTCTCCAGGTGAAAGCCGGAGAACAGCAGCACCGGCAGTCCGGAGATACTGCCGTGCTGGAGCGTCAGATACAGAACCAGCGCGGTCAGGATGCTTGCGGCCAGCACCCGCTTCACCGGCACCCGGAACGCCGCCAGGACCAGCACCAGCAGGGCCGGAAGCAGAGCGGCGGGGTGCAGGACAAGCCCCTGGGCAAAGATGGACTCCACATCCGGCAGAGCGCCGCCGCCGGACGCGGTGGACATACCCAGGGCGAAGTACACGGCGCAGGCCCCACAAAAGGGGACCAGCGCGGAACGGACCATCCGGGCGATGTTCTGGAACAGGTCTGTGCCGGTAAGCTCACTGACCAGCAGAGCGCTGGTGGACACCGGGGAGCATCGGTCCCCAAAAAACACCCCGGACAGAACAGCCCCGCCCACCAGCACCGGATTCAGCCCCATGGCCCCGGAAATGCTCATGCAGATCACGCCCATGGTGGCCGCGGTGCCAAAGGCGGTGCCCGTGAGGACGGATACGCCGCAGTTCATCAAAAAGGCGAAGAGCAGAAAGGCGGAGGGCTGGAGAAACCGGACGCAGATGGTGATGATCACGGCGATGGTGCCGCAGGCCCGCCAGAGGGCGGTGAGCATCCCGATGAACAGAAACAGGATCAGCACGTTCCGGACGGTTTGAATGCCCTTCCAGGACATTTGCAGGATTTCACGGGTCGAAAACCCCTTTTTGCGGCTGTAGAGGAAGAAAATGACGTAGCCAGCGGCCAGGGCCAAAAGCAGCTCCAGCTTCAGTGCCACGCACGCCAGCAGTACGCCCAGAAACAGAAGCAGGGTGACGGTTTCCATAGGATGACCTCCTTGTTAGTCTGGCAGCAGGTACATGGTAGCTGCGATGCCGATGGCGACGATGAACAGATTGATGATAATCATAAAAACGACCTCCTTTGATTTGGTAACTACACTTTACCAGAAGACCGTATCAATGTCCAACTGTTAATTTTGATGGAATACACAGTGAAAATGCTGTAATTCAACGTGGGGGGCAGAGCCTTTGAACTTTCTCAGCATGGATTATTTCGCCATGGTGGCCCACGAGCGCAGCTTCACCAGGGCGGCGGAACAACTCCACATCACCCAGCAGACGTTAAGCGCCCATATCGCCGCCCTGGAAAAGGAGCTGGGCAGTCAGCTGCTCCTGCGCCGCACACCCCTGGAGCTGACCTATCCGGGCCAGGTATTTTTGGAATACGCCCTGGATTTCCAGCAGAAATACCGGCAGCTTGGCCGGGACTTCGCCGACCTGGCCGGGGAGGAGAAGGGCTGTGTGCGTATCGGCATCGGCACGGTCCGGGGGCGGTCCATCCTGCCGCCGGTGATCCAGGCCTACCAGCGCCAGCGGCCCAAGGTGGATATCCGCATTTTTGAGGGGTGCGGCGATAACTTCGGCGATGAGCTGGTGAAGGGAGAGCTGGACCTTGCCATCGGGTACTTCCCCCAGCCTCTGCCCGGCGTGGAGCTGCTGGACCTGTACCAGGAGGAGGTCGTTTTATTGATCTCCCGGCAGCTTTTGGAGGACCTGTACGGCCCGGAACGCCAGCGGGTCACAGAGGAGGTACGCAGCCGCCAGAGCCTGGACCCTCTGAAGGACTGTCCCTTTGTGGTCAACAGTGAGGAGGACGTGGTGGGTTCTCTGCGGCAGGCCCTGTTTGCCCAGCTGGACGTTGAACCGTCTGTCCGGGTTATGTCCAAAAACCTGGGGATGCTGCTGGATTTATGCCTGCGGGGGGTGGGGGCCTGCTTCTGTCCGGAAAATATGGCCCTGGCCACCCTGACCCAGGAGCAGCTGGACTCGGTGGAGCGGTTCCGGTTTTCCCACGGGGCACGGTTCCCCATCCGCATCGGCTGCCGCAGGCAGGCCCGCCGCTGGAGCCTGTTGTCCGATTTTGTTGATTTGACCCAGCAAATGCTGGGAGAGGAGGAATATCAGCCATGAACATTACGGTTTTGATGGAAAACACCGCCCCCTGCCACCTGACAGCGGAGCACGGCCTGTCCTTCCACATCCAGCACCGGGGGCACAGCATCCTGCTGGACGCCGGGTCGTCGGGGAAGTTCGCCGACAATGCCCAAAAGCTGGGGGTAGACCTGGCCGGTGTGGAGTGGGCCGCACTGTCCCACGGCCACTACGACCACGCCGACGGCTTCCGGCGGTTTTTTGCGGAAAATCAGACCGCCCCGGTGTACCTGCGCCCGGCGGCGGGGAAGAGCTGGTTTTCCACCTCTCAGGGCGCGCCCCGGTTCATCGGCATCCACCGGGACATTTTCCCCAACCCCCGGTTCGTGGTCCTGGACGGGCTGTTCTCGCCCATGGAGGGGGCCTGGCTGGTGCCGGAGACGGTCCGGGGCGGGTCCTTTGCCAACCGGGAAAAGACGCTGCTGGAGAAAATCGGGCCGGACCAGTTCGTCCCCGACGATTTCTCCCATGAGCAATCTTTGGTTCTGGAGTCGGAGCGGGGCCTGGTGCTGTTCAACTCCTGCTCCCACGGGGGCATCGTCAACATCGTCCAGGGCGTACTGGAGCAGTTTGGGGGAAAGCAGGTGTATGCGGTGCTGGGGGGCCTGCATCTCATCGACCCGGAGGAGGCGTATGTGAATGCCGTAGCGGACCGTCTGGCAGAGCTGGGGGTGGAGCGGCTGTACACCGGCCACTGCACCAGCGCCGCGGCCTTTGCCCTTCTGCGGGAGCGGCTGCAAGGACGGCTGTACGCCCTGACCACCGGGGCGCGTATCGAGCTGTAACAAGAGAATGCGACGAAATCCCTGATAGAAGCCGCCGGACCGGGCTTCTGTCAGGGATTTTGCATGTTGGGGGAGGTGGGTTCGGAGCCTTACGCCTGCCGGAGCTGGAAGGTCTGGACCAGCTGCTTCAGCACCCCGGCCTGGGCGCTCAGCTCCTGGCTGGTGGCGGCGCTCTGTTCCGCGGTGGAGGAGTTGGACTGCACGACGCTGGTGATTTGGCCGATTTGATTTTGAATCTGCTCGACGGCTCCTGCCTGGGTGTTCGCGTCGGCAGCAATGGCGTTGATGGTCTCCACGATTTCGTTCGCGCCCGTCACCACGCCGTCCAGCTGTTTCGCGGTAGCGCCGGCAATCTGCGTTCCCTGGTTCACGGCGGCAATGGACCGTCCAATGAGGGCGGAGGTGGACTGGGAGGCTTCGGCGCTTTTCGCCGCCAGGTTGCGGACCTCGTCGGCCACCACCGCGAAGCCCTTGCCCGCCGTCCCGGCACGGGCGGCCTCCACAGCGGCGTTCAGAGCCAGGATATTGGTCTGGAAGGCAATATCTTCAATCGCTTTGATGATCTTTTCGATCTCTTTGGAGCTTTCGGAGATCTCCTCCATAGCAGTAATCATTTCGTGCATCTTCTGATTGCCCTCAGTGAGCTGACCGCCCACGCCGGTGATTTGATCTTTGGCCCGCTGGACGCTGTCCGCCGTCTGTTTGACGCTGTCCGTGACCGAGCGGATGGTCCCCTCCAGCTCCTCTATCGCGTTGGTCTGCTCCATGGAACCCTGGCTGAGGGCCTGAGAGGCGGTGGCCATCTGCTCCGCCCCGCCGGAGACGTACTCCGCACTGGTGACGATCTGTCCCATGGAGGTGTTGAGCTGCTGGAGGATTTCGTTCAGGGAGGTGCGGATGGCGGCAAAGTCGCCTACGTACTCCTGGGTGATCTGGGCCGTCAGATCGCCCCCGGCGATGGACTGGAGCATGTGGGAAATTTCGCCGATGTAGTTGCGCAGGCGGCTGATCGTGTGGTCAAAGCTCTGGGACAGGACCCCGATCTCGTCGTTGGAGTCGATGTTGACCATCATGGTCTGGTGCTGGTTCAGCCCCAGGTCGCCCTGCTCCAGGGTCTGGGCCAGTATGGTCAGGCGGAACAGCGGAGTGGAGACGGTGCGTCTGATATACGCGCCCACGACCCAGATCCCGGCGATAATCAGCACAGTGCCTGCCAGGAAGGAGAACGCAATGGTCAGGACCATTTCCTTCAAAGCGGCATACATGGAGATGCCGGCAAACAGCAGGCCGTTGACCTGGCCGTTTGCGTCGTATGTGGGGGCATAGGAGCAGAGATGTGTACTCCCCAGAATATTGGCCTTGCCAGTGTAGCTCTGGCCCTGCTTGAGCACGATGTCCGCAATGTCGCTGGAGAGGCGGGTGCCCACCGCCCGTCGGCCGTTTTGCAGGATGGTAGTGTATGTACGCACATCTCCCTCGAAAATGGTAAACTCACAGCCCATTTCCTTTTTGAGTGCGTCCAAAAGCTCCGTTTTGTCCTCATCGCCGGTGTCGTATGTGGACAGCTCACGGGCTAATACGTTCGTTGCGCTAACACATTCGTTTTGCATCATAGACATGGTGAGGCGGTAGAACATCAGCACGCAAATTACGACGACCAGCGTGATGCTCACGAACAGCATCGCGGCGACCAGATTGCTTACCTTGCGGCCAATGCTTTTGATCTTTTGTCTATCGTTTCCACCGTGTTTGATGGGTGCCATATATTTCACTCCTGATTTAAGTATAGTATTTGTGATCCATACGGTTCAATGCTGACGGGCACAGCAAAAAAAGCCATATCCATACAGCATATGACCACCAAGCTCAAATAATGTAAAAGTTGTGTGCCGGGGCCTCGCCCATTTCCATCAAAATACTGCGCCCCTCCTGTTCCTGACCTGACTTGCAAATGGACAAGATAAAAGCCGTATAATCCACCGTTCAAGCCTGATTCTGAGTGCTGAACGGGGGGACGATAGGCTTTGGCAGGAGTATACCACAGATTCCCAGAAAAGGAAAGTCCTTTTTGAATGCTTTAACACGATTTAATATTTTTGAAAAGATTTTTACAAAAAATGGTACGAAAACCCGGTGACCGTTGGGCTGTTTGAAACGTAATTACTTGATAGAGGGGGGAGAGCGTATGAAACCAGAGACATTGTTCGACCAGGTGTATGAGGCCTACGGCCCGTCGCTGTACCGGTTCTGCCTGCTGCATATGAAAAATCCGTCCGACGCGGAGGACGTGATGCAGGAGGTGTTCTGTAAACGCCTGTATCGTGCGCCGAAATTCCGCTCCCCGGAACACGAGCGAAACTGGCTGTTTCAGGTGGCCCGGAACCAGTGCCGGGACGAGCTGCGGCGGATGCGCCGTACCGAGCTGCCCCTGGAGGCGGCGGAGCATGTCAGCATCCCGCCCGCCCAGCTCAGTCTGCTGGAGCAGGCCTCCAATCTGCCGGAGGACCAGCGCACCGCACTGCATCTGTACTACTACGAGGGGTATCAGGTGGAGGAGATTGCCCGCTTGCTGAACATCAGTGTTTCGTCAGTCAAAATGCGTCTGAAGCGGGGCCGGGACGCCCTGCGGGAAGAATGGAGGGATGAAGTGTGAACCGATATCGGGAGGCAATGGAGCAGTGCGCGCCGCCGGAGGGACTGCAAGCGCGTCTGCGGGAAAAGGTGTGTGCCCAGAAACCAAAACGGCGGAAAAGAATCCTGCTTGCGGTGCTGGCGGCGGCACTGATTTTGTGCATGGGGGCCAACGCCATCTGGGACCCGCTGTTCATCCGGCGGTTTGGTCCGAAAGCCGCGTTCTCCAAGCTGGCTGGCGCAGTGTTCCAGGAGGTCAACGTCACGGCGGTCTGCGACGATGTGGAGCTGACCGTTACCCAGGCTTTGTGCAGTGACAGCGATTTTCACTTGATTTTCTACTACAAGCTGCCCGACGATATTGAAGTCGGAGACAGCCCGCCCCGTGTACACGATACGCAGTATTATATTACAGGAGATTATTCCTGGGAGGAATACCGGGACCTGGAGCGGGAGAAGTGGGCTGAGGTGGATTGGACCGATTTAAATTCCCAGTTCGAGTATAAAAAGAGCAGTATATTGCATCCAGTAGAGACGTGGGCGGGCGGCGGAGGCTCCGGACAGCCCAGCTACGACCCGGAAACACGCACCATACGTTACTACGCATACCGCAGTTCTCTGCATTACTACGATGGACAGGAGACAACTCTGGTAGATTTGACCGCACAGCCCCTGACCATTTATGTGGCGCCTCCCCTTGTGGAACAAGATGGAGAATGGGTCCCCGTGACAGACCACCCGGCAATCGTCACCTTCCAGCCCGTCTACGACGGCCCGCAAAGGCGCAGCGGGGAGTGGAGCAACGGAAAAATAGCTGCAAAGGTGCAGATGTCCCCCTTTTCGCTGTATCTGGAAGCCCAAAACATGGGGTATGAGTACTATGAGGACTTGCTGAAGGACGTTTATCTGGTGAAAGAAAACGGCGCGGTCAGCCCGATTGGACTGCATGGCCTTGCGGGCGGCGGCACTTGGTCAGAGCTGGCTGAGGGCTGCTCGACAGTCACCACGACGGTGCATTTTTTCGGTATTACAGATATTATGGAATATTCCGCTGTGCGAATCGGTGAATACGAGATTGTGTTGGAATAGGCTTTCGGAGGAACTATCGTAACTACTCCGCAGTTGGGCAAGTGCCAATGTTCGCGCCTTCCCCCTCACGGGGGAAGGTGGCACGCGAAGCGTGACGGATGAGGGTGAAAAGCCGAGGGCCGCTGTGCATTTCCCGCGGCCGGAGGCCGCTGCTGCTCTGCCCTCTCCCCCTCATCCGTCTGGCCTTCGGCCATCCACCTTCCCCCGCCAAGGGGGAAGGCTGATCGCTGCGCCTATCGAGACTACTGTGCAGTCATGCAAATACCGAGGGTGAAAAAACCGCCCCGGCCATTGGCCGGGGCGGTTTCTCAGTCTGCACGGATTTGCTTTTCTGTTCTTACAGGTCCAGCATGTTCTTCTCGGTGTCGGGGTCGAACAGGTGGATCAGATTGCTGGGGAAGGTGAAGTTGAACTTCGTGCCGTAGGGCACGCCGCCGCGATGCTCGGCGGGCAGGTCGATGGTGGGGATACGCATAACGATCTCCTGCTTGTTGTCGCCCACGGTGGCGTGGAGGTACAGCTCGCTGCCCATCAGCTCGGAGACCTCAATGCTGGACTGGATGGCGTTGGCGGCGTCCGCGCCCTTTACGGTGATATGCTCCGGACGGATGCCCACGGTGACCGCCCGGTTGCTCAGGTTCTTGGCCGCCAGCTTCTGGGCCAGCTCGCCCTCCACGGGGATGGTGGCGCCCAGGCACTTGATCTGATAGCCGTTTCCAGTCTTCTCCAGCTGGCCCTGGAAGAAGTTCATCTGCGGAGTGCCGATGAAGCCGGCCACGAATACGTTGATGGGATGCTCGAACACCTGCTGGGGAGTGCCGATCTGCTGGACCAGGCCGTCCTTCATGATAACGATGCGGTCGCCCAGGGTCATGGCCTCGGTCTGGTCGTGGGTGACGTAGACGAAGGTGGTGTTGATACGCTGGCGCAGCTTGATGATCTCCGCACGCATCTGGTTACGCAGCTTGGCGTCCAGGTTGGACAGCGGTTCGTCCATCAGCAGCACCTTAGGCTCACGGACGATGGCGCGGCCGATGGCCACACGCTGGCGCTGGCCGCCGGACAACGCCTTCGGCTTGCGGTCCAGGTACACGCCGATGTCCAGGATTTCCGCGGCCTGGTCCACCCGGCGCTTGATCTCGTCCTTGTCCATCTTGCGAAGCTTCAGGGGGAATTCCATGTTCTCACGCACAGTCATGTGGGGATACAGGGCGTAGCTCTGGAACACCATGGCGATGTCGCGGTCCTTAGGCTCCACGTCGTTGACCAGCTTACCGTCGATGTGCAGCTCGCCCTTGGAGATCTCCTCCAGGCCGGCCACCATCCGCAGGGTGGTGGACTTGCCGCAGCCGGAGGGTCCGACCAGGACGATGAACTCCTTGTCCGCGATCTCCAGGTTGAAATCGTTGACCGCTGTGACGTTGCCCTCATAGATTTTGTAGATGTTCTTCAGGCTCACACTAGACATAATGTACTGACCGTAGAGACAGCGCCTCCGCGCCGCCTCCTCCCCCGAACGAAAGCGTGTGCGTTCGGGGCTTACGCCAGGTCTCCACACTGGCGCACCGCCGGCCGGCGGAATTTTTCCTCCTTTTTTCAGCTTCCGCAGGCTATAGAAATGGAGTAGCCGTACGCAGCCGCATTTTATATATGATCCCTCTTTTTGGAAGGGGAATCAACCCTTGACCGCGCCCATGGTGATACCCTGGGTGAAGTACTTCTGGAAAATCAGGAACACGATGATGATGGGGGCGGCGGCCAGCGCCGCGCCGGCCATCAGCATACCGGTATCCACCGAGGTCTCCGCCTGAAGGGTGGAGATACCCAGCGAGATGGTGGCGTTTTCCGTACTGGCCAGCATAATCAGCTGCATGAAGTAGTCGTTCCAGGAGTTGATGAAGGTGAAGATAGCCAGCGCGCCGAGGCCCGGCTTGACCATCGGTACCACGATCGTGGCGAAGGTCCTGGCCTCGTTGGCGCCGTCGATGCGGGCGGCCTCCAGAATCTCGCCGGGGATGCCCTCGGAGAACTGCTTCATCAGGAACACGCCGAAGGGCCAGCCTACGGTGGGGAAGATGACGGCCCAGATGTTGTCATAAAGCCCCAGGAAGGAGATTTCCCGGATGAGGGGGATCAGGATGACCTGTTTGGGCAGGGCCATGGCGCATACGATGAGGCCGAACAGGATAGCGCGACCGCGGAAGCGCTTTTTCGCCAGGGCGTAGCCCGCCATCGAGGCGGTGATACAGGTCAGAATCATGGCGGCTACGGCCATGAACACGGTATTGAACAGCCAGCGGATGGCGGCGGGGCCGACAGGTCCCATGGGGAAAATCGGGGCGGTCCGGCGGGCGAACAGACGCACGAAGTTGTCCAGCGTCCACTCCGTGGGGAACCAGACCGGGGTGACGGAGTTGATTTGCTGGGTGGTTTTGAACGCGCCGGTGACGATCCAGTACAGGGGGAATACGAACAGGAACGCCAGAATAAACAAAACGATGATCGAGACGATGCGGTAAACGCTTTTGTGCTGCACACCTGATTTCATAATCCCACCTCCTTACTTTTCTTTCGCCAGCTTGAACTGCAGGGCAGACAGCAGGCCGATGAAGATCGCCAGGACCACGCCCATGGCGTTGGCGTAGCCGAAGTGTCCGGCCTGCTCGGTGAGCTTGAACGCGGTGTAGTAGATGTAATACATCACCGTGTTGGTGCCCGAACCGCCGGAGGTCAGCAGCTGGATCAACGCGAAGCACTGGAAGGAGTTGATGGTGGTGATTACCAGGATGTACAGGGTGGTGGGCATCATCTGGGGCCACTTGATCTGCCAGAACACCTGCATGTTGTTGGCGCCGTCCACCTCCGCGGCCTCTACCAGGGAGTGGTCCACGTTGCCCAGGGCGGAGACATACAGCACGATGGGCTGGCCCACAGAAGTGGTGAACAGGATGAGGATGATACACCACAGGGCGTACTTCTCATCGCCCAGCCAGTTGATGTTCTTGTCAATGATGCCGACTGTTTTCAGCACATGGTTAAAGATACCGGTGTAGTTGTTATACATCCACTTCCACACCACGGTGACCGCCACAGAGCCGGTGACCACAGGCAGGTAGAAGATGCAGCGGAATGCGGAGAGCAGCACGCCGTTGAGCCGGTAGATGGCCGAGGACACCCACAGAGAGAAGGCGCACACGGCGGGGACGCTGACCAGCACGATCACGAAGGTGTTGATCAGCGCGTCAATAAAGGTCTTGTCGCTGGCCAGCTTGATGAAGTTGCTCAGGCCCACAAAGCTGGTGGCTATCTTCGCGTTCATGTTGGAATCGGTCAAGCTGGTGAAGATACAGATGATCATGGGGATTACGACGAATCCCAGGAAAAAGACCAGGCTGGGCAGCAGGAAGAGGTAAGCAACGGTGGTTTCTCTGCGTGCCAAGGCCCGTGTCATTGCGTCTTGGGGCTGCTTCGCCAAGGGGAACCACTCCTTTCGGAACCGTGTTTTGGAAATTTTTGACGCGCCTTCCCCCCGCGCTGGGGCGGGGAGAAGGCGCGGACCTTACTTTTTTCTATAAACTTGTCAGACGCTGTTCCATCAGCCTGCGGCTGCGGTGTTGGCCTCGGTCATGTAGGTGGACACGGTGCTGGCGATGTCCTCGCCGGCGCCGATCTTCTGGAGCATGTTCCACCAGGAGGTACGGGCCTGGGCCCAGCCGGGCACGTCCTCGTAGTACTCGCCCAGCATGGGCAGCAGCTTGGTGTACTCAGCCATCAGAGGCTCGTCGTCCCAGATGTGGGTCAGGTCGGTGCCCTCGGCGGTGTCGCGCACGGCGAAGAAGGAAGCGGTCCGGACGGCGTCAGCGGTCTTCTCGGAGTCGCACATATACTTGATGAACTGCTTGGAGGCGTCGATGCGGGCCTGGTCGCCGTTATCGAAGATGCCGAAGCCCCAAACGCCGCCGCACAGCTGAGACTTGCCGTCAGAGGTGGGGAAGGACATGAACGCGATCTCCTCCCCGTTCATGGTCAGGCCAGCGCCGGTGTTGGCCTGGTTGGGGTTGAGCTGCTGCTGGATGTTCCAGCAGAAAGCCATCTTCAGGACGCCCTGGTAGAACAGCGCAATCTCGTCGCCGCCGGCGATGGAGGCGTCGTAGTCGATGCCGGCCGCGTCATACAGAGCCTTCAGAGCCTGGATGTTGGCCTCGTCGTCCCAGGTGTAGCCGGTGTGGTCGCTGTTGACGAAGGTACCGCCGTACAGGTTGTTGACGAGGGCGCGGGTGCCCTGGTCGCCGCCCTGGCCCACGCAGTACACAGCGCCGACCGTCTGGCCGAAGTGGCTGTTCAGGGCCTCAACGGCCTTGAAGAAGTTCTCGGTGGTCCAGGTGTGGTTCTCCAGATCCAGATACTGGTCAGCACCGGCCTCCTTGAAGGCGTCCAGGTTGACGGCCATGCAGTGGGCGGTCATGACCAGGGGGTACTCGTAAATCTCGCCGGTGGGGGCGATGCAGGCGTTGAGGGCGTAGGGGTCGATCTCGGCCTTGTCGGTGTCGTCAAACATGTCGGACAGATCGACCATGTGGCCGCCCACGCCCCAGTTGGTCACCAGACGCTGAGGGCCTTCCAGGACCAGGTCGGGGGTCTGCTTGGCGGTGATGGCGGCGTTGACCTTGTCGTCGCCGTCGGCGTAAGCCAGGTATTCCACGGTGACCTTGATGCCGGTCTCGGCGGTGAAGCCGTCGGTCAGGGACTTAACGGTGGCCTCGTCAGCCCACTTGCCGACGGGGTAGGTCCACAGGGTAATCTCGGTGGAGTCGCCGCCGGAGGGGGCGGGGGTGG
>CAJTOE010000067.1 GCA_910577805.1 uncultured Oscillospiraceae bacterium | reverse complement strand
CACCTTTATCGTCCGTGGTATAGAGGCCGTTGCTGCTCAGGTGGCCGTTGTCGGCGTCCACGTACCCGCCGTTGGCGTAGGTCAGCTGGAACTGCGCGCCGGGGATAAAATTGCCGGTTACGCTGTCTTTCTTTTGAATCACCAGTGTACCAGCCTTGGCGTTCCAAAAGGTGAGATGCTGCACACGTCCGCCCGCGATTTTGATGTCCTGGGGTGTGCCGTCCAGCACATAGCCTTCCACGGTCTTGATCTCTCTGGCAATCACCGTGGTTCCGGGCTCAATACCTTCCAGGACGATTTCTCCCGCCTTGTCGGTGTAATAGCAGCCATCGTCCGGGCCAACGGCAGCCCCGGAACCGTCCACTACCTTGAAGCACACCCCGCTCAATGGCTCGTTCTCAGTCCCCTCGATGAACTTCCGAATTATTAAAGTAGTACCTGGTTCATTATCGAAAATCAGGCTGTTGGAAATGCCGGACTTCACCACAATGCTCTTGGGCGTCTCATCGAGGATGTAACCTGTAGGTGCTCTGGTTTCAGACACCATGATGGTACTGCCAGGCTCCAGTCCGGAGACAATCACTGTGCCGTCCGTTCCAGTTTTGTAGACACCGTTGGTGGGGCCGACAGCGTGGCCCTCACTGTCCCGGACAATAAATTCAGCGTTTGCCAAAGGCTTGCGGGTCACAGCGTCCCGTTTCGTGATGGTCAATGTGGCCTTGGGGGTGTTGGTGATAATGATCGTCTGCGTGTCCCCGTTGGGGCCGATGACCACGTTGGTGCTGGGATTGTCCATGACATAGCCGTTTGGAGCTTTGATCTCAGAAATGACATATGCGCCCGGAGCCAGGTTGGACAGCCTGATTTCACCTTGGGAATCAGTGGTAAAAATGCCGTTGGAGGTCAGTGTGGATGTGCCAATCACACCGTCCAGACCCACTTCGCAACCGGCCGCCGTGGTCACCCGGAACTGAGCACTGGGCAAGACTTGGTTGGTCTGGCTGTCCCGTTTCTGGATAATCAACTGGCCACGGGGCTGGTTCTTCATGGTAAGCGTGACCGTTTTTCCTGCCTGAATTACGATGGTTTGGGATTGCGTGTCAATCAAAAATCCCGCCGGCGCTTTTGTCTCAGTCACCACCACGCTTTTTCCAGGAATGAGTCCGCTAATGCGCACCTCTCCGTTTTCGTCCGAACGGTAAACGCCGTTGGAATCGCCAATGAGGCTGCCGTCCGAGTAGGCCACCTTGAACTCCGCGTTCGCCAGCGTAACACTGGGGTTGACACTGCACACCTTCCGGATGAGCAGGGAGCCCATAGGCTGGTTGCGGAACTCCAGGGTGACGGTCTGGCCTGCATTGATGACAGCGGTCTGGGGTACGTCGTCCAGAATGTAGCCGTCCTTGGCTCGGACCTCTTTCACGATCAGCGTCGTGCTGGGGTCGATACCGCTGACAGTGAAGCTGCCGGTGCTGTCCGTCACAAACTTACCGTTGGCGTTGCCGACGACATTGCCCTTGCTGTCAGTGACCAAAAATTCAACGTCAGAAAGCGGCTGTTTTGTGACGGAATCCACCTTTTTCACCAGAAGGGAGCCCTTGGGGCTGTTTCCGAAATGGACCTGAATAACCTCCTGGTCGTTACCGGAAAGGTACACGGTCTGGGGCGGGGTGTCGATCACATGGTCCCCGTCGCTGGACAGCTCCTCAATGATATAGGTGCCGGCGGGGAGACCGGTGGCCGTGAAGGAGCCGTTCTGCCCGGTGCGGTAAGTGCCGATCACGGTGCCGCCCGTCCCGGAAGTGTTTCCGGAGAGGTAGCGAATTTGGAACACTGCCCCCTCAATGGCCATATTGGGACTGACGCTGTCATACTTCCAGACGCAGATGGCCGACAGGGGCCGGTTCTGGAACAGGAAGGTATGGCTTGTGCCGGAGGGGATGAAGGCCTCCTGGGTGTCGGGGTCGGCCAGGGCAAAGCCGTGGGGCGGTTCTAGCTCCTTCACCCGGAACCAGCCGTCCCGGAGGAAGATATCAGGCTCAGTGAGGACAATGCGGCCATTTTCGTCCGTATAATGTACACCCAGGTCGTTGTACTCGCCGGTGCTGGTGTGGTTGGAGGCATACCAGACCCGGAAGGGCACGTTGGCCTGCCGCTCATGGGTGATGGAATTTTCCTTAATGATCTCGATAGTGGGCCGCTTGTGGTTCTCAAAGAGAACTTCCCGGTCCTTGTTGGGATAGAGGGTCACAAGCTGGTTGGCCGCGTCCTGGAGGTAGGGCTCCGGGACTGATTTCTCAGAAATTTCGTACACGCCGGGGAGCAGATTCTCCAGAGTGCCCTTGCCGTCCGGTCCGGTCTTGACCTCGTTGACGCTGTGGCCGTCCGCAGACTTTACCAGGAAAACCGTGTTGGGCACGACCTCGCCGGTGTCCGCATCCCGTTTCCAGATGATAAGGTTGGGCCGCTTGTCGTTCTTTACCCGCAGCTCAGAGGTCTTGTTAGGGAACAGCTCTACATGGTACTCGGTCTTGTCCAGAATGTGGTCGGGCAAGGTGGCAGTTTCCACCACGGAATACATGCCAGGCTCCAAATCCTCTACAAAAATCTCACCGCCGTTTTTCGTGGTGCGGTCAATATACCGGCTTCCGTCTTCGATTTTGGAAATGCGGAAGGTAACACCGTCCAGGGGAGTGCCGTCCGCACTGGTCTTGATCAGACGGAAACCGGGCTTTTTGTCGTTGCTCAGACGTAACTCGGAAACCTTGCCCGGAGACAGCTCCACATGGTACTCTGTTTTATCCAGAATGTGATTGGGTAAAGTGGCTGTTTCCTGCACCGAGTAAATCCCAGGCTCCAAATCCTCCACCAAGATTTCGCCGCCGTTCTGGGTAGTGCGGTCGATGGAGTGGCTGTCGTCTCCAATGGGGGTAATTTTGAAGGTAACACCGTCCAAAGCAGTCCCGTCCGCGCTGGTTTTGATCAGCCGCAGGCCGGGCTTTTTTGTATTCGTGAACACAAATTCAGCGGTGTCGTTGGCCCGCAGGTGGATGATGCGCTGGGCGTTGTCCACGACATACCCGGCGCACTCTATCTCAGTAACTTCATAGGAGCCTGCGGGGAGGTTGGACAGATCGATCTCACCGCTGCCGTTAGTCACAAATTCCTGCGGGCCAAAGCTGCCGTCCACGGCCCGGATACGGAATTTAGCATTGGGAATGGTCTTGGACGGGTCGGCGCTGTCCACCTTTACCAGTTTCATGCCGGGCTTGGTGTCGTTGAAGAAAAACAGCTCTTTTGTCCCACAGCCGGCGGTCAACTCAATCTCCTGGGGGGCGGTGTCCTTGATGTGACTGCTGTCCCCAGTATCCACCTCGACTGCCCGATAGGTGCCAGGCTCAATGCCGGTCAGCAGAATCTCACCGCTCTGGTTGGTTTCGTAATGCCCCAGAGAAACACCGTCCCGGAAGATTTCAAAGGTGACATTCGCCATGGGCCGGTGGCTTTGCCGGTCATATTTCACGATCTTCAATCCGACCTTCGCCAAGTTCTTGAATACTAGGGGCCCGCCGGGGATGGGATTGCCGTCCGCATCCAGTTCCAGCTTGATCTGCTGGACTTCGGTGGTGGGTTCGTAATTGGGAGGCGGTACGATTTCCGTCACAGCGTACTCGCCGGGCTTGATGTATTTGCCCGCCGCCTCGGTGGGGTCCCACCACTGGACGCTCTCCAGAGTACCGGAGGAATCGGTGTCAAACTCATAGACTCCATTTACCACGGAACTGAATTTGAAGGTGGCGGGCCCGACACCGGCGTTTGTGTTGGTGTCCCGCTTGTAGAGGATTGCCTTGCCGGGAGTAGGGATGCCGCCATTTTCAATGCCCGCCGCGGGTCCCACCTGGACCGCTCCGGCCTGGGTGGAGTTTTCCGGGGCCTTGCAGGTAACAGGGAAGGGAGTAGCCAGCGGGGTACAGCCCGCCGGGGCCGTGGTCTCCTTGATGTACAGTGTAACAGAACCGCCATCCTCCACGATGTTGGGAACGGAGGTGCTGGCAGTGCCGTCAGAGCCGGTAGCCATGGTAGCTAGGACTGTGCCGCTGCAAGAGGCATCCGCATAGACGCTGAACACAGCGCCGGAGAGAGGCCGCTTATCCTCCGCCGCGATTTTCTTCAGCTTCAGATAGACCGGCTTCTTTTCGGTAGTTGTGCCGTTGGTAAAGGCCACCTTGGAGGCTCCGCCGCTGCTGATAAACTTTTTAGCCGTCATGTCAGCGGTGCCGCCAGTACCAGTGATGCTGGTAAGCTTGGAGGGATCGTCCTCTGTAACCTCGAAACGGAAAGAGGAATCAGCAACAAAATCAATATGGATTGTTTCGTCAGCTTTTAGTGAAAACTTCAACCCATTTGCAGTCTCAGTCACAGATTTAGTAGCTGTATAGTTGGTGGGAGCACCAGACGTATAGGTTACAGTAAAACTCCATTCCTCACTCGCTGGAATTTCTGCCCCTGCTTTCTTGACCACCTCCAAAGACGGCTTTGCTGGCTCCCTTTCAAAGTTAAACGGACTAAAAATATGCAGACCAAAAGAACGCCGCTCATTGAAGATTGTATCCCGCATGGGCCGGGCATACTGGATGGTATCCACATAGCTGTCGCACTCCCGGAAACCGTTGGTGGAGTGTAGCTCCTCACCGGTGGGAGTGCCGTTTTCATCCAGCGGGTACTCTAAAAATTGATGGTCTTTTGCCTGCCGCATCCACTGGGCCATGTTCACCATGGTTGAGGATTGGTCATAGATCAGAGTGTAACGGCTCCCATCTTCGTTGTTATAGAGACTGTAGGCCATCATCTCCCGCAGAGTATAGGCGCGGCGATGGCCGTCCGGGTCTTTGACTACCGCGCCTGTCTCCACGATGATCCGGTATTTGGTGCGCAAATTTCCGTCCGCATCGTGGACATACTCAGACCACTTTTCCAGGGCCTCATCCTTGCTCCAGCCAGAACCAGCGTCGTTGGCACTTAGGCAGTTCAGCAGGTACAGAAAAGCGTCGTTGGCTTTGTAAACCTTGTAGAGATTGCCAGGGGTCACGGATTCTGCGTCAGTACCCCACATGGAGGTGTAATCGCCGTCCTTCCAGCCAGTGGACCAGGATTTGGAGTTGCAGTGGAACATCTGCTCCTTCTGCTGGTCGGAAATTCCGGTGGCTTTCTGGAACTCATCGGCGGTGGTCACCCAGCGGCTGTTGTTGCCACCGGTGGCATCGTAGGAATACACGCCGCCGCTTTCAAACGAGCCGCCCATTAACTGAGCGGCGTTGGTCCCTTCTCCGTTATACTGCATAGCGGAGGAATTGTACCAGGTGATATTGCTGCGGCATTGATCCACAGACCAGCCGTTGCTCCAAATCACATTGAGGGGGGTGCCGACTACATGCCAAGTCCCCCAATCTCTGGTGTTCAGGTCGGTCACAACGCCCTGGGGAAATTCAATCAAGGTGAAGCGTAAAAATGTCCGCTCACGGTCTACGGACCAGTCCACATTGGATGTGGTGGGTTTTTTTCCTCCGGGGCTGCCGGGGTTGTAAGCACCCACGCCTCCAGTGGGGTCGCTGGCGCTCACCTTGGAAGGGGCACGCTTGACCGTTTGGGGACAGAACATGGTCCGTGTCACACTGGGATCGGCGCTGTAGGCCCGGTCGATAGCGTAGGGCAGGTCATAGCTGAGGTCGCTTAGGCTGTCATCTGTTGTCTCGTACTTTGACCAAGTATCATACTTCTGGTAGTCCACCCCGTCCAAACTGTAGCTGTGAAACTGGGTGGGGTCGCCTTTGGCCCGGCCAACACTCACGGTCTGGCCAGACAGACGGACTACCAGTGTCTCGCCGTTGGTCAGGGCCTCTTTTTGAAGTTGTGCCAGCTGTTCAGCCAGGGCATAGGAGCCGGGAACAACGTACTCAAACCGGGTCAGCCGGGAGTTGAACTGCTTGCCGCCGTCCCGGTCATAGGCGATGCCGGGCAGCACATCGGGCAGATTGACCAGGACTCTGTCCTTGTCTACCCAGCCGGTGCCATCCAAGCTGGCACCTGTCCAGCCGCCGTCCTGGAAGCCGATTTTCAGTTGGCCGCCGCCCTTGTCCTCCAGAATAGCGAAGGGCGTGGCGGTGGGGATGGTGGCAACCTGAGTGCTGCTGCTCTCGGTCTTGTAGACGGTGAGGGCCTTATCGCCGCCGTTCCAGGCAGTGGAGCCAGCTATGTTCAGCTCGAAACTGCCAGTGGCGGCATAGGGATTGGAATTGCCGCCTGCATCAGCGGCAAATGTGGAAGCAGGGAGCATTCCGGCAGCCATAATGATAGCCAGTAGGCCGGAGACTGCCCGTTTCCAGTGCTCTTTCATACATTTCAGCATTAAAATTTCCTCCAAATTACAGATTTTAGGTATGAAAAAGGACCGCACAGAATTGTGCAGTCCTTGCGGATGTGAGTTTTCACTTGTAATCGGGGCTATTCATATGGGGAATCGGTGGTTTCAAGTGCATTCTTTCTCCTAACTGTTATCTATGGGCCATGCTTCAACACTGCTTCCAGTGTAAGGAACATTCTCGGGGTAGCGGCTCCAAACCTCCAGGTGATGAGGAATACGACCTCCACTGAATCCAGTCAGGCTATAGCTTCTAAGATTTGCATGATCCTTGTCAGGCCACCAAATAGCTTCTCCGCTGTTTCCATCAGTATAGTGGAATCGTCCTTCTGCATTTGGCGACTCTAATGAAAGAACTACATGGCCTACCTTTCCATCAGGACTAACTACAAAAACAATGTCTCCAGGCCGTAATTTACTGATGTCATCCAGTTTGTATCCACAGTTGGTCGCATTGCCGAAGATAAGAGAACTTACCATGCTGGCATATGCTCCACAGCCATAAGTATTGCTAACATGGTAACTACGCATAATACGTCCACTTTCTGTGCTAAGGACTTCATTTTTGTGCGTTCCTGGAGTATTGTGGGTGCCCCAGACAGTACCATTTGGCCAATCCTTTTCAATCTCACGAAGCAGCTCCAGCACATTTTCCTCGGTGATGGGCTTGCCGTTGGTTAGGTAGCCGTCCCCAACACCTGGAACCGTTGTGTCTGCCCCGTTCCCAGGATTGATACCATTTAGAGCCCGGTAGATTAGAATAGAGATATTTCCACGGGTGATGGAGGGACCGGTGGTCGCATCCGCAGGAATCAGGCCTAACTCGACCGCCTTGTCGCAGGCGGTGGCATAGCTCCACTGGTTGGCCGGGCAGTCCAGATACCGGAGCATAACAGTGCAGGCTGCTGCCGGGGTCACTGGGTCGTTGGGGCCGAATTGCTTGTTGCCGTACCCGGCCATTAGCTTCTTTTCGGCGCAGTAGCCTGCGTAGGGCATCGCCCACTCCGGAACATCGGTGAAGGGACAGATGGTGCGGTAGTAGGCGGCATTCCTGCCCATGTCTCCGGTATCATCGGAGAGCCGGGTCAGGATCACAGCCAGCTCCGCCCGGGTCAGACCGGAACCGAGATTCAGATTGCCGTTCTGGTCCCCGGTCAGGATACCGTTTTCTTTCAGCCAGGCCGCCGCCGTTTCCTGCTCTGACTGAACAGCCAGGGCGGGAACAGCCAGTGAGAGCGTCAGTGCGGCACACAGCAGCAAGGTAAAGATCCGTTTCATATTTTGCACTCCTTTCAGCACCCAAAATCAACTTGTTTCTTCCTTCTGATTTGAGCATAGTACGGAACTTACTCCCTGTCAAAGGATTATTTTAAATCCCTTTGCCGATATTTTGAACCTTTCCGTATTTGTTGAATTTCGGCCGTTTCACCTCCGCTTTTCACGGAGTTTCGCCGCAAAAGGTTATTTGTAAACCTTTTATGAACGGACTTCCACCGCCTGGACCACCACACGGCTCTCGGGGTGGTCGGCCAGGCAGGTGGTGAGGGTAATCCGGTTGTCGGAAGTGGCCTGGAGGTAGCTCCAGTCGGTGTTGGAGATGGTCTTCACCAGTGTGACCGCATAGGTCCGGGTGCCGTACATGGTAGTGTAGGTGATGGTGTCGCCCTGCTTCAGATTTTTGATTGCGCCAATGGCGTACTTGGTCCCCCGATTGTGGCCGCACGCCCCGACGTTTCCATCCCAGGCGGAGGTGGAGCTGTAGTGGCCCAGGCCCTTCTTCATGCTGGCGTTGGTCTCGCCCTCCCACAGCTTCATGTCGATTTTCAGCGAGGGAATCTTGATGGTGCCGATGTGACCGTCCTTGTAGGCCATGCCCTCCGCGCTGGTGTAGGTGGGCTGTTGGTAGGTAGGATAGGTTGGGGTGGTGGGGACCGTGGGCATCTGAGTGCCAGTGGAGTTGCCGGGACTGCCGGCCTCCACCAGCACCGTAATGGGGCCACCGCCGCTGACGCCATAGCCGCCCCCGCCGGTTGCCACCGTCTGCTGGAGGCCGGGGAGGATGGTGCGCTCCATCACGCCAGTCATGGTGGTGCTCTGAAGGCCGTATTCCAGTTCAGGGATCTGGTAGTCCACCACGTTTTTGCCGCCGTAGTTGTACTGGCTGCCGTAAATGTCCTCATAGCTGGTGCTCTTGTAGTAGTCCTGGGGGGCGGTGGTCTCAAAGGAGTAGTCCGCCGCCGCATAGGCGGAGGGAACCAGGGCCAGCAGGGCCATAACGGGCAGGATCGCTTCGGTCAGGATTTTCCAGGGTTTCATTTCGTCTCCTCCTCTTCAGATTCGTCCTCCGGTTCCTCCTGGAGCTGCCGCAGTGCCCGGCGGGAGCGGAACAGCAGCACCCCCAGGGTAGCGATTGTCCCAGCCCCCAGAACGCCCAGGGCATAGGGCAGGACCTTTCCGGGCAGGCCGGCAGTCAGGCCGGAGGCCCGGTCAACAATGATACCAGGCGTCTCGGTTTCTGTCCCCAGGTAGGTCACCTTATAGGTGACGCTCTCCACATCGTTCCGGGTGACCTCGCCCACATAGTCGGCGGAGGTGATATACCCAGTGGCGACCTTGTGATAGCTCTTACCGGAGTAGGTGGCCACAGCCTGATAGGAGGCCGGGGCCAGGGCATCCCCTACCAGATCGGTGCCGATGACCTGCCAATCCACGTTGGACAGGTTCAGCGTCACGCCGTCCTTGACGGTGGTGGCCGGGACGTAGGACATGTCGTTGCGGTCCAGCGGCCCGATGGTCTTGGTGGCGGTGATGTTCTTGGCCTTGCTGGCATAGCCGGAGGCCTCGGTGCGAATGGCGGTGTGATCCAGGGTCAGGACGCCGGAATAGGTGCCGTCATCATAGTCCAGCGTAGTAGCCAGCTGTTCCAGAATCTTGCCCAGGTCCTTGGTGCCGGTCTCCAGTGTCACCGTCTCGGTGTGGTACTTGCGGTCCGACACCTGATTCTCTTCCTTCACAATCTCCGCAAAGGTGTAGCGGTAGCCCTCCTGCTCGAAGGGCTCCTCAATGAGCTGCTGGGGATCAGCCCCGGGGGGCAGGGTGTAGGTCTTGATGAGCTGCTGGCTCCCGTTGAGGTTCTGGACGGTGGTATTGGTGGGGACCTCCAGGGCACAGGCGTTGGTCACCAGGGCCGCTGCCAGCAGCAAACAGGCGAGCAGTCTTTTCATCTCCGGGTCCTCCTTTTCCAGAAAAATACCGCACTGGTCAGTGCCAGCGCGGCCGCCAGGGTGATGGGTACAATGATTTTCATTTGCGGTTTTCCTCCTCTTTGACTTTATATTCTACTGCGTACTCGGGGTGGTCCCAAAGTTCCGCCAGCAGTCTGAGTGAGTGCTCCAGCGCTTTTTCGGTGTCACGCTTTTGGCGTTTCACAAAAGCGTGAAGCAGTAGGTAATCCCCGTTGGGGCAGGGGGTGAAGATGACCCGCACCACCACCCGGCCCTTCTCCCGAAGCTCATAGAGACTTTGATACTTCTCAATGGAGAAATGCTTGTAGTGAGGCTCCTTTAACTCCGAAAGGGATGTCCGGGACAGATAGAATATCTGCCGGACCACCTTGTCCCGCAGCTTGGGCTCCAGCCCCTCAATGAACTCCGCCGCCTGGGCGGGACTATCCGGGGGCTTATAAATTTTAATACGATTCATGTTCTCATCCTCTCTTATGTAGTTTCTGCCAACCGTTTGAGGTGGGCCAGGAAGTCCTCGGCGAACAACTCCGCAAAAGCCGGGCTGCCGCTGATCCACCAGACCGGGTCGGGCAGGGAGCGGTAGATGCTGTCATATTGCAGGCAGATCAACAGGAATTTCTGCTTGGGGTCGGCCTGCTCCGCTGTGTGGAATATCTGGGCGATGGTCTCCTGGACATCCTGGAAATCCTGGTAGTAGTCGCAGAGATCGTCAAAGAACTGGCCGGCGAAAATGCTGCCAAATACGGTCATGGCATCCCGTTCCGGGGAGCCGTCCTCTGTGGTCAGGCCCATGCGCCGCAGCCGCTCTATGGCAGAATCCTCGAAAGGACTGTGGGGCCGTTGATAGTTGTTCATGTGTTATCACCCCCTTCGGAGCATAAAAAATGCCCGGTGCCGCAAAAGCGGCGCCAGGCTGTACAGCATGGTTCATTCTTCGGTTTTCTTTTCTTCCGTAGGCGGTGGTAACTCCTCGGGCTTTGTAGAGGCCACCGCTTCGATCATCTGCGTGACCACAGCGTTTAACTGTGCGGCGTTTTTGGAAGTAATTACTGGCTCTCCAGTCTCGGCTTCCAGTGCTTGACGGGCAATGTGGGCAACACGACCGCCGCGTTTCGCTACCTGCCGGCTTTCCTCAAAGCCCTCCGGTCGCTCCTTCTTCGATATGTCTTTTGTAGAGGTTTCTGCCAGCATATTGAGAATGATCTCTGTGGTGCTCATGTTATCCCGCAGATTTTGCTTTTTCAAGCCTTTCAACTGTTTATACTGCTTCGTCGTCATGCCAGACCATGCGCGGGTGATCTCATCGGTAAGAATGGCGTATTCCCGACCTTGTTCCACACCTCTTGCCTGCCACTCAGCTGTTAATTCGTTGCGGACTCGGATAGCCAGAATTCTCTGATGTATCCAATCGGGGGAATATCCCTTTCGCTGATAGGTTTCCAAAGCCCGATCAATGGCCTGTTCCGGGTCGATAGTCTCCTCAATCCGCTCCCGGCCAACCTGGGCCAGCCAGAGCTTAAAGGGTTCCGCTTTGGGAGAGGGGATGGACTGAACAATGCGAAGCAACTGTTGCGTGTCAGCCACATCAGTTAACCGCTTCTTACCATCAGCGGCGGTCATTTTCAACTGGTGACAATTTGTCACCAGTTGACTACCTTCTTCCTTTAACCTCTGTTTCAGCTTGTTCCAATACTTTCTTCCTGTATTATAATCAGGACTGTCTACTAATACTCTGACTACATCTACAATAGAAAAATACCACTCTTCCTGCTCTGAATCCCAAGCCGCACGAATTGGTTGGTTCTCGAACAGCTGGATTTTATCCTGCTCACTCATATGTACCCCTCGCAATCTGTATTTTGCCCATTATACGTCATCCGGCCCGTTGCCGCAAGAACTCCAGGAACAGTTTTTCGATCTCCCGGTCGCTGCTGAACTTCTCCAGATAGGGGGCAAATTGCTTGCGGTCAAAGGATATTTTCCTGGGCGGGGCTGTCAGACGCTTCTCCGCCGCTGCCCGGGCCTCGTGCCAGGCGGCAAACACGGCCTGACGGCCGGCTGTGGGAGGCGGACATTTGCGGGTAATGTGCTGTATGGCGGCCTTGTTAATCTGGTACCCTTCAATGGAGCATATCTCAATAAACGCCTTTTGAGACTCGGTGTCATAGTCGGCTATCAGGTCGGCGCAGGCAAGGTTGAGCTGTTTAGGCGTATTCTCCAGAATATCAGCTAGTTCCGGTACCAGCTGGGTCAGCTTGACAGCTTTCCGTATTTCATACTCGGTGACGCCAAAAAATTCGGCGACCAAGGCCCGGGCTGAATACTTCTGGCGAGAATCGCCAGAAGTTCCATTCTCCATATCGGAACGGTATCCTTGACGGTTTTTTGCGTCCAGCAATGCTTTGTATGCTTTTCCACGCTCGATAATAGAGAGCCCTTGCCGCTGAATTAGATTGGTAGAGGTGGCAATCACGATGGCTCTGGTATCATCAGCCTCCACTACCTCTGCGGGAATCGTGGACCATCCTGCCAGCTTTGCGGCGGCAACACGGTTGTGACCGCTCAAAATCTCGTATATTTCTGCGGCCATAGGGCGGACAATAATCCGGACAAACAGACCATCCTCTTGAAGCTGCTCCGCCAGGGCTGCCAGCTTTTCTTTGGAATAGGGACGAAAGCCGATGTCCGCTGTGAAAAAGGCCACCAGCTTGTCCAGCGGGAGATCACAGAGCTGGGCAGCACCAACAGGCGCCTTCTCCCGGAAAATCTGCTGGTAGGCTTCATCGCTGGTTTGTAACTCTGACGCCTGCTGGGTAGCGGCCATGCGCCGTTTCAACATATCGTTCATGTTCGCTTTAGGCAAGCCTCAGCACCTCCTCCGCCAGACTGCGGTAGGAATCGGCGGCGGCATTTTTCGGAGCGTAGTCAAAAATGCTCTGCCCGGCGGCGGGACACTCCGCTACCTTAATGGAGTAT
>CAJTOE010000066.1 GCA_910577805.1 uncultured Oscillospiraceae bacterium | reverse complement strand
CCGAGGCGGAGGGCACCATTCCCGTGTACTTCATTGCCCGGACCGGCGGCGAGGGCCGCGACCTGGGCCGTCACATGGGCAAGTTCGCCGCCACTGACGCGGACAAGGACAAGCATTACCTGGAGCCCGACTCCGTGGAGCTGGAGGTTATCCAGTATTTGAACGACAACTTTGACAACGTGATCATCGTCGTCAACACCAACAACGCCTTCGAGCTGGGCTGGATCAGCGACTATGAGAACATCACCGCAGTGCTGTGGGCCCCCGGCGCCGGCGGCGACACCTGCCGCTCCGTGGCGGACATCCTCAGCGGCAACATCACTCCCTCCGGCCATCTGGTGGACACCTTCGCCTATGACGCGTTCTCCGCCCCCGCCACCCAGAACATGGGCGAGATGATTATGGTCAACAACGGCGAGGATGTGGGTCCTGCGGTCTTCTATGACGAGGGTATTTACATCGGCTACAAGTACTACGAGACCCGCTATTATGACTATATCATGGGCCAGGGCAATCCCGGCGACTATGACTACAGCCAGACCGTGCAGTATCCCTTCGGCTTCGGCCTGTCCTACACCGACTTTGCCTGGACCAACTTCCAGATGGGCGCGCCGGACGCGGACGGCAACATCCAGATCAAGGTGGATGTGCAGAACACCGGCGACGTGGCCGGCCGCGAGGTGGTGCAGGTCTATCTGAACGCCCCCTATACCGACTACGACAAGGCCAACTATGTAGAATAATCCGCCGTCAGCCTGGTGGGCTTTGAAAAGACCGGCGAGCTTGCCCCCGGCGCCACCGAGACGGTCACGGTCACGGTGAACGTGAAGGATTTTGTTTCCTATGACGACGTGAACGCCAAGACCTACATCCTGGAGGCGGGGGACTATCTCCTCACCGCCGCCAGCAACGCCCATGCCGCGGCCAATCACTTCCTGGCCTACAACGGCCAGCAGGGCGACGGCCTGTTCGGCCAGGCGGACCCCGCGTTCGTGGGCAAGTGGACCTATAGCTACAGCGGCAACGGCGGCGTGGACAACGTGACCTACGCCAAGTCCCTCACCGGCGTGGAGATTACGAACCAGTTTGACCACGCGGTCAGCGACGAGATGACTCCCCGGAGCCAGTACCTGACCCGTCAGGACTGGACCGGCACCTATCCCCAGCCCCACGGCAATCAGGACAGCAAGCGCGCCAGCGGCTACAGCGAGCGCAACGGCTACACCTGGGAGGTCCCTGTCTCTGACGCGATCAAGACCGCGGTGAAGGCCAAGGGCGCGGAGGCGTCTCTCTCCCCCATCTCGGAGGAGGAGGCCGCGGCTATGGCCGGTCAGTACGGCAAGTCCGGCGACCTGGAGCTGATCGACTTCCGGGGCAGAGATTTTGACGAGGTGGAAGCAGAGGGCGGCTGGGACGCTCTGATCGACCAGATGAGCACCACCGAGATTCACGACATCATCCGCAACGGCGGCTATCAGACGTTGGGCTCCTCCGTGACCGGAAAACCCCGCGCCATCGACTTTGACGGCCCCTCCGGCCTGAACGAGGGCGGCATTACCCACGAGCCTTACTCCATCACCTACCCCTGCGCGGCGAACCTGGCCGCCAGCTGGGACCGGGAGAACTCCCGTCTCCACGGCTACTACGTGGGCGAGGACGGCCTGGCCGCCGACGGCAACTGGGGCAATCACCAGTACACCGGTATTATTTCCGGCTGGTACGCCCCCGCTATGAATATCCATCGTACTCCCTTCGCCGGCCGTAACTTTGAGTACTATTCGGAGGACGGCTTCATGTCCGGCGAGATGGCCCTTGAGGCGGCGGACGCCTGCGCACAGAAGGGCGTGTACGGCTACATCAAGCACTTTGCCCTCAACGACCAGGAGGACTATCGAAACGGTCTGACCACCTTCTCCAACGAGCAGGCCATCCGTGAGATCTATCTGAAACCCTTCCAGACCTGCATCGAGGACCGCAGCACTTCCAAGATTATGGTCCAGGAGTACGACGCTGCCAGCAAGTCCTACACCCAGAAGGAAGCGGAGATCCCCGCTGTGATGGCGGTTATGTCCTCCTTCAACCGGATCGGCTGCACCTGGGCGGGCGGCAACTACAACCTGCTCACCGGCGTACTGCGCAACGAGTGGGGCTTTGACGGAACGATTATCACCGACTACGACAACGGCGGCTTTATGGACACAGAGCAGTGCATCCGCGCCGGCGGTGACCTGAAGCTCACCGGCTTCGAGGTGGACGCGCCCCTGGACATGAACAACCCCGCGTCTCAGTACTTTGCCCGTCAGGCCATCAAGCACATTCTGTACACCACCGTGAACTCCAACGCTATGAACGGCATCGCGCACGGCACCGAGGTGGGTGGACTGCCCTTTGCCAACTACTACTTCATCCTGATCGGCGAGGCCGTGGTTGCGGCCGGACTGATTGGCTGGGGTGTGTGGGCCATCCTGCGCCGTTGGAAAAACGAGAAGCAGGCGGGCTGAGTATTACCCTTTTGCTAAGAACGTCAAGCTTTTTGACGATTCTCATCCTCTTTCAGCCGGCGCTGGACCTTACCAAGTCCAGCGCCGCTGGCTATTTGGGCAGAAAAACGGCCGGCGGTCCGAAAACCGCCGGCCGTCTGTTTTTCTCCGGTCACTGGGTCACTTTTCCAGGCGCTGGTGAATCTTTTCGTCCATCCACACCACGCGGTTGCGGCCCAGCCGCTTTGCGTCATACAGCATGGCGTCCGCCATCTTTAAGTACGTCTGATAAGAAGTCTCCGGCTTGGGTATGGTGGTGATGCCGCCGATGCTGATGGTGACCCAGGGGGAGATGTTCGGGTTATGGGGGATATGCAGGTCCTCCACCGCCTGCCGGATCACCGTCAGGTGCTGAAAGGCCTTATCGGCATCGTCGCCGGTCATAAAGGCCACGAATTCCTCTCCGCCGTAGCGGGCGAAGAAATCTGTGGTGCGCCGCATGTGGGAGGCCGCGGTGCTGGCGACAGAGGCAATGACTTTATCCCCGGCGGGGTGGCCGAAGGTATCGTTATACACCTTAAACTTGTCGATGTCGAACATGCACACAGAAAAGGGGATTTGCAGCCGGGTAGCCTCCTGCCATTTGATGAGGCTGTAGCGGTCGTGCCGCCGCCGGTTGGCCACGCCGGTGAGCTGGTCCGTCATGGACTGGTACTCCACCTGCTTGCGGTACTGGTAGAGCTTGATGTGGGTGTTGACTCTGGCCTTGACAATCAGGGGATGGCCGGGCTTGTTGATGTAATCCACCGCCCCCAGGGTCAGGCCCCGCTCCTCGCTCTCGATATCGGACAGGCTGGTAATCAAAATCACGGGGACATGGCGGGTAGCAATCTCCTCCTGCAATTTTTTCAGCAGGGTGAAGCCGTTCATTTCCGGCATCACCACGTCCAGCATAATGAGGGAGTAGTCCCCAGCAGCGGCCTGGGCCAGACCGTCCTTTGGCGTCTGCACGGTCGTTACGTCGTAGTCCTCAGAGAGGATATTTTTCAGATGTGCCGCTTGTACCAGGCTGTCATCAATAATCAGAATCTTTTCCATTCCATTAACTCCTTACTCTGTTTCATTATATCATTCAGGAATTAAATACCATAACTGATTCAGGTTGTCAAGGCCTTATCTGGTTCTCTGGGGGAATCTCCAAAAACGTCTGATAATCCTCGTAATTGCGCCGGAGCAAATCCGGGGTGTTCAGGCCGTAGGGGCAGTGGTCTTTACAGTGATTGCAGTGGATGCACTGGTCGATGCGGGCCATTTTGGCCTGGCCCTCCGGAGTCAGGTGCCCCTGGGCCGGGGAGCGCCGCAGCAGCAGGGACATACGGGCGCAGTTCGGGATGTCGATCTGGGCGGGGCAGGGCAGGCAGTAGCCGCAGCCCCGGCAGAACTCGCCGGACAGCTCCGCCCGGTCCCGGTCTATGAGCTGCTGGAGCTGGGGCGTCAGGGCCGGGGGAGCTTCGATGTAGGACAGGAATTCGTCCAGCTCCTGTTCCCGCTGGATGCCCCAGATGGGCAGGGCGTTTTTATACAGGGCCTGGAACGCGTAGGCGGCGGCAGAGCTGGTAATCAGCCCGCCGGACAGCGCTTTCATGGAGATGAAGCCGATATCTTGTTTCCCGCACTCCTCCACCAGCTGAATCTCCTCCGGCGCAGCCAAGTAGCTGAAGGGGAATTGCAGGGTGTCGTACAAGCCGGAGGCCACGGCCTCTCTGGCGACGGCCAGGCGGTGGTTGGTGATGCCCAGGAACCGTATCTTTCCCTCCTCACGGGCCTGGCACATGGCCTCGTAAAGCCCGGAGCCGTCCCCCGGCTTGGGGCAGAACGCCGGATTATGCAGCTGCAAAATATCCACATAGCCGGTGTTCAGGTTTTTCAGGCTGGTGTGCAGATCGTTCCAGAAATCTTCGGCTGTCTGGGCCGCGGTCTTGGTAGCCAGGAAAAAGCGGTCCCGGCGGCTGCTCAGGGCAAAGCCGATTTTCTCCTCGCTGTCGGTGTAGGCTCGCGCGGTATCGAAGAAGGTAAACCCGCCGTCCAGGGCCTTCTGGAGCAGATAGGCGGCCTCGTTCCGGGAGATGCGCTGGATGGGCAGAGCGCCGAAGCCGTTTTTTTGGACGGTGATGCCGGTGCGGCCCAAAGTGACGTTGACCATGGTATGAACCCCGCTTTCTGTTTTTTTCAAGTATAGCATATTTTTGTTGGCGCGTCCAGTGGGAGCGTTTCACCCCACTTGACTTTACCCCGCCTTTGCATATACTAAGAGAAAGAAGAAAGCGAGGTTTTAGTTTGAAATTAAAGCTGTCATCCTGCATCGCCGCACTGCTTGCCAGTGCATTTTTAGCGTTCGGGCTGTATCACGTCCACTCCTTTTCCGGCGTCACCGAGGGCGGTGTGCTGGGCCTGACCCTCCTGCTGGAGCATTGGCTTCACATCTCTCCCGCGCTGTCCGGCTTTGTGCTCAACGCCTTGTGCTACGCCCTGGGCTGGCGGCTGCTGGGCCGGGAATTTATCGCCTACTCCGCCATTGCCAGCGTGGGCTTTTCCGTCGCCTACAAGGTGTGCGAGCAGTTCCCGCCGCTCTGGCCTCAGCTGGCCGAGCTGCCCCTGCTGGCGGCTATCGTAGGCGCGGTCTTTGTGGGGGTAGGGGCTGGGGTGTGCGTGCGGGCCGGCGGAGCCACCGGCGGCGACGATGCCTTGGCAATGAGCGCGGCCCATGTGACCGGGTGGAACATCGAGTGGGTGTACCTGCTCTCGGATTTCGTGGTGCTGGCGCTGTCTGTCAGCTACATCCCCCTGGAACGGATCGGCTATTCGATATTGACCGTGCTGTTGTCGGGCCAGATCATCGGCCTGATTCAAAAACTGCCCTTTGACAAATTGGTTTACAAGCAGTAAACTATAGAAAAGGTCTACAGTCAAAGGACCAAATGAGGAGGCGAGCTTATGAAACACACGAAATCGTGGATGCTTTTATGCGCAGGAGTGTTATGCGCAGCTGCAATTTCCGCCTGCGGGGTAAATCCCCCCTCTTCCAGCTCTTTGGGCGGGGAACCGGGAGCTGTGAGTGAGCCGGCAGAGCTTATGGGGCAATACGAGACAATAGAGAATTATGCAGTTCCCCAGGAAGAAGAATTTCAATATATCTCCACATCAACGAATCAGCTGGCCACCGCGAAGGTTTTAGATGGAATGGCCGTGAATTTGAAACAGGAGGCGGAGGTCCCGGATTTGGCTCCGAATGGGGTCCTGGAGGGCTGGAGCTTTGAGCGTCGGCACATGTTGGATGCGGACGATGTTCTGCTGGTTGGCGCGAGGTATCGGGAGGATGACGGCTGGTACAATCTGGAGCCAGGCGGTCATATGGTCATCGCCCTGCGATATGACGACGGCAGCTATGATATTCTCTATGACGAGCTTGTCACTGATATCCCGGAGTTCTTTGGAGACAACGACAACTGGGAGGACGCCATTCACGACTGGTATGTGACAAACTACGACACGTGAGAAACCCGCGCCAAGGAGACTCTGTAAAGGGTCTGGAACATAAAAAGACTCCCGCCCGTTGTGGACTGCACAGCGGGCGGGAGATTTTTTCACCCTCATCCATCACGGCTTCGCCGTGACGGATGAGGGTGAGGGAGGCCCGCAAGAGCCAAAGAGGAAACCCCTCCCCCCATCAAACCAAAACCAAATTCTCCGCCTGCTGCGTATAATTCTGCTCCAGCATCGCCACATGGGACAGGAAATCCCGGTCCTCAAAATACTTGGCGTGGACCGTACAGCGGCGCACACAGGCCTGGCACTTGATGCAAAGCCCCACCGCCTCCATCGTCTCCTTGTCGATGCTCCCCACGGGGCACGCACGGGCGCAGGCCCCGCACCGGGAACACTTCCCCCAGTCGGTGAGGGGCTTTGCCTTCAAAAACTTGGCGGGGGTCTTGTCCTCCTTCAGGGGGGTGTAGTACGGCCCGATCTCACTGCGGTCCAGCTCCAGCACGGGCAGTACGTCCCCGGCCAGCTTGTCCGCCACGGCTCCGGCGAAGGCGCGCATCTGGGCCTGGTCCTCCCCGTCGGGACGGCCGGTCCCCACCCGGTCGGAGAAGGCGTGACGGCCGGCAAAGGCGGCGGCTCCGGCGATCTGGAAGCCGTTGGCCTCCAGAAGGAGCACCCACTCCCGTACCGCCTCGTCATAATTCCGGTTGCCGAACACGCACAGGGGCACCGCCGGGGTGTTTTCCCCCAAAAGCCTGGCCTGATAATCCGGCATGATCTTGTTGGGCAGACGGCCCGCGTACACGGGCGAGGCGGCGACCACCAGGTCTGCGGGGCCGAACCGGTACTCCTGCTGCCGGGCCTCCGGCTTGGTGAAATTGATGTACTCCGGCTCCAGGCCCAGGCGCTGGGCCAGCTCCCCGGCCACGATGCGGGCGGCCTTTTCCACCCCGCCGGTGGGGCTGAAGTAGACGACAACAATTTTTTGGATATTCATGGAAACATCCCTCCTTGGAAACCATATTAGACCATCGGCAAAGGATTGTCAATTGGAATAAACTGTGATAAACTTAGGGCAACTAATCCGCCGTCAGGCATACGGAGTGATTTCTTATGAATGAAAAACAAATGCGCCAGCTCACCGCCGAGCTGGCCGAGGAGCTGACCCGCCGGGACCTGCCCTTTCTCAACGGCCGGCACGCGGCGAAAACGCTCCTGAAAAACCGCCAGTGGGAGGAGGGGCTGGCCCAGCTTCTGCCCATTGAACAGCGCCTCACCTGCGCCCAGGTGCTGGACCTGTGCCGTCCCATCCTGGAGTTCATCTGCCCCGAACCCCCGGACGGCTGGTTGTCCTTCTGCTACCGGTACATCCGGGAGGTCATGTACCCCAACACGGGCTTTGCCGCCGACGCCGCCCCCTACGAGGGAGGGGCCAAATTCTACCTGACCGTTTTGCAGGTCCTGCTGGACCAGGAGCGCCAGGACCTGCCCGCCGACCCGCTGGTGGATTTCCGGTTCCTCAGCGAGGAGGAGTACGCCAACTGCGACAGCGCCAAATCCTACCGCCGCTTCCTGACCGCCTGGCGGGAGGAATATTTATACGAGCTGATGCGCCTGGGGCTGGAGGTCACCCCCTTCAAGACTCTGGGGCATATCGCCGGAGTCCATCACATCGCCCTGTCCGTGGCCCAGGGTCTGGCCAAGTCCGGCACGGAAATCGACCTGGCGCTGATTTCCGCCGCCGCCGCCGCCCACGACCTGGGCAAGTTCGGCTGCCGCCCCGGAGAGCGGGTGCCCTACCTCCACTACTACTACACCGACCAGTGGCTGCAAAAGCGGAAGATGGACGACATCAGCCATATCGCCTCCAATCACTCCACCTGGGACCTGGAGCTGGACACCCTGTCGGTGGAGTCCCTGTGCCTGATTTACGCCGACTTCCGCTGCAAGCAGGACCGGGACCCCCAGGGCAATGAAATTACCGTCCTCTACCCCCTGGACCAGTCCTTCCAGGTAATCCTGTCCAAGCTGGACAACGTGGACCAGGCCAAGCGCCGCCGGTACGAGTTCGTATACGGCAAGCTCCACGACTTTGAGGACTACATGGTCAGCCAGGGAGTGGACGTGACCCTGGCCGGGGACCACCGCCGCCCCGCGCCTCTGAAGGACCCCTCCCTTATGGGGCCAGACGAGACGGTGGACCGGCTGATTCTCCTGTCTGTGGAACACAACCTGAAGCTGATGCACCAGCTGTCCAACGAGCGCAAGTTCGGCAATTTGATCGAAAGCGCCCGCTCCACCAAGAGCTGGCAGCAGCTCCGGGCCTACCTGAACATTTTTGGGGAGTATAATACATATCTGTCTGTCTCCCAAAAGACCCAGGCCCTCGCTTTTTTGTACGAGCTGCTGACCCACCGTGAGGGCGACATCCGCCGTCAGGCCGCGGCCCTCATCGGCCAGATCATTGCCCGGTTCCATCTGGTCTACCGCAAGGAGCTGCCCGCCGATGCCCAGGCCGACCCGGCGGAGGAAGTCCCCTTTACGCTCTGGGAGCAGTATTTGGATAAAATCATCTACCCCGACCACCGCACCACCGTCCAGCAGCGGGGCCACATCGGCTACACCCTCAAGCTGGTGGTGGATTCCGCCCTGCAATACGGCCGCCCGGAGACCGCCCCCCGGTTTATCGGCGCGCTGCTGCGGTACTACCGCAAGCCGGAGGAGCGGGACCCGGACACGGCCTTTACCCTGCTGGACGCGATCTGCCATCTGCCCCCCCAGTACTACGACGAGGCCACGCGGGGGGAGCTGATCGAATTTGCCGCCTACTTCGCCCACTCGGAGGAACTGCGCCTGCAAGTGGCCGCGCTGCTGTTCCTCCGGGAGGCGGAACGCTCCCTGGCCCAGGACCATCCCCAGCTCCGGCGCATCGTCGAAATCGCCCAAAAAATCCCCCAGAACAGCCTGCCCCTGGTCTTTTTGCAGTATCGCATCCTGCGCCGGGCCAGACAGGACGTGTCCCTCCACCGGCATCTGCTCTACGAGCAGGACGTGACCGGCGAGGTTTTTTTGGACAACCTGAAAATCGCCACCCCCTGGATTGCCAAGGTCGTCGGTATCGAGCTGCTTCGGGACCAGGTCGAACACGGCCTGATGGACCACATCCTGCACATCTCCACCCACTTCTCCAACCTGGTAAAGGTCTCCGAGCGCGTGGTGGTCCGGCACAACGCCGGTACTGCCCTGGTGCGTATTTTACCCCGCCTGAGCCGGGAACAGCGCAATGAGGTAGTGGTGGAGCTGGGCAAGGGCCTGGAGATGGGGCAGTACGAAATTTCCAAGTACATCCCTGAATATCTGGGCCAGGCGGCTCTATACCTGCACCCCAGCGAGCTGGACGAGCAGGTGCTTTGGCTGAAAACGCTGCTGGGTTCACCCAACCACAGCGCCGTGGCCGGAGCCTTGAATACCATTGCCGTGCTGCTGCAATATTACCCCACCTACCGGGGCCGCTTCACCGAGTCCGCCGCCCGGTACGAGGCCCGGAACCAGCAGCTTTTGGACCTGCTGCTCCAGGGTCTGGCCCACTACCGGGAGTCCGTACGCCAGGAGGCCCTTTTGGTGATCGGCAAACTGCTGTTTGAGAGCAACCGTCTCAGCCCGGACCAGAAGTCGGACCTGTTCTCTCTGTGCTACCGGAAGCTGCTCTTCCTCACCCAGCCCGACCCCCAGGAGGACGCCCTTACCGTGTTCTACCGCGCGTCGGCCCTGGCCCACATCAACCGCTTCATCGCCCAGCACCGGCTGGAGCAGGGGCCGTTTACCTTTGCAACCCCCAAGAAAATCGCCTTCTTCCCCGGCACGTTCGACCCCTTCACCCTGTCCCACAAGGGCATCGTCCACGCCATCCGGGACCTGGGCTTTGAGGTCTACTTAGCGGTGGACGAGTTCTCCTGGTCCAAAAAGGCCCAGCCCCACCTGATCCGGCGGCAGATCGTCAACCTGTCCGTGGCGGGCGATTTCCACGTCCACCTGTTCCCCGACGACATCCCCGTAAACATCGCCAACCCCGCCGACCTGAAGCGCCTGCGGGAGCTGTTCCCGGACCAGGAGGTCTATTTGGTGGTGGGCAGCGACGTGGTGGCCCATGCCTCCTCGTACCAGTCGCCCCCCCAGCCCTACTCCATCCACTCCATGAACCACATCATTTTTCGCCGGGCCGGGGAGGCCCCTCTGCCGCCCAGGGACCAGCTGCACATCACCGGCGAGGTCATCCAGCTCCAGCTCCCCCCCCACCTGGAGGACATCAGCTCCACCCGGATCCGGGAAAATGTGGACCTGAACCGGGATATTTCCAATTTCATCGACCCGGTCATTCAGGATTTCATCTATCAAAACGGCCTGTACCTGCGGGACAGCCAAAATAAACCCCTCCTGGGGGAGGGGACGCTTGCGTTCCAATGGCTGGACGAGGTCGAGCCTCTGATGGCCGCCCAGCTCACGGCGGGCCTGCCGGACCGGGAGACCATCCGGCAGAGCATGTGCCAGCAGGGGGACCGGCTGCTTCTGCTGCGGCACACGGGCCAGGACAAGCTGCTGGGCTTTGCCAGCTTCCGGTATCTGTCCACCGCCGACCTGTTCGGGGCGCTCCAGGACGAGGAACTGTCTGACCGGGTGCGGCTGCGCGCCGCGGGACGGACTCTGTTTCTGACGGCGGCGGCGGCGGACACCAGCGAGCCGCATATGGACTATGTCCAGCTCCTTCTGGCGGAGGTGCTGGCGGCGGCGCTGGCGGACGAGTGCGTCTACGCGCTGTACGCCCCCTACGGCGGGCGGTTCAGTCCGGAGATCGTAAAGGTGCTCCAGCGCCAGGGCTTTGTCCGGCGGGAGGCGGACCGGATGCTGCTGGAGGTGGATATGCGCGCCCCCACCGTACTGCTGCAAAACCTGGAGACTACCATTCAGGAGCCGCTGAACCGGAACCCGCGGGTGCTTTCGGCCATCCGCCGGGGCCACGAGCGGCTGCAAACCACCCTGACGGCTCTGTACCCTGGGTCTTTGGTCCTCACCCTGTCCACAGACGTGATCCATCACCGGCTGCTGCAAATGATCACGGCGTTCAATCAGGTGCCCATCGTGCCCACCGAGCCCCGGCGGCTGGGAGAATATATGTGCGTGCCCTTTGGCAAGCTATTACGCGGAAAGACCGTGCCGAACACGGTAACCAAAACGCTGCATACGGACAAGGTGTACACCCCTGATTTGAAGGAGAGCACCATTGAGGCGTTCCCGTACTATTCGCCCATTCCCAGCCAGATCCGGACCATAAAATCCTTTGACCGTCCGGTGGTCCTGGTGGATGACTTGATGCACCCCGGTATCCGGGTCAAGGCCCTGGACCCGGTGCTGAAAGCCGAGGGGGTGGACGTGCGTATTGTGATGGTGGGTCTGCTGTCGGGCCACGGGCGGGATTTGATGAACGCCCGGAAAATCCCGGTGGACAGTGTGTATTTCCTGCCCACACTGCGGCAGTGGTTCGTGGAATCCACGCTGTATCCCTTTATCGGAGGCAACACCGTGCGCCGTCCCACGTCGCCGGTGCCCGGACTGCTGCCTGGGATCAATCATATTCTGCCCTATGCGGCCCCCACCTTCCAGGACGAGAGCAATCAGGAGGCGATTTTCCAGCTTTCACGGTGCTGTCTGGAGTCCTCCAGGGATGTGATTTATACGCTGGAGCAGGAGTACCGGACGCTGTACGCCCGGAATCTGACCCTGAGCCGTCTTTCGGAGGCGGTGATTCTGCCGCTGTGTCCGGACAAGGGTACATGCCTGCATTATGACCCGAATTTGTCGGCGTCGGTGTATCTGGACAACGATTTGGAACAGCTTTTGCGGACACGGGGGTAATGCTTTTATTCCACTAATTTCTGTACTTCCATTCCCACAGATATTCCGGTTTGAAGGCAGGGCTTTTCCATCAGCTCCAGATATTCCCGAAAGGAGGAATCCAGTTTTTTGGTTAATGCGCCGGCCTCTGGGCCAAGCTTTTGCAGAAGCTCAATGGTTTGGTCAATTTGCTTGTTCAGACTGTGTAGCTGTGCTTTATACGGTTTTTCAAAATGGGTGAATACATTTTCCATGGCGTACATGTAAAGAGCGTCGTATAGTGTCATTGTTATACCCCCAGTTAATGTAACGTTCAATCGTTCATTAAGATTATACCACGAACATACGATCATTGTCAAGGAGTGAATAAAATTTGTCTAAGTTTTCAGAACGTCTTTCATTTTTAAGGAAGCAAAAGGACATTTCTCAAAAATTGCTTACACAACAAATTGGTGTTACAGTTCGATGCTACCAGCGCTATGAATACGGCGAGCGCGAACCCCAGTTAACTACTCTAATCAATCTTGCAAAATTCTACAATATATCCATGGATTATCTGACTTGCCTCACCGAGGAACCAGGCCAGTTCCCACAAGACTTGGATTTGGAGTGACCTTCGGGCGTTTTCACCCTCATCCGTCACGGCTTCGCCGTGCCACCTTCCCCCATGAGGGGGAAGGCTCCAACACTGGCACTTGCCCCACTGTACAGTAGTCTCGATAGTCGCACCGATAAGCCTTCCCCCCTGGCGGGG
>CAJTOE010000065.1 GCA_910577805.1 uncultured Oscillospiraceae bacterium | reverse complement strand
TACGATCTTGCTTCGGTCGTAATCTACGCTGGCCCCGTCCCGTTTAATCACTTTCATATTCAAAAACCCTCTTTCGTTCAGTCTCAACGGACCCTGATTATAGCATACATTATTGGACTTGTCCACTATATCTTGTGCCGCGGGGGTGAACCGACGCAAACCATTGGGCGGAGCGGCTTTGCCGGGAGAAGAGGTTGCTCCGGCGGCGCTTTTGTGCTATAATTTCGGCGAAATGACCAGTGAGGAGGAGATTTTCCAATGTGTGCCAGAATTGCGGCAGCGATGAGCGGCGGCGTAGACAGCTCCGCGGCGGCGTGGCTGCTGAAGCAGCAGGGTCACGATGTAGCCGGAGTGACGCTGAAAATGTTTGAACGGGTGGAGCCGGGGGAAGCCCAGGACATCCAGGACGCCCGGAGCGTAGCCCAACGGCTCGGAATCCCCTATCACGTGTTTGACGTGACCCCGTGCTTCCAGGCCCAGGTGATGGACCGCTTCGCCGCCGCCTACGAGGCGGGGGAGACCCCCAATCCCTGTGTGGACTGCAACCGGCATGTGAAGTTCGGGACCCTTCTGGAGCTGGTCCGGGGCCTGGACCGGGAGGCGGTGGCCACAGGACATTACGCCCGTGTGGAGTACGACCAGGGAGCAGGCCGGTGGCTGTTGAAGCGGGCGGGCCGCCGGGCCAAGGACCAGAGCTATGTGCTGTGGTCCCTGACCCAGGACCAGCTTGCCCACAGCCGGTTCCCTCTGGGGGAGCTGTCCAAGGAGGAGATACGGGCCATCGCCCAGGAGCAGGGATTTGGCAACGCCCGGAAAAAGGACAGCCAGGACATCTGCTTCATCCCGGACGGCGATTACGGGGCCTTTCTCCGGCGGTACACGGGCAAAAGCTACCCGGCGGGGGATTTTTTGGACGAGAACGGCGGGCGCCTGGGCCGGCACGGAGGAATCGTGGATTATACGATTGGGCAGCGGCGGGGGTTAGGCGTGTCCTCCAGCTGCGGACGGCTTTATGTGAAAGAAGTGCGCCCGGCGGACAACACCGTGGTGCTGTCCGGAAACGAGAGCCTGTTCCGCCGGAGTTTTCTGGCGGCTTCCCCCAACTGGATAGCCCTGGAAAAACTGTCAGGGCCGCTGCGGCTGAAGGCCAAGGTCCGTTACCGGATGGAGGAGCAGCCCTGCGTGGTAGAACCGGTGGGGGAGGATTTGATCCGGGTGTGCTACGACGAGCCTCAGCGGGCCATCACCCCCGGACAGTCCGTGGTATTTTATGAGGACGAGCTTGTGGTGGGCGGAGCGGTGATCCGCCGGACAGAGGAGGCGTAGAGATGGCGCGGAAGCAGAAAAAGACCTCGACGTTCGGGGCGGACCCCCAGATGCTCCAGACGGGGCGGAAAAACAAGCGCATCACCCCCGGCGTGCGCAACGCGCTCTTCTGCGCGGTGATTCTGGTGGCGGTGGCGGAGCTGCTGTACCGGACCGGGCTGATTCCCGAAGTGGGGGCCTTGGTCCTGGACATTGCAGGGCTAATAATTGCCCTGGCGGCAGCGGCTGCCGGCGTGCGGAAGTAAGAAAAATCCCGTCCCAAAACTGGGACGGGATTTTTTGGGTTAGGTGGTTTCGGGCTTGGCGAACACAATACCGGCAACGGTGACGTTGACGCTGCCTACTGCCATACCGGTCATGGACTCGATGGCGGTTTTGATGTTTTCCTGAATGGCATGGCCCACGTCGGGGATGGTGTGGCCGTAGGTCATCAGCACGGACAGGACCACGGACACCTGCTCCTCCTCCACCTGGATGTGGATGCCCTTGGTGAGGTTTTTCTTGCCCAGCAGCTCGGCAATGTCACTGCCCAGGTTGGCGGCCAGACTGTAGACGCCGTCTACCTCCAGAGCGGCGGCGGCGGTGATAGCGGCCAGGACTTCCTCAGAGATGTGGATATTTCCCAATTTATCCGCATGGGACACGTAATTTTCACTCATGGCGGTCACGCTCCTTTTGGCTATTGTACCACGTTTTGGGAAGCTTGACAACTGGAATTTCAGGTTTTCTTTGATTCATAGGGTATTGCGGCCCTTCGGTTTCCCCCTCATCCGTCACGGCTTCGCCGTGCCGCCCTACCCCGTGAGGGGGAAGGCTTTGGAGGGGGGCGGGTCCCACAGTTCACTCCCCCATCTGGGCCAAAATTTCCTCCAGCTCTTCCCGGCTGAACCGGTACACTTTATCGCAGAACTGACAGGACAGCTCCGCCTGGCCCTGCTCCTCGATCATTTCACGAAGCTCCTGCCGTCCCAGACTGATAAGCGCCCGGACCACCCGGTCACGGGAACAGGCACAGCGGTATTCCACCGGGTGGGTCTGCAAAATGTCCAGCTCAAAGCCGTCCAGCACCTCACGCAGCAGACCTTCCGCGTCCAGGCCACGGTCCAGAGCGGCGCTGACAGGCCCCAGCTTCTTTACCCCCGCCTCGATTTGGGAGATCACGTCCTCTCCCGCGCCGGGCAGGAGCTGAATGAGATAGCCCCCGGCGGCGGTGACGCTCTGGTCCAGCCCCACCAGCACCCCCAAAGCGCAGGCCGTGGGGACCTGCTCGCTCTCCACAAAATACATCGCCAGATCATCGGCGATTTCCCCGGAGAACAGGCCGATGGTCCCCACGTAAGGCTCTTTATAGCCAAAGTCCTTAATGACCGTCAAAGTACCCTGGGTCCCTACCGCGCCCCCTACGTCCAGCTTGCCGGGGTGCTGTTCCATCAGCTCCACATGGGGGTTCTGCACATAGCCCCGGACATTTCCGCCGCTGTCAGACACCGCCAGCACCAGCCCCAGAGGCCCGCCCCCCTTGATTTGCAGGGTGAGAGAAGCGTTGTCCTCCTTGAGCATGTCCCCCAGCAGGGAGGCCGCCAGCAGCGTCCGGCCCAGTGCGGCGGTAGCGACTGGCAGAAGGGTATGCAGGGTTCGGGCTTTTTCTACCAAATCCCGCCCTGTGATGGCCTGGGCCCGGACCAGACCGTCGGCCGTGATGGCTCGCACCATTTCATCGCACATGTGTAAAACTCCTTTGAAAAACGTTTCAGGTAAAAACCGGTTTCGATTGATTCTGCTTTTCCAGAACAGCGGCCGGCTGGATGGACAGCTCGACCCACGCGGGGATAAAGCCGCTCTTCACCACCGGGCGGTTCTGGAGAAAATCTCCCGGCGCGCAGTTGAAGTCCCGGGCCGACTGGGCCAGGGCGGCTTGCAGCATTTCATGGTTTGTCATCATGGGAAAAATACCTCTCCATCAGGCGGTGCAGGGGGAGTAGAAGCAGATAGACCAGCACCGCACTGGAAATCCCGTGGACCAGGTCAAAGGGGATGCCGCTGACCCAGTAGCTCAGTGCCGCCTGCCAGCCCCCAATCACAAAGTAGGGTATGGCGCATAAGGCCCCGAAGGACATCCCGAAAATTCCGGCGAACGCCCCCCAGAACAGCCGGGACCGGCTGCTCCGGAAGGGGATGGCTGCCAGCACCAGCAGAGGCCATAAGTAGAGGTAGGCCAGGGAGGAGGCCCCGTAGAGGCTGACTTCAATGAGGGAAAAGCCAAACGCCACATAGAGGGCCCGCCAGCCGTGGCGCAGTACCGCCAGAAGCAGCAGCAGCGTGACCGGGTGGATATTGGGCAGGGCGTTCATGGCCTCCTTGCCTCCGGCCACCAAAGCGGTCAGCAGAGCCAGCTCCGCCAGCTCACGGACCGGAAGCCTCTCACCACCCGACATGTAACGTAAACAGGATGACGTCCCCGTCTGCGATGGGCTGGCTGTCCACGCCGTACTCCGCCTGGACGCCGTTTATGTCGTAGCCCCACCACTCCTGCTTGGATTCGTCGGCGGTTTCGCCGTCCACCGTCTGCACCCACAGACCGTATTCGCTCTCCTCACCGGCCGCCAGCTCCTGTTCCTCCAGGGCCTGGCGCAGATACTCCGCCTGGGTGGTGAAGGTGAAGCTGGTGTCCTCACCGGCTAAGTGGTCCACGTTGACTGTGATTTCTTTGGCTCCCTCCACGGGCTTGGGGGACAGAAACTGGTAGGCGGCCAGGCTGACCGCCGCCAGCACAAGCAAGAGCAGTACCGCAATGCGTTCTTTTTTCATTCAATTCTCTCTCCTAGCTGTAAAAAATATCCGGTCCTCGTCCGGCTTTGGGGGGCGCATTTTTAAGTTCCCAAAGGTTTTGACGTCCACAAACCCAGCCCTGCGTAAATATTCGGTCAGCTCCGCCACGGTGTAAGCCCGTTCCTGGTGCAGCTCCTCCCCGCGCCGCCAGAGTTCCCCCGCCTCCTGCCGGAAGATGTCCATAAAATAGGAGCAGATACGGCTGCGGGGGGAGTACTCCGCCCGCCACACGCAGTATGCGTCCTCCGTCTCGTCCAAAAACACCTGGCCGTCCAGGGCCTGGAGCTTTTCCGGGGTGTTGACGTCAAACAAAAACAGCCCGCCGGGCATGAGGAACAGGTGGACCCGCTCAAAGGCCCGCTGGAGCTTTTTGGGGTCGGTGACGTAGTTCACGCTGTCCAGACAGCACACGCAGGCGTCAATGGTCCCGTACAGGTCCAGCTGTTCCATGGGCTGGCACAGGAAGATTGGAGCCGTCTCACAGCCCTCCGGGTCCTTGGCGGCGGCCTGGGCCAGCATGTCCGGGGACCGGTCCGCACCGATCATCTCGTAGCCCCGCCGGGCCAGCTCCCAGGTGAGAGAGCCGGTCCCGCAGGCCAGGTCCAAGATGATGCTTCCCGCAAAGGCGTTTTTTTGGAAATGGCGCTGGATGTAGTCCCCCCAGGCGGCGTAATCCACATCGGTCGTGAACTGGTCGTAACAGCCGGCCAGAAATCCATAGCTGCTCATGGGGCCGGCTCCTTCCGCAGGCGGGGGATCACCGACTGGTAGCCGCCCGCCCCGTACCGCAGGCACCGGTTGACCCGGCTGATGGTGGCGCTGCTGACCCCGGTGCGGGCCAGGATGCTGCTGTAGATATGCCCCTCGTCCAGCAGCATGGCCACCTCCATGCGCTGCTCCAGGGCCCTCAGCTCCGAGATGGTGCAGAGGTCCTGTAAAAAGGCGCGGCACTCCTCCTCGCTTTCCAGTGACAGGATGGCCTTGTATAGAGTGGAACTGGGCTTCTTTTTGAAAAACCTAGACATATGCAGCCTCCAGAGTTCATTCGACGTAAAGCTGGGATGCTTGCTCCTAATTGTAGCACAGCAGCTTGTGAAAGTAAAGAGGACGTGCGGGGGAGTATTGAGAGACGAAGCGAAAAGCCTTCCCCCTCCAAGCCCGCGCATTTTCCATCGAATTTAGTCCAACAACAAAAAATTTCGCCCGCCTCCCCGCCGTATGAAACCGCCCCCGCCGGAGATACTGAAAACACAGCATCCGCAAACGGGAGGCAGTTTTATGCAGAACAAGGTGGAGATCTGCGGCGTAAACACCGCGAAATTGAAGGTTTTGAAGCACGAGGAGATGCAGCGCCTGCTGCGTCAGGCCAAGGAGGGGGACGAGCAGGCCCGCCAGGACCTGATTGCCGGGAACCTGCGTCTGGTCCTGTCCGTCATCCAGAAGTTCGCCAACCGGGGCGAAAATGTGGACGACCTGTTCCAGGTGGGGTGTATCGGGCTCATTAAAGCCATCGACAACTTCAACATAGACCTGGATGTGCGCTTTTCCACCTACGGAGTGCCTATGATCGTGGGTGAGATCCGGCGGTATCTCCGGGACAACAGCACCATGCGGGTCTCACGGGCCATGCGGGATACGGCGTATAAGGTCCTGCAAGCCAAGGAGGCCTATATGGCCCAGCACCAGAGGGAGCCTACTGTGGAAGAGGTGGCGGAAATTCTGGGCATCAAGCGGGAGGAGGTGGTCTTTGCCCTGGACGCGATTCTGGAGCCGGTGTCGCTGTATGAGCCGGTGTACTCCGACAGCGGGGATACGGTCTGTGTGATGGACCAGGTCCGGGACAACAAGAACACCGACGAAATGTGGCTGGAGCGCATTGCTCTGAAGGAGGCCGTGGCCCGGCTGGGGGAGCGGGAACGGAAAATTTTATCCATGCGGTTTTTCCAGGGTAAGACCCAGATGGAGGTTTCCAATGAGATCGGTATTTCCCAGGCCCAGGTGTCCCGGCTGGAGAAAAACGCGCTGAACCAGATTCGGAAGGACCTTTGAGGGTTTGTCTGCGATTTGTAGAGGGTGAAAACCCAAGGGCCGCTCCACGTTACAAATAAAAAGAAATTCTATAACAGGGCGGACCGAGACTTTCCCGGTCCGCCCTGTTAAATTGGTGCGCTATTTTAATTTAGCTTTTCTTCAATCAGACTGACCGCAAGCTCAAAAGCCTGGATACGCCGCTGGGCCAGGGTGATCTGGGATTTGTACCGGGCAGGATTTTCCTTCTCAGAGAGGGTCTTTACAGTTTCCCGCAGCTTATGCAGCGTGGAGTCGATCTGCCGCTTGGCCTCGGTCAATTCTGCTTGCGTAAATTCCATCTATGTCTCCTTACACATTAAATATATTCTTACCAACAATGAGGAACCAGCAATCAGGACAATTTCTCCATATGAGCCGCCGCGGACTTGAGCAGAAGCCGCTTGGTAGCGGATTCAAACGCGATCTCCACCAAAACGTCGCCGCCCATGGGCTGGACCGACAACACAGTACCCTGCCCAAAGGCCTTGTGCCGGACCGTGTCTCCCTGCCGGTAGGTGGGCAGAGGCCCGGCGGGCTTAGGCGGCGCAGCGGCGGGCCTGGGCCGGGGTGCCTGCGCCGGCCGGGAGGCCTGTCCCGTCTGTACGGGTGCAGCCGCCGGGCGTCTCCACCCCCCTGCGCTGCCGCCCATACTTCCCCCAAAACTGCTGCTGCCCCATTCGCTGGCCCCCATGTCCAGGAAAGACCGGCCCTTGCGCTCCAGCAGCTCCGGGGGGATTTCTTCCGTAAACCGGGAGGGACGGTTGGCATTGGTGCGGCCAAAAATCATGCGCTGATTGGCGCAGGTCAGAAACAGCTTCTGCTTGGCACGGGTCATAGCCACGTAGCACAGCCGCCGCTCTTCCTCCATCTCCTCCGTCTCGCCGATGGCACGGATGCCAGGGAAAATGCCCTCCTCCATACCGGCGACAAAGACCACCGGGAACTCCAGGCCCTTGGCCGAGTGCATGGTCATCATAACGACGCAGTCCTGGTCTCCGTCCTGGCTGTCCAGGTCGGTGTACAGGGCGATTTCGTCCAGAAAACCCGCCAAAGAGGGATTTTCCCCCGCGTTTTCCAGATAGCTATGAATCGACGTGAGCAGCTCCCGGACGTTCTCCAGACGGGTCTGGTTCTCCACGGTGTTCTTGCTCTCCAGCATCACCGCGTAGCCTGTGCGGGCCAAAAGCTCCTCGTAAAACTGGTCCAGCGGCATGGTCTGCACCAGCTCAGACAGCTCCCCAATGAGCCGCGTAAACTGGGCCAGCTTGGCGGCGGAACGCTCCAGCTCCGGGTAGAGCCGGGCGTTGTCAATGACCGCAAACAAAGGGATCTCGTCCCGCAGAGCGATTTGCTGGGCGGTCTCCACAGTCTTGGCGCCGATGCCGCGGGGCGGGTTGTTGATGATGCGCTGAAGCCGTAAGTCGTCCTCCGGGTTGTTCAGCACGGCCAGATAGGCGGTCATATCCTTGACCTCCGCCCGGTCGAAGAACCGGATGCCCCCAATGATTTTGTAGGGAATGCCGTTGCGCTTGCAGGCGTTTTCCAGCTGGTTGGACTGGGCGTTCATCCGGTACAAAATGGCGTGGTCCCGCCAGTGAAGCCCCTGGCTGTAGCCCTCCAGAATCCGGGCGGCGATGTACTGGGCCTCGTCGTTCTCGTTCATGGCGGCGTACAGGCGTAAAGGGTCCCCCATTTCGGCCTGGGTCCAGAGCTGCTTGCCCTTGCGGCCCTTGTTATGGCGGATCACCGCGTTGGACGCGTCCAGGATATGCTTGGTGGAGCGGTAGTTCTCCTCCAGGCGTATGACCCGGCAGGCGGAGTACTGCTGCTCGAAGGACAGGATATTTTCGATGGTGGCCCCGCGGAAGCGGTAGATGGACTGGTCGTCGTCGCCCACCACGCAGAAGTTCTCGTACCCCCCCGCCAGGGTGGAGGCCAGCAGATATTGCAGGTGGTTGGTGTCCTGATACTCGTCAATGAGGACGTAGCGGAATTTTTTCTGGTAGTAGGCCCGCACGTCCTCAAATTGCTGGAGCAGCCGGACCGTGTGCAAAATGATATCGTCAAAGTCCAGGGCGCTTGCGTCCCAGAGCCGCCGCTGGTACTCGACATACACATTGGCGATTTTCTCCAGCCGCAGGTCCCCGGCCTTCCGGCACCGCTCCTGATAGTCCTGGGCCAACAGCAGTTCGTCCTTGGCCCTTGAGATGGCTGACAAAACGGCCCGGGGCGCGAACTGCTTTTCGTCCAGGCTCAGGTCCTTGAGACAGTCCTTGATGACCCGCAGGGAGTCGTCCGTGTCGTAGATGGTAAAGGACGAGGAGAAGCCCAGCTTGTCGATGTCCCGGCGCAGGATGCGCACGCAGGCGGAGTGGAAGGTAGAGGCCCACACATCGTTGGCCATGGGACCCAGCCGCTGGGTCAGACGCTCCTTCAGCTCACCGGCGGCCTTGTTGGTGAAGGTGATGGCCAGAATGCTCCAGGGGGCGGCGGGCTCCAGGCGGCACAGGCGCTGGACAGGCGCGGGGTCCCCGCCGTTGGCGGCGTAGTCCTCCAAAAGGGATAGCTCCTCCGGACCGGCCCACTCCGGGACCTCCGGGCTGTCTGACCCGCGGCCGTATTGGATCAGATTGGCGATGCGGTGGATCAGTACGGTGGTCTTGCCGCTGCCCGCCCCGGCCAGCAGCAGAAGCGGTCCTTCCGTAGCCAGCACGGCCTTTTGCTGTTCGGGGTTCAGGCGGGAAAAGTCACGGGCGATGGCCCGGCGGCGGGCGGCGCAAAAGCGCAGTTCTTGTTCCTGGTTCAGCATTGGTTCCACCATCCGTTCGTTCTGTTTAAAACAGCCGGTGCCGCAGGCGCTTCGCCTGCGGCACCGAAACTGTCCATTTTTTATGGATTGCCTTATCTGACATTATAACAGGGGCGGCGGCTGGTTGTAAAGGGGAATTTAAAAATATCGTCGATTCGTGGGGGGGGGGGTAAAACCCCAAGTGCCGCGCAGATTGACAAAAGACGCGCTCCAAGCTAAAATAAAGCAAATCAAGTCTGGAAATCTTCCTTGCCGCATACAGTAGACAAAGCAAGCAAAAGGGGAGGGGACAGGCCGTGAAGCTGGAACTGGACGGAGGCGGAAGCCTCACCTGGCAGGAGGACGCCCTCCGGGTCCGGCTGGAGGTCCGCCGGGCAGACGACGGCCAGGGCCTGTACAAGGCCTGCATATCCGGTCAAAACGGGGAACTGCCTCTGGGGACGCTGCTTCCGGAGCAGGGCGGGCTGGTTCTGCGCCGGACCCTCACCCTGGACGCGCTGCGCCGTCAGGGCTGCTGGCCCATCACCGGCGGCCGGTGTGCGCTGGCCTTCTCGTTTCAGGAGGGCCAGAAGAACGCCAGTCCGCCGGCTCTCTGGAGCCTGCGCCGGGACTGTGCGGAGCTGTTGGCCGACCCCATTTTACGCAGCAGCGCGGGGCAGTGGGGCGGCTTTCTCTGGCGTGCCCAGGGGGAGGGGTTTCTACTGGCCGCGCCGCTGGAGTGCCACCGGCCGTTTCCTCTGCCGCCGCTGTTCTGCCTGGGGCGGGTGGAGGACGTGCAGGGACGGCCCCATGTGGTCTGGCGGTTCGACCGGGAGGGAAACCCGGTCCTGCCGGACTGAAGAAGTTTTATAGAAGATTCAAAGAGGTACATCAAATGCGCTATCAAAGGATACATGCCGGAGTCTTTCAGGCCCGGCCCAACCGGTTTATCGCCCATGTAGAATTAAGCGGCAAAACAGAAATCTGCCACGTCAAAAATACAGGCCGCTGCCGGGAGCTTCTGGTTCCCGGCGCGGCCGTTTATTTGGAGGAAGCGCAGAATCCGGCGCGAAAGACCCGCTTTGACCTGATCGCGGTGCAGAAGGGGGAGCGGCTTATCAACATGGACGCCCAGGCCCCCAACAAGGTCTTTCAGGAGTGGGCAGAGGAGGGGAATTTTCAGAAAAACCTGACGCTCCTGAAGCCGGAGACTACCTTCGGCGCTTCCCGCTTCGACTTCTATTGGGAGGCCGGGCCAATCTCCGGCTTTGTGGAGGTGAAGGGGGTGACCCTGGAGCAGGACGGCGTGGTCCTCTTCCCCGACGCGCCCACGGAGCGGGGCGTGAAGCATTTGGAAGAGCTGGTCAAGGCCCGGCAGGCGGGGTATGAGGCGGCGGTGTGCTTTCTCATCCAAATGGAGAGGGTGGAGTGGTTCCAGCCCAACGACGGGACCCACCCGGCCTTTGGAGCGGCTCTGCGCCGGGCCAGGGACGCGGGGGTGGAGGTGCTGGCCCTGGACTGCCGGGTGGGGCCGGATTTCCTGGAGGCGGGCAGGGCCGTGGAAGTCCGGCTTTAATCCTCTGCGGGGTCGGTTTTGTAGTAGATGCGGGCCACTCTGGAGGTAAGCGCCGAGGTCAGGCCGCAGCCCTCGTTGTCCCCCGCCAGCTTGGAAATCTCCTGGGAGGAGATAAAATGTCCCTTCCGGTCCCAGCCGAACAGGGTCACCTCGTCGTCCACGTGGCAGGGGAGGCCGGTCACGTCGATCATGGCCTGGTCCATGCAGCAGGCCAGCAGAGGGACCTTCTGGCCGCACACCAGCACCGGGCCGTGTTTCTGGACGATCTCCGGATTGAGGCCGTCCCCGTAGCCCACGCCGATGGTGGCGACCGCCGTGTCCCGCTCCACCCGGTAGGCCCCGTTGTACCCCACAAACTCCCCCTTGTTCAGGTGGCGGATGTTGGTGACGAAGGTGCGCCAGGTGGCCGTCTCCTGGATGTTCTTTTTGGGCAGACTGGGATGGTCCCAGTTGAGCCGCCGTCCGATGCGTACAGCGTTCAGGTGGTACTGGGGATATAACTCCGTGGCCGCGCTGGCGGAGATGTGGCACATGGGCAGAGTCACCCCGCCCTCCTCCAGCTGGACCGTTCCGGCCAGATAGTCCTCGAACTGCTTCTGGGTGCGCTGCTTGTCGGAGAGATAGGCGAAGTGCGTAAACGCCCCAGTGACCTCCAGCAGCCGCTGGCACCGGGAGTACTCCTGCAAAAAGAGCGCCAGCTCCTCGCCGGGAAGCAGGCCGGTGCGGTGCAGGCCCGTTTCGATTTTGACTTGAATGCGGGCGGTGGTCCCCTGGGCGGCGGCCTGTTGGGCCAGGTCGTGGGCCAGCCCCAGCCGTCCCACCGCTACGGTAAGCCCGTAGTCCACCGCGGGGCGGATCATGCGGTTGGGGATGCCGCCCATCACCAGAATGTCGATTTTCCGGCTGATCCCGGCCCGGCGCAGGGCGATGCCCTCCGAGACGTGGGCCACCGCCATCGTCCGTATTTTGGGAAATTCCAGCAGAGTGGTCGCCACCGGCACCAGACCCAGCCCGTAAGCGTCGTCCTTCAGCACAGGGATCAGCTGGACTCCCTGGGGCAGCTCCCGCAAAATGACCTCCACGTTTTGGCACATCCGGTCCAAATCGACCAGGAGGTAAGAATTATAGTATTTCGTATGCATAAACACGCTCCTCCCGGAACATTTTCTCCATTATAGTATAAATGAATGCAAAAGACAACTGAGAAGTGGAAAAAATAGTCTGGGATTTCACCCTCATCCGTCTGGCCGCAGGCCAGACGGATGAGGAGGAAAACCGAGAGCCCGCTCCACTTTACAAATCACACGAAAATAGTGTTGAATACCGGGGGGCGTTCATGCTATAATGTGCCAGTAGAAATCAGAAGCCTGCGGCTTCCTACTATACAAAAAGGAGACAATTATGCTAGAATTACAGCATATCAGCTACGACGTTGAGCAGGACGGGGACCATAAAGATATCCTGCGGGACATCAGCCTGACAATCAACGAGCGTTTCGTAGCCATCACCGGCCCCAACGGCGGAGGCAAATCTACCTTAGCCAAGCTCATTGCCGGTATTTTGACCCCTGCCCAGGGGCGCATCCTCCTGGACGGGGAGGACATCACCGGACTGAACATCACCCAGCGCGCCCAAAAGGGCATCAGCTTTGCGTTCCAGCAGCCCGTGCGTTTCAAGGGCCTGACGGTTCAGGACCTGATTACACTGGCCTCCGGGCGGTCCATCGGCGTGTCCGAGGCCTGCTCGTACCTGTCCGAGGTGGGCCTGTGCGCCAAGGACTATATCAGCCGGGAGGTGGACGCGTCCCTGTCCGGCGGCGAGCTCAAGCGCATTGAGATTGCCATGATTATGGCCAGAGGCACCAAGCTGTCCGTGTTCGACGAGCCGGAGGCGGGCATTGACCTGTGGTCCTTCACCAATCTGATCCAGGTCTTTGAGCAGCTCCACACCAAAATCAACGGCTCGATTTTGATCATCTCCCACCAGGAGCGCATTCTGAACATTGCGGATCGCATCATTGTGCTGTCAGAGGGCCGGGTCAAGGACCAGGGGACCAGAGATGAGATGCTGCCCAAGCTGCTGGGCGAGGTAGGGGGCGTGTGCAGCGCCCTGAGCGAGAAAGTGCGATAAGGGGGAGAGCGCTATGGACGCTATTCAGAAAAGCTTACTGGAGCAGGTCGCGGAGCTTCACGACGTACCCGAAGGCGCGTATAACATCCGGGCCAACGGCGCGAAGGCGGGCCGGAACTCCACCGCCAATATTGAGATCGTCTCCAAGACGGACAAGGACGGCATCGATATTATTATCAAGCCCGGCACCCGGAATGAGAGCGTACACATTCC
>CAJTOE010000064.1 GCA_910577805.1 uncultured Oscillospiraceae bacterium | reverse complement strand
GCTTCATAGCCTCGTACCAGTAGTTCCCGCGCTTCATTGTGTAGCATACCATCATCTCCTGCCTCTGTTATACCACTGCTGTCAACTCTTGGCTTTATTTTTGATCGTTGCTATAAACAGACCCCCTCCTATTTCCCTACGCAAAACCGCCTGAAAATACAGTCCGTCACATCCTCACGCACCGTCTTTCCCGTCAGCTCCCCCAGGGCCTCCAAGGCCTGCTCCACATCACTCAGCACCGCGTCCGGCGCGTACCCCGCCGCCAACGCCTGCCGGGCCTGCTCCACATACTCCAGCGCCCGCCGGGCCGCGTCCGCCTGCCGGGCGTTGGACAACAGCTCCCCATAGACCTCGTGCTCCCCCTTGGGAAAACGCTCCGCCACCGCACGCTCCAGCGCGTCTACCCCCTCTCCCGTCCGGGCGCTGAGGACCACATCCGCCTCCACCGCCCACTCCTCCGGGGGTAAATCCGATTTCGTGCGCACCAAAATAACCGGGGCCGTCTGCCGCGCCCGCTCCAGAAGCTCCTGGTCCTCCGGCGTCCAGCCCGACGAGCCGTCCGCCAGCACCAAAATCAGCCCCGCTTCCTCCATCGCCGCCCGGCTGCGCTCCACCCCAAGCTGTTCAATGGGGTCCTGCGCGTCCCGAAGCCCGGCGGTGTCAATGAGCCGCAGGGAAACCCCGCCCAGCTCCACACGCTCCTCCACGGTGTCCCGCGTGGTGCCGGGAATCGGCGTGACGATGGCCCGGTCGTACCCCGCCAGCGCATTGAACAAGGACGATTTTCCGGCGTTGGGCCGCCCCACCAGCGCACAGGGCACCCCCTGCGCCACCTGACGTCCCCGCCGCCAGCTCCCCAAAAGCTGACGCAATGCGTCCTCCTGGGCCGACAGCGTTTCCTGCATCGTCCGGGTGGTGAACGGGTCCAGATCCTCGTCCGGGTAGTCCAAAACCGCACAAAAATGCGCGTCCAGCCCGGTCAGCGCCTGGTACACGGCCTCCACCCGCCGGGACAGCGCCCCGCCCAGACGGCCCGCCGCATGGCGCACGCCCTCCCGGCTCTGGGCCTCCAGCAGGTCGGCCACCGCCTCGGACTGGGCCAGGTCCAGCTTGCCGTGCAAAAACGCCCGGCGGGTGAACTCCCCCGGCCCCGCCTGGCGGCACCCCAGCGCAAACAGCGTCTCCAGGGCCAGGGCCAGCACCAGCGGCGCACCGTGACAGTGCAGCTCTCCGGTAGGCTCCCCGGTGAACGAAGCCCCGCCCTGGGTGTAGAACGCCAGACAGCGGTCAATGGTCTGGCCCTCCCGGTCCAAAAGCTGGCCGTAGACCATCTGCCGGGGGGGATGGTCCGTCAAAGCGCCGCCGGAGGCGGGCCGGAAGCAGGCGTTCAGGACCTGCGCCGACCGGGGGCCGGACAGCCGGATCACGCCCACTCCGCCTGTTCCGGCGGGTGTGGAAACAGCAGCAATCGTATCAACAGTGCCCGTCATGGGGAATCCACGCCCTTTCTGTAAAATTTGGTCATACTGACTGTTAAAATGGGGGTTGACAGTGCATATCCGCAAGAAATTTGTATATATTCACGCCTCCACACCGGATTCCACATGTGTGGAAAACCCTGTGGATAATGTGGAAAAGCCTTGTGGAAAGCGGGTGGGCGGGTTTTCGCCCCGCGAAAAAAGCCGCACTGTCAAAATGGATAGAACCCGTCAAAAGTGAATTGGACGCCAGGATAGAAAAAACCGCCTGCGTAACGCAGACGGTTTTTAATCATGCCAGCTTGTTGAGCTTCAGGGTCATCTTGCTCTTCTTATTGGCGGCATTGTTCCGGTGCAGCAGCCCCTTGGAAACAGCCTTGTCCACCGCCTTGACAGCCGTCTTGTACGCGGCATCGGCCTCGCTGCGGCTGCCATCCGCCACCGCGGCCTCGAACTTCTTCAGGTCAGTCTTGAGCGCGGACTTCGCGGCCTTGTTCTGCATGGCCTTGGACTTGGAGACCAGGACACGCTTCTTCGCAGACTTAATATTCGGCAAACCAAACACCTCCTCCGATTCCAGAATCATACTCCAGCCTGCCGGAGCAGGCGAGATCACAAGATTGTCTGTGCAGATATGTATTTTACCATTGCTTCCCCAAAAAAGCAACTGTTTTTTGAAAAATTTTTGTTTCCCCAGAGAATCAAAAAACTGCGATTTCCGGATAAGTTCGCCGGAGGTGCAGAAAATAATGCAAATTACGCATAGTAAGGAGATGGACCCATGCTGCAAAACAGAAGGACCGACCTGGCCCTGGAGGCCCAGGAGCTTTGGCAGGAGAGCGCGGGAGAACAGACCCAGCTCAAGGGCGTGCAGGCCCGCGACAGCCAGCGGGAGGGCTACGCGGTCACCACAGTCAGGATACTGGACCAGGAGGGGGCGCAGGCGTTAGGCAAGCCGGCGGGGACCTATGTGACGTTGACGGTAGACGGCCTGGCCCGCCGGGAGGAGGACGCGTTCGGCCGTGCGGTCCGGGCGGTGGCGGCGGAGCTGACGCAGCTTCTGGCCGGGCTGGAGGGTCCGGTCTTGGTGGCCTGTCTGGGCAACCGGGCCGTCACCCCCGACGCGGTCGGCCCCAAGGTCCATGACCATCTGCTCATCACCCGCCATCTGGTGGACCAGGCCCCGGAGCATTTTGGAGCCTTCCGGCCTGTGGCCTCGGTGGCGGCGGGGGTGCTGGGCACCACGGGGGTGGAGAGCGGCGAGCTGGTAGGGGCTTTGACGGGGCGGCTCAAGCCTGTGTGCATCATTGCGGTGGACGCGCTGGCCTCCCGGTCGCTGGACCGGCTGTGCCGGACGATCCAGCTTGCGGACACGGGCATTGCGCCCGGCTCCGGGGTGGGCAACCACCGCCACGCCCTGGACCGGGAGAGCTTAGGCGTGCCGGTGATCGCCATCGGGGTGCCCACGGTGGTGGACGGCGCTACACTGGCGGCGGACCTGCTGGGGACGGCGGACCTGCCCCCTCTGGGCCGGGAGGGCGAGATGCTGGTCACGCCGAAAGATATTGACAGTCAGGTAAATGATTTGGCAAAAGTGATCGGATACGGAATCACGCTGGCGCTCCAGCCGGGGCTGACGCTGGAGGATATGGAGCTGCTGATGAGTTAGGGGGAAAAAACAGTTCCCTTCCAACCCATTCTGTGATATACTTTAATAAAAACACGCAGGGAGTGTATATTCATGCAGGAGATCAAAGCACCCCGCTGGCGTGTCGCCCGGTGGGAACGGCGGCTGCTCACCGCCCTGGCTACCGCCTTCTGCGCAGAGCTGTTCTTCTCCATCTGGGTGGACAATTTCCGGGTCTCCGCCTCGGTGGTCCTCTACCCCGTGCTGCTGGTCACCCTGATGCAGGACAGCCAGGGCGCAGGCACTGGCGCCCTGACCGCCCTGATGGTGCTGCTGGTGCGGGTGGTCGTGGGGACCCTCCAGGGCGGCTCCCCTCTGGAGGCGGCGGCCCAGGAGTACTCCGGCGCCCTGTTCTATCTGTGCTACGAGCTGCTGCTCTCCCTCCTGGTCCGGGACCGGCGCAGGGCCCCGCTGCATGTGCTGGGACGCAGCTTCTTTTTGTGCGATCTGTGCTCCAATATCCTGGACCTGAGCCTGTCCAAGGGCGGCGCGCCGGAGCTGGAGTCCCTGGGCTGGCTGTGCGCCCTGGCCCTGGGACGGGCGGTGCTGGCTGTGCTGGGGCTGTGGGCCATGCGGCGCTACCGCCGGCTTCTGCTGGAGGAGGAGCACGAGCGGCGCTATCAGCGGCTGTTCCTGATGACGGCCAACCTGAAAAACGAGCTGTATTTTCTCAAAAAGGACACAGAGCATATCGAGGGGGTTATGACCCGCGCTTACCAGCTCTATGAGGAGCTGGTAGGGGGCAGCGCCTCCCCGGAGCTGCCTCAGCTGGCACTGTCCATCGCCCGCGACGTGCATGAGGTCAAAAAAGACAATTTAAGCATCATCCGGGGCATCGAACGGGAGGTGGCCGGGGCCTACGACCAGGAGTCCATCCGCATGTCGGACCTGCTGCATATTTTAGAGGACAGCACCTACGATTTCCTGCGGGAACAAAAGCTGGATATCCAGCTGGAATGCTGGTGCGGGGAGGATTTTAACACCGGGGAGCATTACCGGCTCATGTCCATCCTGAAAAATCTGGTGACCAACGCGGCGGAGGCCATCCAGGGCCAGGACGACCGGGGGAGCCAGGGGCTTATCCTGGTGGACATCCGGCGGCAGGGGGACCTGCTGGCCCTCACGGTCCGGGACAACGGGCCGGGGCTGTCTGAGCGGGCCATGCAGAACCTGTTCCGGGTGGGCTACTCCACCAAGTTCGACCCGGAGACCGGCAATATCAACCGGGGCGTGGGGCTGGCGGCGGTGCAGTTTATGGTGGAGGAGCTGGGAGGCTCCATTCAGGTGGACAGCGACAAGGGGGCACAGTTCCGGGTGTACGTCCCCATCGCACGGGTACAGAAAGGAGAGAAGCCGTGAAGATTTACATTGCAGAGGATGATACTTCTATTATCGGCATTTTGGAGGACATCGTGGAGGGCAGCGGCCTGGGGACCGTCTGCGGCGACAGCGGCGGCGGGCCGGTGGACCTGAGCCAGGTGCTGGCCCTGGAGCCGGACCTGATTTTGGTGGACCTGCTGATGCCCGGAAAGGACGGCATTCAAGTGGTCCGGGAGCTGAAGGAGGCGGGCTGCCGGGCTAAGTTCATCATGATCTCCCAGGTGGCCAGCAAGGAGATGGTAGCCAAGGCGTACTTAGCGGGGGTGGATTTTTTCATCAACAAGCCCATCAATCTGATCGAGGTCCGTCAGGTCATCAAGAACGTCCGCTCCCAGGTGGAGAACGAGCGGGATCTACACGCCATCCAGAGCGTGTTCGCCTCCAAGCAGGCCCCGGCCGTGTCCGCGGGCCAGAAGGAGGAGCGCCGGCGGAAGCATTTGCAGTACACCCTGAGCCAGCTTGGGATGGCCGGGGAAAAAGGCGCCAAGGATATTGTAGATATGTGCCTTCTGCTGATGGACCGGGGGGAGCAGGCCTCCCAGGTGGGGGTGGGGGCGCTGTGCGCCCAGCTCAGTGAAAACCCCAAGTCCATGGAGCAGCGTGCCCGCCGGGCGGTGGAACGGGGGCTGTTCCACATCGCCAGCCTGGGGGTGGAGGACTACGGCAACGAAATTTTCAGCTACTACGCCGCCCGGCTGTTCCCCTTCCAGGCGGTCCGGGCGGAAATGGCGTACATCCAGGGCCGGGGCGAACGGGGCAAGGCCAACCTCAAGCACTTCCTGGACGGGATGCTGGCGGTGGCGGACGAGGACTGATTTTGAGCTGATTGCACAAAAATTCGACAGCCGAATCGTACAAACTGTGGAACTTCTCTTAACGCATGAAGGAATTTGAAGGGAATTGAAGCAGGCCGTATAAAATACGGTCAGATTTTGTGTTAAAGGAGAGAGGAACCATGTTTACGCTATCTATGGACATGCTGCAAACCGCCGCTCTGGCCATGATGCTGTTCCTGCTGGGACGCTTCATCGTCAGCCGTGTGGAGTTCTTGCAGCGCTGCTGCATCCCCGCCCCCGTCGTCGGCGGACTGGTGTTCGCCATCGCCCACCTGATCGTCTATCAGGCGGGTATCATGGAATTCCAGTTTGAAGAGGTTCTGAAAACCGCGTTCATGAACTTCTTCTTCACCAGCGTCGGCTTCGGCGCCAGCTTCAAGCTGCTGAAGAAGGGCTCTGTCGCCGTGTTCCTGTTCACCGCCCTGGCCACCGTGCTGGTGCTGGGCCAGAACATCATCGGCGCAGTTGTCGCCCCCATGTTTGGGGAAAGCCCCCTGCTGGGCCTGTGCATGGGTTCCATCCCCCTGGTGGGCGGCCACGGCACCTCCGCCTCCTGGGGCGATGTTTTTGAAACCAAGTACGCCGTGGAAAACGCCATGGTCGTGGCCGTGGCCTGCGCCACCTACGGTCTGGTTGCCGGCTCCCTGATGGGCGGACCTCTGGGCCGGTCCAAGATCAAGAAGTACAACCTGACCCCCGATATGCGGGAGGTAGAGGCGGATTCCAGCCTGGGCGAGCCTGAGACGGTGCAGACCGTCCGCTCGGAAAAGCTGGACAGCGACACCATCCTGGACGGCTTTGTCCTGATTGTGATCGCCAGCGGCCTTGGTACTTACATCACCAACTTCTGCGCCAGCATCGGCATCACCCTGCCTACTTACATCGGCTCCCTGCTGGTGGCCCTGATTTTCCGCAACATAGCCGACGCCACCGGCCGCGAGCTGCCCCTGAAGGCCATCGACGTGATGGGCAACACCTGCCTGAACATCTTCCTTGGCATCGCCTTGATGACGCTGAAGCTGTGGCAGCTGGCCTCTTTGGCTCTGCCCATCATCGTGATCCTGGCTTTGGAGACCGTCTGGATGTATGTGTTCGCCTCCTTCGTGGTGTTCCCCGCCATGGGCAGGGACTACGAGGCGGCTGTTATGACCTCCGCCATCTGCGGCTTCGGCATGGGCGCTACCCCCAACGCTATGGCGAACATGCTGACCATCCGCAACCGGTTCGGCCCGGCTCCCAAGGCATTCTTTGTGGTGCCCCTGGTGGGCGGTATGTTCATCGACCTGGTGAATACCGGCGTGATCACGCTTTTCGCGAATATTTTGCAGTAGTCTGAACGTTCAGCGTCCCGCCTCCTGGGATAGGGGGCGGGACGTTGGGTTTTACACCCCCCTCAAAAAAAATCTGCCAAGCCCTCTTGACTTTTTCTCCAAAATCCGCTAATATAGGTGTTGCGTTCAAAGACAGCAGGCCGCTTCGTGCGTAAATCCTGCCGAGAATGCAGCGAAAGTCATGCATGTGTGGATTTTTACGCTGTTTTCGTGCTTTGTACGCGGAAACAGCGTTTTTATTATATCACTGGAGGTGAATCCCAAAATGCCTAACGCAAAAGTTCTGGAATCCAAGAAGGCGATTGTGGCCGAGCTGACCGAGAAGCTGCAAAACGCCGCTTCCGGCGTGCTGGTGGATTATAAGGGCATCACAGTGGCCGAGGACACAGCCCTGCGCGTGGAGCTGCGCAAGAACGACGTGGAGTACGCCGTGGTGAAGAACACCCTCACCCGCTTCGCCGCGAAGAACGCCGGATTTGGCGAGCTGTCCGACAGCCTGAACGGCACCACGTCCCTGGCCCTGAGCCACTCCGACCCCATCGCGCCCATGCGCGTCATCAACAAGTTTGCCAAGCAGTTCAACGGCGCCAAGTTCACCATCAAGGCCGGCTTTATGGACGGCAAGATCCTGCCCCTGGACGAGATCCTGGCCATCGCCGAGCTGCCCGCCAAGGAAGTGCTCCAGGCCCAGGTCCTGGGTACCATGCTGGCTCCCATCACCAGCCTGGCTATCGTCCTGAAGGCCATCGCCGAGGAGAAGGGCGGCTTCGTAGAGGCCGCGCCCGCCGCGGAGGAAGCCCCCGCTGAGACCCCTACCGCTGAGTAAACAAACAATTCAAACGTCAATTTAGGAGGTTATTTATTATGGCTAGCGAGAAGATTACCGCTATGATTGAAGAAGTCAAGGCCCTGACCGTTCTGGAGCTGTCCGAGCTGGTTCACGCCCTGGAGGAAGAGTTCGGCGTGTCCGCCGCTGCGATGGCCGCTCCCGCCGCGGGCGGCGGCGCTGCTGAGGCCGCTGCGGAGAAGACCGAGTTCGACGTGATCCTGGCCGGCTTTGACGCCGCTGCGAAGATCAAGGTCATCAAGGCGGTCCGTGAGATCAGCGGCCTGGGCCTGGCTGAGGCCAAGGCTGTGGTCGAGGGCGCTCCCAAGGCTCTGAAGGAGGGCGTTTCCAAGGACGAGGCCGAGGAACTGAAGAAGAAGCTGGAAGAGGCCGGCGCCAAGGTGGAGCTGAAGTAAGCACCCAAATAAACATAAGTCCGAGTCATAGAACATGGCTCGGACTTTTTTTCGCGTAAAAAGCCGGAGGCGGCGGCCAGCTGGAAATTCTCTCCCAGAACGGAACGCCGAGTTTCGCTTGTCAACGGCGGATTTGTGTGGTAAAATACAGACAGCGAAATTGGAAAGGAGCTGCTAATAATGAGTTTTTTTGGCGGACCGGCAAAGCCGGTGCAAACCTATGCGCCTGAACCGGAGGAGCCTGCTGTCGAGCGTGCCGAACTCCCCTCCCCCCGCGCCAACACGCTGATTACCAAGGGAATCACCGTATCCGGCTCCATCCAGGGCCACGGCGTCATCCAGGTGGAGGGCACCATTGAGGGTGAAGTGGTTTTGGACGGCGCAGTCATCGTGGCCTCCACCGGCCTGATTAAGGGCCCCGTGCAGGCGGATACCATCCGCATTGCCGGACATGTGGAAGGCAACGTTGTCGCCCGTGACCACCTGAAGCTGGAGAACACCGGCGTGATCACTGGCGATCTGACCACCGGCTCCCTCATTATCGAGGACGGCGGCTGCCTCAACGGCCGGACCACCATGGCCCCCAAAAAGTCCTCCCAGACGGAGGACGCCTCCAAGCCCAAGGCCGTCGCCGCTGCCGCCGCAGGGGACGAGCTGGACCTGGACCGGGATTTGGATTCCGACCTGTTCTAACGCAGCGCAGTATGTTCCGCTGCAAAAAACGGTATGGCTTTTGCTGTGCCGTTTTTCTTTTTGCAGGCCAAAGGGCTATACTACTTTACAAATCAAAGCTGAATCTGAAACCTATCTTGTATCTTGACAGAACCCTCTCCCTGTGCTATGATGAAACCACCCCACCCCAGGGGGGTGTCTGTGAGGTGTATGCGATGAAACAAAAATTTGACGTAACTGGTATGACCTGCTCCGCCTGCTCCGCTCACGTGGAAAAGGCCGTGTGCAAGCTGGAGGGCGTGCGGACCGTGCAGGTGAACCTGCTGTCCAACAGTATGCAGGTGGAATACGACGAGGGTGTCCTGTCTGCGGAGGGCATCTCTTCCGCCGTCGGTCAGGCGGGCTACGCGGCCCGGCCCGCCGGCGCCCAAAAGACCGCTGCCGCCGCCGTCCGGGAGGACCCTATGGCCGGTGAGCTGGACTCCATGAAGCGGCGTATGGCCGCTTCCTTCTGCTTCCTTCTGCCCCTGTTCTATATCTCCATGGGCCACATGCTGGGCGCTCCCCTGCCCGGCTTCCTGCTCGGCCGGGAAAACGCCTTTGCGTTTGCCTTCGTCCAGCTCCTGCTGACCCTGCCTATCCTCTATATCAACGACAAATATTTTAAAGTGGGCTTCAAAACCCTCTTCAAGGGCGCGCCCAATATGGATACGCTTATTGCCGTGGGGTCCTCTGCGGCGGTGGTCTACGGCATTTTCGCCATCTTCCAGATTGGGTTCGGGCTGGGCCACGGGGACTGGGCCAAAGTCGAAAAATATCACATGGACCTGTATTTTGAGTCCGCCGGTATGATCCTGACCCTCATTACCCTGGGTAAATTTCTGGAAACCCGCTCCAAGGGCAAGACCTCCGAGGCCATCACCCGCCTGATGGACCTGGCCCCCAAGACCGCCCGCGTCCTCCGGGACGGCCAGGAGGTGGAGGTTCCCGTGGAGGAAGTCCAGGTGGGGGACCTGCTGGTGGTCCGGCCCGGACAGTCCATTCCGGTGGACGGCGTGGTGGTGGAAGGCCGGTCCTCCGTGGACGAATCCGCCCTCACCGGCGAGTCCATGCCTGTAGACAAGGCCCCCGGCGACAAGGTCGCAACGGCCTCCCTGAACAAATCCGGCGCGTTTACCATGCGCGCGGTCCATGTGGGCGAGGACACCACCCTGGCCCAGATGATCCGTCTGGTGGAAGAAGCCTCCTCCTCCAAAGCCCCCATCGCCAAGCTGGCTGACCAGGTGGCCGGGGTGTTCGTCCCCGCTGTTATGGTCATTGCGGCCGTTACGGCGGCGGCGTGGCTGCTGATTGACGGCAGCGTCACAGAGGCCCTCACTTCCGGCGTGGCGGTGCTGGTAATCTCCTGCCCCTGCGCCCTGGGACTTGCTACGCCGGTCGCTATCATGGTGGGCACCGGCAAGGGGGCCGAGCACGGTATTTTGATCAAATCCGCCGAGGCCCTGGAGACCCTGCACACCATCGACACGGTGGTGCTGGACAAAACCGGCACCCTCACCCAGGGCAAGCCGGTAGTCACAGATATTCTCCCCGCTCCCGGCGTGACGGAGGACCGTCTGCTCACCATGGCCGCCAGCCTGGAGGGCAGCTCCGAGCATCCCTTAGCTGCGGCGATCCTGGAAAAAGCCCAAAGCCTGCCCCGGCTTGCGGTCACCGATTTTACCGCCGTCCACGGACGGGGCGTGCGGGCGGCTTTAGACGGAGAACTCTGTCTGGGCGGAAACCTGGCTATGCTCCGGGAGGCGGGCATTGACCCTCTGGACCTGAGCCAAACGGCGGACGCACTGGCCGCCCAGGGCAAAACGGCTCTGTATTTCGCCAGCGAGGCCCAGAAACAGCCTCTCGGCCTGATTGCCGTGGCGGACACCCCCAAGCCCACCAGCCGGGACGCGGTCGCGGCTTTCCGGGAGCTGGGCCTGGATGTGGTGATGCTCACCGGCGACAACCAGCGCACCGCCCAGGCCATCGGCCAGGAGTTGGGGGTGACCCAGGTGCTGGCGGAGGTTTTGCCCCAGGATAAAGAACGCAAAGTGTTCCAGCTCCAGCAGGAGGGCAAGCGGGTCGCCATGATCGGCGACGGCATCAACGACGCACCGGCCCTGGCCAGAGCCGACGTGGGGCTGGCCATCGGGGCGGGCACCGACGTGGCGCTGGAATCCGCCGACATCGTGCTGATGAAAAGCGACCTGCTGGACGCGGCGGCGGCGGTCGAGCTGAGCCGGGCCACCATCCGCAACATCAAGCAGAATCTGTTCTGGGCCTTTTTCTACAACACCCTGGGTATCCCCCTGGCGGCGGGCGTTTTTGTGGGCCTGGGACTGCTGAACTGGCGGCTGGACCCCATGTTTGCCGCCGCCGCCATGAGCCTGAGCAGTGTGACCGTCGTATCCAACGCCTTACGGCTGCGGTTTTTTAAATCCAAATTCCAGACGGAACCGAAATCTGAAATGCAACAAGGAGGAACAACAGTGATGAACAAGACCATGAAGATCGAGGGCATGATGTGTACCCACTGCACCGGCCGGGTGGAAAAGGCCCTGGCCGCCATCGACGGGGTGGACAAGGTGGAAATGAGCCTGGAGGGCAAGAGCGCCGCTCTGACCCTCTCCAAGGACGTGGATAACCAGGTCCTCACCGGCGCGGTGACGGAGGCGGGATATGAGGTGGTGTCTGTAGAGTGAAGGCAGACCGCGCCCAGGTGACCCGGCTGCTGAAAACGGCGCGGGGCCAGCTGGACGGCATTTTGAAGATGGTGGAGGAGGACAGATATTGTCTGGAAATCTCCACGCAGCTGATGGCGGCGCAGTCCATTCTGAAAAAGGCCAACCGGCTCGTGCTGGCCGCCCACATGGACAGCTGTGTCCGGGAGGCAGTGGAGTCCGGCGACCCCGGCGAAAAGCTGGAGGAACTGGCGCTGCTGCTGGAAAAATTAGCGGATTGACTGAAAGCACCGGCATGAAATAGTTTCGTGCCGGCGCTTTTTTTGGGGGGAGGCGACACCCTCCCCTCGCCCCGCCACCTCCCAAATCAAAGCTTTTTGGAAAAACTGGTTGCATTCCGCCGTTTCGATATAGTATAATTCTGGTTGACCATAAATCCCCTTCTCCGACCTATTTTATCGGAGAAAGAAAGGACAATGACCATGAAACGTTTTCACCGTCTCCTCTCCGCGCTGCTGTGCATTTGTATGCTCAGCTCTCTGCTGCCCCCTGGGGCGGCGGCGGAACCCTCCGCTTCCCCGACCGGAAGCGTCTCCCTGACCCTCCGGCTGGACTACGAACAGCCTGCGGCCCAGCTCCAGAACCGTCAGGTCCAGGCCAAGCTTTATCAGGGAAAGACCCTGCTGGGGACCCTTTCCCTGCATCAGAATTCCACTACGGACCTGAGCGGTCATCCCGCCCAGGTCTCTGTGCGCTCCGACTGTCTGGAGTTCTCCGCCTCCGGCCTGCCCCAGGGGACCTACACCCTGGAGCTTACCGGACTGGGTTACCGGACCTTCCGCCAGGACGTGGCTCTGGGGAACTACTCCCAGCACGTCATTGTTGGCACCGGTGACGCTACCTTCACCCTGGGCGACACCAACGGCGACGGCGCGGTGGACCAGAAGGACCGGGACGCGCTCTCCAGCGTCCTTGGCTCCACCAGCCCCCAGGATTTACGCCTGTACGACTTCAACGGCGACGGGGCCATCGACATCATTGACCTGGCCGTCCTCAGCCGCAACACCGCCGCGACCGGCGGCGCACAGCTTTTGAACACCACGATGCTGGCTCCCCCGGTGGACCAGTCCGCCGCCAGCAAGGGCCTGGAGGACGCCGGTATGACGGTGACAGGCCAGCTGGACGACCTGTTCTCGGACAACGGCAAGACCGTAGGCTTCACCGCCTCCAACGAGGACCCCGTCACCATCCCTATTCCCTTCTCCTCCCCCGTGGAAATGGAGGAGATCATCATCACCTCCCCCGCCGATACCTCCGGGGTCAAGAAGGGCCGGCTGATGGTGGAGGCCGAGGACGGCACCCTCTTTGAAATCCCCTTCGACAACACCCAGCCCCAGAGCCGGGCCGGTGGAAGCTCCGTCATCACCATCCCCCTGGGACGGCGGGTGCCTGTGAAAAAAATCACGATCGTGGTGGAAAAGACCGGGAAAAACCAGTATACCGCCATTGAAACCATTGAATTTTTGAAAGATATTGTTCCAGAAAACCCCGTGGCCCCCAACTCCGAGATCAAGGGCCTGACCGCCACCGAGGGCAGCGAGCAGGTCAGCCTGCGCTGGCAATCCCTGCCCAACATCTCCGGCTATCTGGTAGAGTACTGGCTCCGGGACGGCGGCGGCGAGCGTAAATCCATGCCGGTCAACGTGCCCAGCGCCACCATCACCGGCCTGAGCAATCTGAAAACCTATCTGTTCACCGTCACCCCCACCGACGGCGCCTGGAAGGGCAAGGCCT
>CAJTOE010000063.1 GCA_910577805.1 uncultured Oscillospiraceae bacterium | reverse complement strand
GTGGCTCCCATGGGACCGGTGGGACCGGTGGGGCCGGCAGGACCGGCTGCGCCAGCAGGACCTCCGGCAGGGCCGGCAGGGCCGGCAGGGCCGGTGGGACCGGTGGGACCCTGCATGGGAGAGGCCGCCAGCGCGCCCTGCATCTTCGCTTTCAGGAAAAGTTGGTTTTGTACGGCAGTTTCCAGCATACTGCGCACGCTCTCAGTGGTGGCCAGCACATCGCCGACAGTGGCGGAAGGACCGCTGAGACCGGGCAGAGTACCCAGAACATATTGCAGCTTTTCACCCTCGGCATTGAGGATATGGCTCAGACCGAGTTCCTCCATCGCAATCGAGGAGAGGATTTGATTGACCGCGTTTTCTCGTTCGATCGGGGGGTCAACTTTAGGGAAGCTGGGCAAAGACATAGTTGAGAATCTCCTTTCAAATTAAAGAAGCGCGCTGTGAAAGCGTATCGGTACGGCGGGAGAGGCGGCTCTGCCGCGCCGCATCCGAGATTACTATATGTGCCCGCCCGCCAGAGGGTTCCAGATGGAATGAAAAGGAAGCGAAAGGAACCAAAAGGCTCTTTTTGTCATAGAGTAGGACGGCGGTAAGACGCTCTTGCCGCACATCTCAGTCCCGGCCTGGCCGGGATGGTCTATGGAGTTTTTGAATATGTCTATGCCTTCTTTCCCCAAAAACGGGGCAGATATGACACGGGAAGAAGCTCTGACAATGATTATCGCGTGCCTTGCCATGGAAGAGCTAGCCTTGAGCCATATTCTCAATGCCGGGGGGGAACACCTGCAATTTGTTCTGGGGACTCTGCCCGGCACAAGTTCCAAGGATGTGCTTGCTGTACACAAAAGCATTACTGGCCTTGTAGAGGCGGTAACACAGAACCAGCTGCTGCTGAAAAAGAAGCTGGACCAGGTTTTGGAGTTCTGTCCGCGTCCCTCGGAGCCGGACCCGGCCCCCAAACCGGACCCCGACCCGACGCCCCCGGCCTATCCGGTGGAACCCAGCCCAAAGCCGCCGTCTTATCCATCCTATCCGACCTACCCGTCCTACCCGGTGCGTCCCGGTTTCCCGTCCTATCCGCCGCACTACAATGTTCCCTGGCCCCCGCACCATCCAGGGCATCCAGGGCATCCAGGGCATCCAGGGCATCCAGGGCATCCAGGGCATCATGTGCCGCTGTGCAAAAAAAGTGCCCTTCACCTGATGGGCCAGCGGGAAAAAATGCTGTGGGAGCCGGACTGCCGCCTGTCCTGGAGACACCGGGGGTGTTCGGGACGGGACATCTGCTGGGACGGACACACCCCTGGCCGGATACAGCTGAATCCAGGAAAAACCTATGTGGTCCAGTACACATTGAACGTCTGTGCAGCATCCCCGGCGGAGGGAATGGGCCGGATCTTTCTCCGGCAGTCGCCCTGCGGCGCGTTTGCCGATGTGCCGCCCCGGTCTTTTTCGCTGGAAAATCTGCATCAAGCCCCTCAGACCCTTCAGCATGTCTCTGTGCTGCATCCCCGCACGAGCAGCGGGTATCCGGTAGAACTGTCCCTGGTGCTGAACGCCAAAATTCCGCTGTGTGTCAACCGGGCCGTGCTGGACATCGCGGAGCTTTAGCGGAAGTATCCGGAGGAGAGGGCATATGGAAGTGACCATTAACACGGATACACTAATCAAGCTGGCGGAGCTTTTGTCCGCATTGGGCGTGATTGGCGGTGTGATTCTGTGGTGTTTCAAGTTCGTTCAGCAGAGCCGGAAGCAGCACGAGGAGCTGAAGGCGATACGTAAGGAACAGACCCTTATTTGCTATGGTTTGCTGGCCTGCTTGCAGGGATTGAAGGAACAGGGCTGTAACGGTCCGGTCACCGAGGCCATGAACAGGATCGAGGAGCATTTGAATCAGGCCGCACATGATGAAGAGACGTAACGGATGGCAGGGGAGGGGTGAAGCATGAATAAGATTGACTGGAAGCATAAGCTGAGTTCCCGCAAGCTGTGGGCGGCGGTGGCCGGTATCGTGACTGGTCTGGCGATGGTGTTCGGCCTGGATGAGAACACGATCAGCTCCGTAGCGGGCGCGGTGGTGTCTGTGGCCTCCGTGGTGGCTTACATCGTTACCGAGGGTAAGGTGGATGCGCAGAGCGTCAAAACGACTGCGGAGGAGAAAAACAGGAAGTAAAGAGCGGCCCTGCCAGACAGGCAGGGCCGCTCCATAGCGTCATGAGGTTGTTTCAAGGGGGATTTCATAAGCAATCTTTTCGGAAAACACAGATTGATACTTACCGGCTTCTGTCAGTACGCGGTCGGTGGATTCCCACGCCGCCCGCACCTGATTTTCTCCCAGATAAAACCGCGCCTTGAGCTGGCTGTCACTGTATGCAGCAATGTCCGGCTGGTCCGCATAGTCGAAGGTATAGACCGTCTGCGGGTCCTCCCAATTCTGGGCATCCCGATAATAGATCTGTGCGCTGCGTACAGGCGTTTTGACCAGCCCGAACCAATGGGACTGTTCCGCTTCTCCCGCTCTGTAAAAATAGCACCGCGTTCCGGATGATGTGAGGTAAAGCTCCCCCTGGCCCGTTTCCTCCTGGAACAGGACTGCGCCGTCCTCCGGGCGCACCTGTAAAATCAGGCTTTTGGTCAGCTGCCCGTCCAGATAGCCGTTGTGATGAACGGTGCTCCACCATTCGCTGCAAATCCAAATGGTCCCATTCTCCGCCGCTTCGCCCCGCATGGCGCGCTGTCCGATGCCCGGAAACTCGTGCAGCAGAGAACCATCCCCGTTCAGGAGTCGGAGGTCATAGGTGTGGGATTCGTTGTAGTTGGTTGACTTTTGAGCCTGAAGCTGGTAGTCCGTTCCTTCCACTGGCGTTACCTCGTCCCAGGGGATGTAGGGGGTCCTGGTGTAACCGGAGGGATAGATGATTTCTATCAAAGCTCCGCTGTCCGGGTTGCAGCCGGCCAGCAAAACAGCAGTCAGCACCCAGAAAATCAGGAACAGACATGTTTTGCGCGCTTGCGTTATAATTCTTCCCCTCCCAGATGGTCAAAAATTGCGGGAATCATAAGAATATCCCTCCCTTTCTGTTTTACGAGTACAGCTTATTCTACAGAACTTTTTTGAACTTGTCCAGCTTTTATAAATGGGCCGCAAATCCCGATAAGCCGGTGGAAGGTGCAGCCTTTGGGTTTCACCCTCATCCGGCACCGCCTGCGGCGGTGCCACCTTCCCCCTCACGGGGGAAGGCTCAGACAATGGCAGATGCCCCAATGCGGGGTAGTATCGGTAGACGCATCGAAAAGCCTTCCCCCCAGTGGGGGAAGGTGGCACGGCGAAGCCGTGACGGATGAGGGTGAAACTGAAAAGTACCTCTACTTTACGAATTGACAGGAAAACTCTTGAAAAATTCCGCTTCAATACAAAGAAACATAACCTGTTTCCTCAATGATCCACTGGCCCTGGGGGGAGAGTATCCACTCCAGCAGAGCGGCTAATTTCTCGTTTGTGGTTTCCGGGGCGGGCTGTCCAATAGGGGAGGCGGTGACGGCGTAAAACGAGCTGGAAATGGGGTAGCTGCCGTCCCGGATGGTCTCTTTGGTGGGCGGAACGCCGTTCAGCGCCAGCAGGCGTATCTGGTTATTTTCCACCATTTGGGTGGAGTAGTACCGGAAGGAAAAGCCGATGGCGTTTTTGTAATTCCGGTAGCTGGCCACCTGAGAAATGATAGAACCCATGTCGGCCACCACATCCTCCCGTTCCGGCTCCATGATGGGGATATCTCCCATGAAGCGCTGGAAAGCCGACTGACTGCCGCTGTTCTCAATGCGCTGGAAGGGGCGGATGGACTGGTTTTTGCCTCCCACCTCCTTCCAGTTGGTAATGGACCCGGAGTAGATGCCCTGCACCTGCTCCACAGTCAGGTTTTCCACCGGATTTCGGCTGTTGACAAAGAACACGAACGCCTCCCGGCCGATAGGGGTAAAGTGAAGCTCCATTCCGGCCGACTCGGCGGCGGCTCTCTGGGCCTGGGAGGGTTCGGCCACAAAAATCACATCCACGTCCCGGTCGATCAGCCGCCGGTAGGCCCCCATGGTATTGCTGCAAGCCACAGACGTAAAGTCGTATGTGCCGTCCAAGGGGTACTCTTTTTCCGGATAGACCGCCTGGGCGAAGGCGGCGTATACGGGATAAAGCGCTGTCGCCCCGTCCATGGAGGGCAGGAAATAGTTGCCCTCCAGCTTCAGCAGTACGAACGCATGTCTGATATAAAGCGGGTAGCCGGACAGAGATATGACAACCCAGACGTAGAACAGAAGAAAGCAGCCCGCCAGCAGGAGTATCGCACACAGGATAAAATGAGTGATATATTTTTTCATAGGCCTTCCTTTTGTTTTGTTCAGTCCTCATCCTCCACATATTCCAGAATATCTCCCGGCTGACAGTGGAGGACCTTGCAGATCGCATCCAGCGTACTGAACCGAATTGCTTTCACTTTTCCGGTTTTCAGGTAAGAGAGATTGACATTGGAGATGCCCACCTGAGCGGCTAAGTCGTTCAGCCGCATTTTTCGGTCTGCCAGTACGCGGTCAAGTCGAATAATAATCATAAAGTATGGTCCACCTCATCCTGCAAATGCACGCCATAGTGAATGATGTATGCGGCGACAAGAAAGGCGATGCTGGGAAAGAGCGCATTGAGGGAAGACTGTCCGGTGGCAATGGAAATCTGGCAGCTGGAGAGAAGGTTGGTGAGCCAGCAGAGCAGCAGCTTGATAAACGGGACCAGAACAGCCGACACGCATTGAATCAGCCCGTAGCAGAGCAGACAGACGGAGTTTTGTTCTGTAAATATCTGCCCCCGGTGTATGTTGGAAAACACACGGCTCAAAAACCAAAAGGCAAGCATCATGGGGACCGTTTGGACTGCGTACAGGAGCGAAAGTCCGATGTACATTGTCAGGTCAAGCTGGTCGCTGTCGTTGGTCCAGACGTGGATGTCATCGCCCATAAAGACGGTCATGCTGCGGGAATGGGGCTCGTGGTTTTTTTCTGCGTAAATGGCGTTTTCGTAGGTCCCGGTTCTTGCGTGCAGGGTAAAGCTCTGCCGCCCAAGAAAGCTGAGAAGTGTGCATAGGGCGGTGAAGCCGATCACGAAATAACATGCGTATTTCATGAGTTTGGACGCGGACCGCGCAAAGCGCTCGTTTGCAAGCTTTTGAATGAATTTCATCTTTATCACCTCGCATTCAGCATACCATGGGTGGACCGCGTTTGTCAATAATTATTTAACGAAAAACATTAAATAATTAAAGCGGTATATAACGAACGCCGGCTTTGCACACGCAAAACCGGCGTTTCAGCCCGTCAGACCGGGCGGTTTTCAGAGGATTATTTCAGCACAGAGGCGGCGATCGCGTCGGCCAGAGCGTCGATTTCCGATTCGTTGTCGGCCTTGAGAGAGGAGGTGACCGTCATTTCCTCGTCCAGAACGGTCATGTTCTTCAGGCTCTCAATCTCCTCCTTCATCAGCGCGCCGGAGCGGGGCGCCCAGGAGCCGCTGCCCATGATGGCCACCGTGCGCTTTTGCAGGTTCAGGGCCTTCATATCCATCAGGAAATTGTGCATGGGCGGGAAAATGCCGAGATTGTACGTGACGGAGGCCAGGACCAGATGGCTGTACTTGAACAGGTCGGAAATCAGGTAGCTGACGTGGGTGGAGGACACGTCGTACAGCCGGGTGTTGGTGACCCCGCGGGCGGTGAGCTTTGCGGCCAGCACCTCGGCGGCGGCTTCGGTGTTGCCGTACATGGAGGCATAGACAATCATTACGCCCTTCTGCTCCGGCTCGTAGGTGGCCCAGTGGGTGTACTTGTCAATGATATACCCCAGGTCCTTACGCCACACGGGACCGTGGAGGGGGCACAGGAATTTGATATTTTCCAGACCCACAACGGAAGCAGCCTTGTTCAGCAGCGCTACCACCTGGGGGCCGTACTTGCCCACGATGTTGGTGTAGTACCGCCGGGCGTCGTCCAACCACTCGCCGTCAAAGTCCACCTCGTCGGCAAAGAGCTTGCCGTCCAGGGAGCGGAAGGAGCCGAAAGCGTCGGCGGAGAATAGGACTCCGTTTGTGGTGTCGAAGGACACCATGGCCTCCGGCCAGTGGACCATAGGGGCGTAGACAAAGGCGATGGTGTGCTTGCCGAAGCACTTGGTATCCCCCTCGTTGACCTCCTCGACGGCGCTGGGGTCCAGCCCGAAGCCGAACTGGTTGAGCAGCGTCACCGCCTTGGGGGTGGTGATGATCTTTACCTCCGGCCAGCGCAGGAGGATTTCCTCAATAGAGGCGGCGTGGTCAGGCTCCACGTGGTTGATGACCAGATAGTCCAAGGGACGGCCGTTCAGAACGGCCTTGACATTGGTGAGGAACTGGCGGCTGACCGCCCAGTCGGCGGTGTCGAACAGGACGGTTTTCTCGTCCAGCAGGACGTAGGCGTTGTAGCTGACGCCGTGATAGAGAGGATGGATGTTCTCAAATAGAGCCAGACGGTGTTCGTCTGCGCCGACCCAGTACAGGTCGTCGGTGACCATGCGGTAATTATACATAGAGCGTTTCCTCCTTGTTGTTTAATAGCAGTTGTGATGGACCATCAAAATATCGTCAAAGCGGCAGGCGTTCAGGTCTTCGGGCTTGATGAAGAAACAGAAAGTGTCCTTTTCCAGATCCATGGGGTCCTCCGGATCGGGGACCGTCAGGTCGTACTGGAACAGCAGGACGGTATACGCCTGGAACGCCTCGTCGTCCAGACGGAACTCCGCCTGACGCAGAGCGGGGTGGCCTCCCAGCTGAAAGCCCCAGTTGCCGAAATCCCGGCAGAATTGGTCGGTATCCCCGCAGTCCGACAGGTCGTAGCCCCGCTTTTTCTCCATAAAAACCTGCGTAAGCGGTGTTATGGCGTCCTCAAAGCCCAGGTCGAAGAAAAAGCCCTCTTCTCCAAGCGCCAGTGTAGCGATTTCCTCTGCGGGGGAAAACTTCATGCCGCCGGTGACCTTGTCCATGGCCCAGCGCGCCTCTGGGACTGCGTTCGGGTAAACGGGACTGTCCGCCGGGACCTCCGGATACCAGCGCACCTGGAAAAAGCCGCTGTCCGGACGCCATGCGGAGTCGTCCTCCAGAAACCCCTCGAATGCTTCCTCCTCGGTGCAGAGGAAAAATTGCAGCAGGCCTTTTTGCGGAAAGCTCTCCAAGCGGGGGAGCTGGGCAAAGTTGATCTGGGCCAGAAATTCCATCTCAGGAGCGTCCGCCCCGGCGGGGAGGCAGTAGTCCCCGCCGAATTTGCTGTCTGTGGGGCCGGGCGTTTTATCAGGCTCCGGCGTGATGCGGACAGCGGGGCGCTTTGTGTGCTCCAGGGCCGAAAGAATCTGTTTTTTAGTCGGCATTTTTCTTACGCCTCGATTTCGATAAAGCCGTTCACGTCCTCGCCGCAGTGGGGGCAGGTCCACCCCTCCGGCAGGTCCTTGAAGGCGGTGCCGGGCTTCACATCGTTCTCCAGGTCGCCCTGCATGGGGTCGTACTCGTGGCCGCAGCCGTTGCAGATATACAGCTTCCGGGGCTGGTAGACCTTCTTGGGAACCATGCGCTTCATCTTGGTCATGGGCGGGGCGGGGAGTTTTTCGCCGGTATCCAGCGCGGCGGTGAGCAGGGGCAGAATTTCCAGCACGTCGCCCACGATGCCGTAGTCGCAGTTTTTGAAAATCTTGGCGTTGGAATTTTTGTTGATAGCCACGATGCAGGAGGCGTCCTTGATGCCCTTCAGATGCTGGATCGCGCCGGAGATGCCGCAGGCGATATACAGGTTGCCCTTGAACTTCTGGCCCGACATGCCCACATAGCGGTTCAGGGGAACATACTTCAAGGTTTCGGCCACGGGACGGCTGGAGCCGATGGCGGCGCCGGCGGCCTTTGCCAGGTCTTCGATGAGCTTCATGTTTTTCTGTTCACCGATGCCCTGTCCGGCGGAGACTACACGCTCGGCCTGGGTGATGGGGGTGTCCAGGGGGATGCCCACGGTGAAGTCGTGGCCGTCCTTTTTCAGGTTTGCCACCAGGGCCTCCACCTGCTCCTGGGCGGAGCCGTCCTTGAGGATCAGGCGTTTCCGCGCACCGGTCTCCGGACCTCTCTGCTGGGCGGGGGCGGCGGAGGCCTCTTTAGCGGCCTTGCCCAGAATGTGGGAGGCGATTACGACCCGCTGAATTTCGTTGGTGCCCTCATAGATGGTAGTGATCTTGGCGTCCCGGTAGAAGCGCTCTACCTCCATGCCCTTCAGATAGCCGCAGCCGCCGAAAATCTGAAGCGCGTCGTTGGTGACCTCCAGGGCGATGTCGGAGGCGTACTGCTTGGCCATGGCGGACTCCATGCCGTAGGGGACGTGGGCTTGCTTGAGCTCGGCGGCGGAGTAGACCAGGAACCGGGCGCAGCGCAGCTTGGTCGCCATATCGGCGATTTTGAAGGCGATGTTCTGCTGCTGGCAGATGGGCTTGCCGAACTGGACCCGCTCCTTGGAGTATTCCACCGCGGCCTCGTAGGCCCCCTGCGCGATGCCAAGAGCCTGGGCGGCAATGCCGATGCGTCCGCCGTCCAGGGTGGACATGGCAATCTTGAAGCCCTGGCCCTCCTTGCCCAGCAGGTTTTCCTTGGGGATTTTTACATTATTAAAGTTAAGCTGGCAGGTTGCGGAGGAGCGGATGCCCATTTTGTCATAATGCTCCTCGAAGGTGAAGCCCTCCCAGCCCTTTTCGACGATAAAGGCGGAGATGCCCCGTGTGCCGATGCCGGGGGTGGTGACGGCGAACACCACATAGGTGCTGGCCTCACCGCCGTTGGTGATGAAGATTTTCTCGCCGTTCAGAAGGTAGTGGTCCCCCATATCCTCCGCGGTGGTCTCGGTGCCGCCGGCGTCGGAGCCTGCGTTGGGTTCGGTGAGGCCGAAGGCCCCCAGCTTCTTGCCGGAGCAGAGGTCGGGCAGATATTTCTTTTTCTGGGCCTCATTGCCGAAGGCGTAGATGGGGTAGGTGCCCAACGAGGTGTGGGCTGACAGAATGACGCCCGCGCCGCCGTCCACCCGCGCCAGCTCCTCCACGGCGATGGCGTAGCTCAGAGCGTCCAGCCCCGCGCCGCCGTACTCCGTCTCGTAGGGCAGGCCCGTCAGGCCCAGTTCACCCATTTTCTGCACCGCCTGGGTGGGGAACTGGTTGTTTTTGTCCAGCATGAACGCAATGGGCTTGATCTCGGCCTCGGCAAATTCCCGCACCTTTGCCCGCAGTGCTTCATGCTCCTGTGTGGTTTGATACAGCATAGATGTTTCCTCCTTTTTTTGCCTTCTGTAATGGATAAAACAGAGTAAGCGCTGGGTTTCACCTCTGTCTGGTATTTGCTGGCTTTTCCCGTTGGGTGCATTATACCATATTTATTCATTTTGTCAATCAAATTGGGGAAGTTTGAAGCAACTTTTGGGCAAGATGTACGCATATACAGCCGCCGGAAAATATGGTACAATCGAACAAAGCACAAAGCAAAGGGGCTGTTTCGCAGGCAGTGTGCAAAAAAACAGGATTGTGAGGGCACAGAAGGATGGAAAACAAGAAAATTGTAAAAGTACTGGAGCCGGTGGTGCGGCTGAACGGCGTGCGTTCCGTACGCGTGATCGGCGACCCAGGCTGCGAGGGCCTGGGGACCTATCCCATGAAGGTGTATGCGGGCGCGCTGGAGGAGTGCGGCAGAGACAGCATTACGCTGATCGTGGGAGATTTGGTACCGGCGGGGACCAAGCATCATTACCAGATGGTCCAGGAGCTGACGGAGGCGCTGGCCCAAAACGCGGTCTACTCCCTCCGGGGCAACCACGACACAGGCGCGTACAGCGACTATTTTGGTCTGAAAAACTACGCCCTCCTGGCGGACGGTTTTGCGGTCGTCGTGCTGGACAATGCGATGCGCACCTTTGAGGAGGAGGGCCTTGCTCTGCTGGGGCAGGTCCTTGCCATGGAGGAGGTGGAGCGGGCAGTGATCGCGTTCCATATCCCAGTGCCCAACCATTTTATCCGGAACTGCGTGTCAGAGGAGGAGTTCGACCGCCTGAAGCAGGCCTACGGGCCGTGGAAGGAGAAAGTAAACTATCTTCTGTGCGGCCATGTGCATTCCCGGTTCGAGGACCAGGTGGACGGGATACCGCTGATCTGCACAGGCGGAGGCGGAGCGATGATCGAGGATGTATCCAAGGACATCCGGGCCTGCGACGTGGAGCATCATGTGGTGCATTTTTATATGGAGGGCGGCGTGCTGAAGCACCAGATCGCGGACCTCCCGGAGGACTGCTACAGCCGGGAGCGGAAGGACCCGGTCCTGCGCCGGGAGCTGGAGGAGACGGTGCAGGGGGAGCTTCTGGCGCACTTTAAATACCTGATGTTCGCGGACCGGGCCAAGCGCAGAGGGTTGGATTGGATCGCGGCGCTGTTCCGGGCGCTGGCGGCGTCGGAGTACTATCACGCCCGGAGCTTTTACGCAGTCCTGGACCGTCCCGCGCCCTTTTCGGATGCGGTCCGGACCTACGTGCCCGGAGAGGCGTATGAATACGGCTATCTCTACAAAACGCTGGCGGAGTACGCCAGGGACCACAGCGCGCCTTTGGCGGAGCAGGCTTATACCGGCGCGGCGCGGGCGGAAAAGGTCCACGCGGCGCTGCTGGAGCAGGCGGCAGACCTGGAGCATATCCGGGAAACGGAAATTTATGTCTGCCCCGTCTGCGGCTATGTCATGGCAGGAGAGGAGGCCCCGGAGCGCTGTCCCGTCTGCGGCGGACCGAGGAAGCAGTACGAGGTATACGGCGGGAACGCAAAATGAGCAAAGAAAAGGGCCGGCAGAAAATCTGCCGGCCTTTCCAAAAGGAATTGGAGGATAGAATGAAAAAAGATGCTCTTGCCTTGCAAGTGTTATCATAGACGGCTTTTATTAAAAAAGTTCAGGTCAAATGTTACAAAAGAATTAAATCGCCAAAGGGAGTTCGGATTTGTACTGCTGAAAATTCCTGGTTGGAATGGTGCAAAACCGCCAAAAAAATGAATGAAAAACTGTACAAAATACCAGGACACTTTTCCTTGCTTAATAGACACAAAAAAGCTATAATTTAAGTCGTGAGCAGCCGTCAAAACCGCTAAATCACCGCCGCAACAACGGCTCTGAAAGCCTTAGTTGCGCTTTTTATGCCTGATTTTTGTTAAAAATCTAACGAGGCTGCGGGCAAAATGAACAATCTTTAGGAGGAATAAGTATGAAGGTCGCAATTTTCGGCGCTGGGACCATGGGCAGCGGCATTGCCCAGATCTTCGCCGCCAAGGGCCACACCGCTCTGATGTACGCCAGCAGCGTGGCTTCGGCCCAGCGCCACAAGGACAATCTGGACAAGTCCCTGCAAAAGCGGGTGGACAAGGGCCGGATGTCTCAGGAGGACAAGGACGCCCTCATGGCCAACGTGCTGGTGGAGGAGAAGTCCGCCGCGGCCGACGCCGATCTGGTGATCGAGTGCGTGAAGGAGGATATGGAAACCAAGAAGGTTCTGCTCAACGAGCTGGACGCCATCTGCAAGCCTGAGACGATCTTCGCCTCCAACACCTCCTCCCTGTCCATCACCGAGATGGGCCAGGGCCTGAAGCATCACCTCATCGGGATGCATTTCTTCAACCCCGTGCCCAGCATGAAGCTGGTGGAGGTTATCCGCGGCATCCACACCACGGACGAGACCTTCCAGTTCGTCTACAACCTGTCCAAGGAGCTGGGCAAAGAGCCTGTCGAGGTGGCCGAGTCCCCCGGATTCGTGGTCAACAAGCTGCTTATCCCCATGATCAACGACGCCATCTCCCTGGTGGAGAAGCACGCCGCGTCCATCGAGGATATCGACAAGTCCATGCAGTTCGGCGCCAACCACCCCATGGGCCCCCTGGCGCTGGGCGACCTGATCGGCCTGGACGTTTGCCTGGCGATCATGAACACCCTGTATGAGGAGTCCGGCGACTCCAAGTACCGCCCCACCTACCTGCTCAAGAAGATGGTGCGCGGCGGCCTGCTGGGCCGTAAGACCGGCAAGGGCTTCTACGATTATTCCAAGAAGTAAGTTTTGAATAGGAGGACGACAAAATGGATTTTCATCTGACAAGAGAACAAGAGATGGTCCGCAAAATGTACCGCGAGTTTGCCGAGACCGAGGTCAAGCCCCTGGCTGAGGAGCTGGACGAGGAGGAGCGCTTCCCCATGGAGACCGTGGAGAAGATGGGCAAGCTGGGTATGATGGGCATCTACTTCCCCAAGGAGTACGGCGGCGCCGGCGGCGACGTGCTGTCCTACGCCATGTGCGTGGAGGAGCTGGCCAAGGTGTGCGGCACCACCGCCGTCATCGTGTCCGCCCACACCTCCCTGTGCTGCGCCCCCATCTTTGAGCACGGCACCGAGGAGCAGAAGAAGAAGTACCTGCCCGACCTGCTCTCCGGCAAGAAGATCGGCGCCTTCGGCCTGACCGAGCCCAACGCCGGCACCGACGCCTCCGGCCAGCAGACCACCGCTGTTCTGGAGGGCGACCACTATGTACTGAACGGTTCCAAGTGCTTCATCACCAACGGCACTGTGGCCGAGACCTTCGTGGTGTTCGCCATGACCGATACCAAGAAGGGCAACCACGGCATCTCCGCCTTCATCGTGGAGAAGAGCTTCCCCGGCTTCTCCGTGGGCAAGCACGAGAAGAAGATGGGCATCCGCGGCTCCTCCACCTGCGACCTGATCTTTGAGGACTGCGTTGTCCCCAAGGAGAACCTGCTGGGCCAGGAGGGCAAGGGCTTCAAGATCGCCATGATGACCCTGGACGGCGGCCGCATCGGCATCGCCGCGCAGGCCCTGGGCCTGGGCGAGGGCGCCATCAACGAGGCCGTGAAGTACACCCAGGAGCGGGTGCAGTTCAAGCGCCGCCTGAGCCAGTTCCAGAACACCCAGTTCCAGCTGGCCGATATGCACACCCGGATGCAGGCCGCTCAGTATCTGGTGTATGCCGCCGCCATGAAGAAGCAGAATCACGAGAATTACTCCATGGATGCTGCCATGGC
>CAJTOE010000062.1 GCA_910577805.1 uncultured Oscillospiraceae bacterium | reverse complement strand
CCGAAGTCGTCCAGCTCCGTGCGGATGCGCCGGGCGTCCTTGCCTCTGGCGTTGAAGGCCTGGATGTTGATGATCATGACGCATAAGTCCGCGCTCTGGCTGAATTGGTCGATATCCGTCAGGTTTTTGGAGTTGTAGATGAAGCTCCGGACCTTTTTCCGATACAACTCCATAAAATGCTCCTGCATAGTCTCAAAGCTCCGGGACACGCCCTCCCGGATGGCGATGCTGGGGACCACGACGATGAACTTGCTCCAGCCGTACCGCCGGTTCAGCTCGAACATGGTCTTGATATAGACGTAGGTTTTCCCCGTGCCCGTCTCCATCTCCACGTCCAGGGAGCAGGCCCCCAGGGCGGTGGTGAGGGCGGACGACTGGTGGAGGTTCTGCCGCGCCTGCACCCGGTTGAGGTTGGTCAGCAGCTGGGTCTGGTCCAGCGTGAGGACGGCGTTGGCGTACCCCAGAGCGTCCGCCTCGTCCAGCAGCGTGTAGTGCTCCAGGCCCTTCTGGACCGGCAGATCCCGGCGGTACGCCCCGCAGGCCCTATAGGGCTGTCCGGCAAACACATCCACTACACTCTCCACCGCCTCGGTCTGGTAGGGCTGGATGGTATATTTCAGCTTCATATCCGCCATCACAGCACCTTTCTCACCGTCTTGGGACTGTAGGTGGCAAAAATCTGCTCAAAATTTTCTGCCACGGTGTCGCTGGCCATGCCGCTGTCCCGGAAGGCGGCGTACGCGGGCTTACGCAGGGCAATCTGGGTCACGACCTCCTCGGTCACCTGAGCGTCGAAGCAGGCGAGCAAATAGCCGTCGGACAGGTCGAATACGCGCTGTCCGGCAATCACCGTCTCCGTAATCGGACTGGACAGCGGCACGCCAAACTCCAGCATGACCTGGAACAGCAGGTCCTCCGGGGTGCGGTCCGGCTTGATGTTGTCCGAGAAAGACAATAGCTGCTCCTGCCGGTACTGCTTGGGCTGGTAGTACACGTCCTCCATATTGGTGGAGTCCACCCGGAACACCCGGAACCCGCAGTCCGGCGGCGGGTTTCCCTCCTCGCGCAGCTTTTGTCCCGCCCGGCGGATGCGCTCCTCCCCGATGTCGCAGATGGTCCGGAACCCGGCCTGATAGGCCTCGCTGTCCTCCGGCACATCCTCCTGGATCTGTACCAGGATGAACTGTCTGTGTCCTTTATCGGTCTGGTTCATGCGCATGACCGCCTCGGCGGTGGTGGCGGAGCCGGAAAAGAAGTCCATCACCAGGGCCTCCGGGTCCTGGGCGGTCATCATTTGCAGCATTTTTTCCAAAAGCTCCAGGGGCTTGGGGTTGTCGAAGTACGCCCCGCCCATCAGCCCCCGGAGATAGGAGGTGGCGTTGGAGGTCAGCCCCGCGTCGTCCCACCAGGTCGTGGCGGTCTTACGGGCCTCCTTGGCGGCGGACAGGTAGTATTTTTGATACAGGCTGCCGCCCTTTTTGACCACAAGCCCCTGGTCGAATTTCTCCTGCATGGTCTCGCGGGAGAACCGGAAATAGCCCTTGACGCCCAGGAACTCATAATGGGGGTTCCCTTTTTTTGCGCCTCCGGGGCCGTCCACCGGCACCAGACGGTAGGGGCCTTTTCCGTCGCCGTCGTCCAGGTGGAAGCCGGACAGGTCCGGGTCCAGGCCAATCTGCTTCCGGCGGAGATGAAGGGTGTTATAGTCCCTGGCGTAGAACAGCACGGTATTGTGGTTGGGGGAGATGATTTTGTCGTTGGAGACGGAGGCGCGGGCCTTGTGGCAGATCAGCGCGACCCGGTTCTGACGGCCGAAAATCTCGTCGCAGATTTTGACCATGTTGGCCGACTCCTTGTCGTCCAGGCTGATAAACAGCGCGCCGTCCCGGGCCAGCAGGTCCCGGGCCAGGCGCATGGTGGGGTAGATCATGTTCAGCCAGTCGGTGTGGAAACGGCCGTTGCTCTCCGGGTTGGTGACTAACCAGTTGCCCTCCTCGTCGAACTGGCCGCTGTCCGGGAGGTAGTCCTCCGAGGGCTGGAAAAACCGGTCCTTATAGATCAAATCGCCGCCGGTGTTATAGGGCGGGTCGATATACATCAGCTTGATTTTTCCGAAATAGGTCTCTCGTATCAGCTTCAGCGCGTCCTGGTTGCTTCCCTCGATATAGATATTTTTGGAGTCGATCTGTCCGGGGGTGCCGTCCCGGCCCACGGACCTGTCCCGGACCAGACGCAGGGTCTGATAGGCGGGGGCGCTGGCCAGGACCATGGCCTTGCGCTTGTCCGGCCAGGTGAACTGATAGCGCTCCTGGGGGCCTTTGACGACTGTTGCGGAGATCTCCTGCTCCAGCACGTCCTGGTCGATGGCGCGGACGACGTTGCCCTGTGCGTCGATGGTCTCCGTCACAGCGTTGGGAAACAGCTCTGCCAGGCGGCGGAATTTTTCCTCTGCCAGGTCCGGTGTGTGCATCTGAAATTTGTCCATGGCTTTGTTCCTTTCGGTTTGGGGCTTGATTTGCTTCATTTTATCATACAACTGTCCTGGAGGCAAGCTGTGGGGCCCGACCCCCTGGGCGGGCCATTACGCTGCATGGTCCAGTTTCCTCCTACGCCTATCCCCCCCTTCCGTTTTGACCTTTTTCGTTAGGCCAAGCCTCTATAATAGAACCCACCGGGAGGGACCGCCATGACTGTCATTTACATAGACACCCTGTTCCTGCTCAATACCCTTGTGGACTATCTGCTGCTCCTGGCCAGCGCCAGGGTGGCCGGAGAACCCCTGCGCCGGGGCCGGTTCGCCCTGGGCGCCGTGCTGGGAGGACTGTATGCCTGCGCCATCTTCCTGCCGGGGATGGGCTTTTTGTCCCGGCCCCTGTGCCGGGTGGCGGCGGCGGTCCTGATGGTCCTGTGCGCCTTCTGGGGTACCCGCCGCCTGCTGCGGCAGACCCTGGTTTTCGCCAGCCTGGCCTTCGCCTTCGGCGGGGGCGTGATGGCGGTGAGCCTGCTGGGCCACCGGGGACTGAGCCTGGAGGGGGGCGTGGTCTACTCCGGCATGGACCTGAAAATCGTGCTGCTGTCGGCGGCGGGCTGTTACGCGGTCCTGACCCTGCTGTACAAAAAGTGGGCCAGGCACACCCAGGCCGCCGGAGAGCTGCTGCCGGTCACCCTGCGCCTGGGGGCGCGCTCGGTCTCCTTCCTGGCCCTGCTGGACACGGGCAACACCCTGTCCGACCCCATCAGCGGCCGTCCGGTGCTGGTGGCCCAGCGGGACTGCGTGGCCCCTCTGCTGCCGGCGGGCCTGCTGCCGGAGGGGTTATATGACCCGGCGGGGTTTCTGGCCGGGCTGGCGGACGAGAGCTGGCGCAGCCGCTTCCGGCTTCTGCCCTACCGTGCGGTGGGGGTGGCGGGGGGACTGCTGCTGGCCCTGCGGGTGGACGAGGCCCAGGTCGGCGGGCGGAGCCGGGGGGCTTCTCTGGTGGCGCTGTCGCCCAGTCCGGTGTCCGACGGCGGCGCGTACACCGCATTGGTGGGGGTGGAATGACCCCGTTTTATCAGGAAAGGAAGAGTCAAGTATGTTGGGGAAATTTTATTGGAACGCGAAATGTCAACTGGACCGGCTGCTGCTCCGGCTGGGGCTTCTGCTGCCGGACAAGATCATGTACATCGGAGGCAGCGACACCCTTCCCGCCCCCCTCACCCGTGAGGAGGAGGCCCGGCTCATTGGCCGGATGGAGGAGGGGGACCCCCAGGTCCGGGACCAGCTCATTGAGCACAACTTGCGCCTGGTGGTCTACATCGCCCGCCGGTTCGAGAATACGGGCATCAATATCGAGGACCTGATTTCCATCGGGACCATCGGACTCATCAAGGCGGTGGGGACCTACCAGCCCGCCAAGAGCATCAAGCTGGCGACCTACGCCAGCCGGTGCATTGAGAACGAGATTTTGATGTACCTGCGCAAAATATCCTCCCAAAAGACGGAGCTGTCCTTTGACGAGCCGCTGAACACCGACTGGGACGGCAATGAGCTGCTGTTGTCCGACGTGCTGGGGACGGAGAGCGATCTGGTGATGAAGCCCATTGAGGCGGACGTGGACCGGCAGCTCCTGCGGCAGGCGATGTCCCGGCTGGAGCCGCGGGAGCGGCATATTATCACCATGCGCTTCGGCCTGGACGGGGGCCAGGAGCGAACCCAAAAAGAAGTGGCCGACCAGCTTGGCATCTCCCAGTCCTACATCTCCCGGCTGGAAAAGCGGATCATTGCCCGTCTGAAGAAGGAGATTTTGAAGATGATGTAGCTTTATACAGGAAGGAAAATTTGGTCTCCGAGCAGATGACCGCAATAAAAATCAGCACAAAGCCGGCAATCAGCCGTCCGGTGACCGGGTCCCCGTAGAAGAGCACCGAGGAGATTACCCCGAACACCGACTCCAGGGACAGGATCACCGCCGCGGAGGAGGGGTCGGAGTAGATCTGGCCCACGTTCTGGAACAGAAGGGCTACCGCCGTCGCCATCACGCACAGGTAAGCCAGGGGCAGGACCACCTCCGGCTGGGTGAAGGCCTGGACAGGGAAGGTCTGGGTGGCAAAGCCCAGGACCCAGGCGTAGAGGGCGGCGAAGGCGAACTGAAAGACGGTGATAATATAGATGTCTTTTCCCGCCGCGAATTTTTCCACCGAGACGATATGGGCGGCATAGAAAAACGCGCACACCAGGGTGAGCAGATCGCCGGGATTGATGGTCAGCTCCTCGGTCAGGGAAACCAGCCCCACCCCGGACACACACAGCACCGCCGCCAGGATATTCCAGCGATCGGGCTTCTTTTTTACCACCGCCCAGGTCAAAAAGGGGACGATGACGCAGTAGACCGCAGTCAGAAAGGCGTTTTTGGAGGGGGTGGTCATGCTCAGGCCAAAGGTCTGGATGGTGTAGGCCAGGAAGAGGCACCCGCCGATGATGGCCCCCCGCCATACGTAATCGGGGGTGAAGTTCTTCCACTTTTTCCAAAAGATCAGGGCCAGCAGGCCGGCGCCCGCGGTGAAGCGGGCGGCCAGCAGGAAGTAGACCGGCAGAGCGTCCAGGGCGTTTTTCATGATGAAAAAGGAGGTGCCCCAGATCAGGGCGGCGGCGAACAGCATGGGCTTGGCAAGCAGTTTCATATTCATAGAACAGTTCTCCTCAAAATAGCGTTTCCTGGCGATTATAGCACAGAGGACGGGCGTTTGCAAATTTTGTATTGGGGTGACCCCCCAATTTCGGATTGCAGTTTCCCAAAAACCGTGCTAAAATAGAAAAAATGCCAATTTGGAAAGGTTCGCCTTTATGACTGATTACTTTCACCTGCAAACGGACCGGGATACCCTCCTGGCCCAATCCAGCCTGGCCCTGGCCCACCTGGGCGACAGCGTGTTCGAGCTGATGGTCCGCTCCTGGCTGTGTACCAGGGGGCCGTCCAACGTGAAAAAGCTCCATAAAGCCACCGTAGGCTATGTGGCCGCGCCCGCCCAGGCGGCAATGGCCCAAAAAATCCTCCCCCTGCTGACCCAGGAGGAGGCGGACGTGTTCCGCCGGGGCCGCAACACCGCCCCCCACTCCGTCCCCAGAGCCGCCAGCCGGGAGGAGTACCAGACCGCCACCGCCCTGGAGGCCCTGTTCGGCTGGCTCTACCTCCAGGGAAAGACCCAGCGGCTCAACGAGCTGTTTGCGATTATGATGGAGGAATGACCCATGCCCTTAGACGCTCTTTGCCTGTCCGGCGTCGTCCACGAGCTGTCCTGCGTGCTGACCGGCTCCAAGCTGGACAAGATCTACCAGCCCAGCCGCTATGAGATCATCTTCGCCCTGCGGGGAGCGGGGAAAAACGTCCGGCTGCTGCTGTCCGCCAACCCCACCCACCCCCGCATCCACCTGACGGAGCTTACGCGGGAAAACCCGGACACGCCCCCCATGTTCTGTATGCTCCTGCGCAAGCACCTGACCGGCGCACGATTGCTGGAGCTGCGCCAAGTCCCTTTGGAGCGCGTGGTGGAACTGCGGCTGGAGGCCCTCAATGAGCTGGGGGACCGGGTGGAACGCCGCCTGGTGCTGGAGGCCATCGGCCGTCGGGCCAATCTGCTCCTGCTGGACGAGGAGGGCCGTATTTTGGACTGCATCCGCCGGGTGGACTCCGACCTGACTCAGGAGCGGGTCCTTCAGCCGGGGATGCTCTACCGCCTGCCCCCGGTGCAGGACAAGCGGGACCCCGCCGCCCAGGACCGGGATACGCTGGAAACGCTGCTGGCCCAGGCCCCGGAGGAGGCCCAGGCGGACAAGTGGCTGTTGGACACCTTCCGGGGGCTGTCTCCCCTGGTGTGTCGGGAGCTGGCCTGCCGGGCCGGCGGAGCCACGGATGTGCGGCTGTGCCAGATGCCCGAAAAAAACCGCTTGCTGGACGAGCTGGAAACGCTGCTGGGGCAGGTCCAGGCCCATCAGTTTACCCCGGTGGTGCTGTACCGGAACGAAAAACCCTTTGATTTCACGTTCTTCCCGGCAGTACAGTACGGACCCGCCGGGCGGGAAGCGCCCTCTTTTTCCGCCCTGCTGGACCGCTTCTACGAGGACCGGGAGGCCCAGGAGCGGGTGAAGCAGCGGGGCCAGGACTTGGTCCGCGGGGTGACCAACGCCAGGGACCGGACCGCCCGCAAGCTGGGGCTCCAGGAGCAGGAGCTGGAGGCCACCAAAAACCGGGACCGCCTGCGGGAGCTGGGGGACATCCTGACCGCCAATCTGCACCAGATGGAGCGGGGTATGACCTGTCTGCGGACGGCGGATTTCTACGACCCGGAGGGGAAGGATGTGGAAATCAGACTGGACCCTCTGCTCACCCCCCAGCAGAACGCCGCGAAATATTACAAGGACTACAACCGGGCCAAGACCGCCGAAAAAATGCTGAATATCCAGCTGGAAAAGGGGCGGCGGGAGCTGGAGTATTTGAACAGCGTGCTGGAGAACCTGACCCTGGCGGAGGGCGAACGGGACTTGCAGGAGATCCGCCAGGAGCTGACAGACACGGGCTATCTGCGCCGTCCCTCCAAGGCCAAGGGCCGGGAGAAACGCACCACAGGCAAGCCGATGGAATTCCGGTCGTCCTCCGGGCTGCGCATTTCCGTGGGGAAGAACAACACCCAAAACGATCTGCTCACTACTAAACTGGCCTTTAAGAGCGACATTTGGTTCCACACCCAGAAAATCCACGGCTCCCACGTGATTCTGTGGACCGAGGGGAGCCAGCCCGATCTGCAATCCCTCAACGAGGCGGCCTGTCTGGCGGCGTGGTTCTCCCAGGGGAAGGACAGCGACCGGGTGCCGGTGGATTACACCCCGGTCAAGTACGTCAAAAAGCCCGCCGGAGCCAGGCCCGGCATGGTGGTCTACACCACCTATGAGACAGCCTGGGTCAAGCCGGACGGAGAGCTGGCAAAACGGCTGCGGGTCAAGTAGGGAGGTGCGCCGGTGAATCTGTTTGCATATTTTGTGCGCACAGCTGCCTTTCTCACCCTGGCGCTCTACCCCATCGCGCTGTTTTTCAATCTGGCCAAGCCCGACCGGCGGGTGACCGGACTGTGCTTTTTGCTGGGGGTTTTGTTCTGGGCCTACTATCTGCGCGTGGCCTCCATCCCCGGAAAATTTTCGCTGACGCCGTTTTTGTTCGGTGCGCTTCTGTTTTTCACCGGACTCATTGGCTGGAACAAGGGGCGGAAAAAATAACAAAATGCCTGCGGATTGGATACATCCGCAGGCATTTTTCCCAAAAGATTCAAATCACGCCGGCCAGGACCAGGGCCATCACCACGAAGGTAGCCAGCAGGAACAGCGAGAACAGCAGGAAACCGGCATTCAGCGTTTTCCCCTCACTCTGCTGGGCGTTGGCGGAGGCGGATACCAGCCCGGACTTGCGCAGAGCGGTGACCACAGGCTTGTAGAGCAGCAGAGTAGCGGCCATGTTCATGCCGCCCTTAGCCAGGTTGAAGGGCAGGAACAGGGTGGGCAGCATCGCTACCACCTCCGCCCGCGGCAGGCCCATGTAAATGGGGGTAATGAGCCAGTTCCACAGCAGCATAATAACCACCAGCGCGGCCATGCCGCTGAACAGGCCAATGACAGCGCCCTTTTTGGTGTGCAGCTTCTGATAAATCGCCGAGGCGGTGCAGCAGAACGCGCCGGTCGCCAGCACGTTCATCAGGAAGCCCCAGAAGCCGGTGTGGCTGATGGTGATCATTTCGATGAAGGCGACGGCGATGGAGATCAGCGCGGCGGCGACGGGTCCGTAAGTAAAGCCGCCGATACAGATGACCACATCCTTGAAGTCGAAGTCCAGGAACATGACGCCGGGCATCAGCTTGGAGGCCAGCATGACGACAAAGGCAATCCCGGTGAGCATGGCCAGGCTGACGACGGTTTTGGTGTCCATTTTGCTGCGGGCGGGGGACTCCGGCGCGGGGGTAAGGGTAGCGTTGGGCTGAGACATAAAAAACACTCCTTCTTGTTTGGGTACACCCGAAAAGACCATGTCTTCCAGGTGTCAAACAATAAGGAGGTGCGCTTTTCCGCGCCAAAACAGCGCGTGTATTGTTTTACACACATCTTCTTCCATCCGGACTATAACCGTTGGTCCCGGAGTTGCACCGAGTCAGCGGACGCAGACGCGCCCGGTCGCGGACTATACCGCCAGTGGGGAGTTTCACCCCGCCCTGAAGACAGTTCGATTCAGTTGTCCAAGAGGTATTGTAGCACAGGCGGCGGAGAATTGCAAGGGGGAATTTTTTTGAGGGTCCCCCTCGTCCGGCACCGCCGCAGGCGGTGCCGGACGAGGGGGAGAAAGCCCGCTGAGTGTGCATCACCGCCCCACCGCAGTCCCGTGCCCGTGGCGGCACAGCAGCTCCAGCAGCAGCGCGTGTTCCTCCCGGGCGGGCAGCAGCGCGCATTCCTCCGCCCCTGCCTCCAGAGCCTCCAGACAAATACGCAGATTCTTCTGCGTGACCTCGTCCAGCAAGCCGCTCTCCAGGACCTCCTGGGCCAGGCGGGCGTCCATATAGTCCAGCCGGGTCTTTTCGTTGGCCGGGTCCAGCCAGACCCCGCCCCGCTCCGCCAGCACCAGCAGACGCTTGGCTCCAAACTCCCGCACACCCGCCGCCGCGTGCTCCAGGCCGGTGCGGACCACCCGGACCCCCAGTGTCCGCAGGGCTTCCAAATCCCCGGCCAGCTCCGGGTCCTGGGCGCAGACCACCACCGTGGTCCCCGCCAGCTTCCCCAGCTGGGGAAGAAGGGCCAGCAGGCCCCGTACCTGGCTCAAGCCGTCCAGGCCGTGCAGTACGTCATATTCCTGCAAAAAAGTCTTGGCGTACTCCACATCCGAGGGTACGTCGATATACTCCGTCCCCCGCTTCTGGCGGGTCTCCGCGCCCTTTCCCGTGAGCAGAAGCACCGAAGGTTGGCCCTCACAGCTGAACACAGCCTTGCGGATTGCCTCGCCCCGGTTGGGCTCCACCAGGCAGGCACAGCCCGTCTCCCGCACATGGCCGGCGATCTCATTGCAGATGGACAACGTATCCTCTTCGCCGGAGTCCTCCTCAGTGACCACCACCAATTCGGCGTACTTTCCCGCGATCTCCCCCAAATCCTTCCGCCGGTCCAGGGCCTTCTTTCCCGGACAGCCGAACAGGGAAACAATACGCCGTCCCGGATACTCCCGCTGGGTGGACTGAAACAGCGTCTCAAAGCTCATGCGGTTGTGGGCGTAGTCCACAATGGCCGTAATCGAGCTGTCCGCGTTGGAGTAGACCTCCATCCGCCCCGGCACCCTGGCCCGCATCAGCCCCAGATAAACAGCGCTCTCCGGGATATTCAGCCCCTCGCACACCGCCACCGCCGCCAGCGCGTTTTCCACATTGAACAGCCCCGGCATGGTCAGCCGCAGCTCCCGCTGGAACCGGGGGGTTTTGACGGTGAACAGGATATCTTCTCCCCGCTTCCGGACCGCCCCGCCGAACACCTGAGCGGCCGGGTTTTTCTGGGAAAAGGTAATCGTCCGCTGGCTCTGCCTGGCGGCCTCCAGAATCCGGTCCGCGTGGTCACAGTCCAGATTCACGCAGGCAACCGGAGTCTGGGCAAAAATCCGCAGCTTGGAGGCGAAATAATCCTCAAAGTCCGGGTGCTCAATGGGGGAGATGTGGTCGTAGCCGATATTCAGAAAGCAGGCCGCGGCAAATTGGGTACACAGGGACCGGTGGTATTTCAGCGCCTGACTGGACACCTCCATGGTCAGATACTCCAGTCCCGCGCCGCGGGCGTTGGCGAAGTGCTTTTGCAGCTCCAGCGGCTCCGGGGTGGTGATGTGGGACTCGAACCGCTCCACGCCGTCGTAGGTGTCGATGGAGGAAATGATGCCGCTTTCGCTCCGGCCCGCCAGATGCACGTCCAAAATGGACTTGAGGTAGTAGGCGGTGGAGGATTTGCCCTTGGTCCCTGTCAGGCCGATTACATGCAGCGCCCCGGAGGGGTGCCCGTAAAACAGGTCCGCCAGCGGAGCCAGGACAGGCCGCAGGTCTTTGACCAAAATGCCGGGCAGGTCCACATCCCAGGGTTTTTCGCTGATATAGGCAATGGCCCCCTGCCGGACCGCCTGGTCCAGAAATTCCCGCTTGAAGTGGGCGCCCTTGCAGAAAAACAGGGTCCCTGGGACCACCTCACGGGAGTCGTAGGAGACCAGCGCCACCGGAGCCTCCCGGTCCAGCGCCTCCGGCAGGGGCGCGGCCAGCAGGGCTTCGGGAATCTGATTCAAATAGTCTTGTACCTTCCATGACATAGTGCGCGTCCGGATGGCGGCAATGCTCTGTTGGAGCTTGGGGCTGATTTCATGTGCCATAAAAAACCTCCTAAAACATGGGCCGTACCGGGACCTCGCAGACCTCCAGGCACCGCCGGGCCAGTACCGACATCGCATCCACATAGTAGGAGGGCAGCTTGTGGTGGCCCGCGAACACGGACATCTCCGTGCAGGCAATGACCACGCAGTCACAGTCCAGCGCCCGGACCCCCCGGTGGATGGCGGAGAATTTGTCCATATCGCCCGGATGGCCCGCCTTGATCTCGTCGTAAATCAGGGACATCACCAGCCGCTGGGTCTCCGGGTCCGGGACGGCGCTCCCCACCCCCCGCTGCTCCAGCTCCGCCTGATACAGCCCGCTTTGAATGGTGCCGTCGGTCCCCAGGATGCACGCCTTTTTCCGGCCCTGGCGCTCCAGCTCCAGGGCCGTTTCCCGGATCATGTGGATGATCGGGACCCTGATTTCCTCCTGGACCCGGTCCAGGAAAAAGTGGGCCGTATTGCAGGGTACCGCAATGGCGTGACAGCCGCAGTCCTCCAGCAGCTTCGCCCCGGCCAGCATCCGGTCATAGACCGGCTGTGTCTCTCCGCTCAAAATCGCCGCCGTCCGGTCGGGCATATCCGCGTCGGAGAAAATCACCGCGGACAGATGCTCCTGGTCCTTATGGGCGTCGGTCCGGTCCAGGATGAACTGGTAAAAATCATTGGTGGCCTGGGGGCCCATCCCCCCCAGAATGCCCAGCCGCTTTTCGCTCATGCGCCCTCCTCATTCTTCGGTTTCTGATTAAATTCCTCAAACCGTTTCCAGTTTCCAATGTGGTTCTTCAAAATCCGCAGCCGCCGCTTGACGGACGCGTCCTTTCCGTAGACCAGGGAATGGCTGTCCTTCCCCGCGCGGATCAGGGCCTTCATTTCCGGGTGGTACTGCCTGGGCGTGAAGTCAAAGGCTACTTTGCGGGGCACCATCCGCCACAGGGTTTTCTCCCTGGTGATCTCAAAGGGCAGCACCTTCTGCTCGATCCGGTCCTCCACCAGAAGCCGGGCGATGTTGTGCCCCGCGCCGGTGACATAGTAGTTGCTCCGGCCCTGGCGGCAGTTGATCTCAAAGACTTTATACCGGCCGTCCCGCGGGTCGAATTTGATGTCCAGGTTGGAAAAGCCGGTGTAGTGCAGTCCGTTCAAAAGGGTTTTGACGGTCTCGGACAGGGCCGCGTCATAGTCCGTCAGAATGACCGCGTGGTTGCCGATGCCGTGGGGGGAATGCTCCTCCAGCAGTACGTGGCCCAGGCACATCATCCGTACCCGGCCCTGCCGGTCGGAGTAGCTGGTCATGACCCGCATGTGGGTGTCGTCGCCGGGGATGAACTCCTGCAAAATCATGTGTCCCGGATAGCCCGCCTCGTAGACCTGGTCCAGGGCCTCCAGAAGCTCCTCCCAGGTCTGGCACAGATAGACCTTTTTCAGGGCATGGACCCCCGTAGCCCAGTAGGCCACGCTGTCGGCGGGCTTGGCGATATAGGGCGGACCAAAGGGGGGCTGGAAGTCGTGGCCCATGGACTTGTCGTAGACAAACGTAAGAGGGTGGGCGACGCCGTACTGGTCGCACAGGGCGTAAAACAGCTCTTTATTAATCAGCGTGTCCAACAGGTCCCCGTCAATATAGGGGGCAATGACATTGGAGGGCAGCTGGTTCTGATACCGCGCGGCAAGCTGCACATAGCTGTCTCCGCAGCCCAGCAGCAGGACCGTCTTGTCCGCAAATTCCTTGGAGACGGTCTCCGCGTTGCGCAGGAACGCTTCCGGGTCCTCGTTCTGCTCACAGACCCGGTAGTCCAGAATGCCGCTTCCGTGGCAGGGGAAGGACGGATAGCGGCCATAGACCACGCTGCGCACCCCGTAGGCCTCGTGAAAGGCGCGGGCCACGCTGTATACATTGATATCCCCGCCGAACAGCAGGGGCTGAAATTTCAAAGCTGACATGGATAGCAACTCCTTCTGACAGGCGGCGCGCACGCCGTCCCATTAACGGTATTCCCGCACAACGCCGCGGGCAAACAGGGGGTCCAGGTCAAATACGGCGGTGTCGCTGGCGGAACACTTCAGATGGGTCACATTGACCAAGGTTTCCGTCGCGCCGATCTGGCCGATGACCGGGGCCTTCTGGCCGTTGATGCGCACGAAGCGGTGCCGTTCCCGCCGCCAGCGCTCCAGCGCCGCCCATAGGCCTTTTTCCCGCGGGCGCTCCACCCCGAACCCGTTCTGATAGCCCACCGGCAGCAGGGCCACCCGCGTGGGCTTGCGCAGGGTCACCGTCCGGCCGGTCCCGACCGTAT
>CAJTOE010000061.1 GCA_910577805.1 uncultured Oscillospiraceae bacterium | reverse complement strand
GGAGCCGGAGTCAAACCAGCCGTCCAGGGTGTCCTCTTCCTTGGTGAAGCCGGCGGCTTTGCCGCAGTGGGGGCACTGGAAGCCCTGGGGAAGAATCTCCGCCGCCTCGGTCTCATACCAGGCGTTGGAGCCTTTTTCCCCAAAAAGCTTGCTGACGGCGGCGATGGTCTCGTCGGTGCAGATGGGCTTGCCGCAGTCCGCGCAGTAGAACACGGGGATAGGCAGGCCCCACCGGCGCTGACGGCTGATGCACCAGTCGGCGCGCTCCTGAATCATGGACTTCATGCGGTCGATGCCCCAGCCGGGAATCCAGCGCACATCGTTGCAGGCGGCCATGGCGGCGTCCTTGAAGGAGTCCACGGAGCAGAACCACTGGGGTGTAGCCCGGAAGATGATGGGATGCTTACAGCGCCAGCAGTGGGGGTAGGAGTGGACGATGTCCTCCGAGGCGAGGAGCATTCCGCTCTCCTTCATGTCGGCGAGAATCACGGGATTGCTCTCGTCGGTGCTCATACCGGCGTATTTCCCGGCGTAATCGGTGTGACGGCCCCGGTCGTCCACGGGGACCACCATTTCCATATTGTAGCGCTTGCAGGTCTGATAGTCGTCCGCGCCGAAGCCGGGGGCGGTGTGGACGCAGCCGGTGCCGCTGTCCATAGTGACGTAGTCCGCCAGCACCAGACGCGAGGTTTTGGGCAGGAAGGGATGGTTCGCCTCCATGTTCTCAAAAAAGCTGCCGGGGTGAGTCTCAACGATTTCGTAGCTCTCGATGCCGCTCACCTTCATGACCTTCTCCACCAGGGCCTCGGCCAGGATATACTGTTCCCCGTTCGCGGCCTTCACAATGGCGTAGCTCTCCCTGGGGTGCAGGGCGATTGCCAGGTTGCCGGGCAGGGTCCAGATGGTGGTGGTCCAGATCACGAAGAAGAGTTTATTTGCATCCAAATGGGCCAGCTTTCCCTGGTCCTCGTGCATGGGGAACTTCACATAGACGGTAGTACAGGGGTCCTCCTGGTACTCGATCTCCGCTTCGGCCAGGGCGGTCTCGTCGTGGGGGCACCAGTACACGGGCTTCAGGCCTTTATAGATGTAGCCCTTTTTGTACATCGCGCCAAAGACCTTGACCTCCTCGGCCTCAAAGCCGGGGTCCATGGTCAGATAGGGGTTCTCCCAATCTCCGATCACGCCCATGCGCTTAAAGCCTTCCCGCTGCACGTCCACATAGTGCTGGGCGAACTCATGGCAGGCGGTACGGAACTCCGGCACGGACATAGCCTTGCGGTTGAGCTTGTTTTGCTTGATGATGGCGGACTCGATGGGCATACCGTGGTTGTCCCAGCCGGGGATGTAGGGGGTGAGATAGCCCCGCATGGCGGCGGAGCGGGTCATAAAGTCCTTGATGGACTTATTCAGGGCGTGGCCCATGTGCAGAGCGCCGTTGGAGAAGGGAGGGCCGTCGTGGAGGGAGTAAAGGGGCTTGCCCTCGTTCTTTTTCAGCAGCTCGTGGTACAGGTCCAGCTTTTCCCAGTTTGCCAGCATACCAGGCTCCCGGTTGGGCAGGCCCGCACGCATGGGGAAGTCAGTTTTGGGCAGATTGATGGTCTTGTTGTAATCCATTGGTTTGGTTCCTCCTATAATTTTGAAAGATTAGTTATTGATATTGGAACAGAACAGTTTTGCAGTTCTGGCAGATCAAGGTGGGATATTCGACAAAATCAAAGGCGGGAGTTGGTTCCGCAGGAAGCAGTTTTATGCGGTTCTTTCTGGGAAACGGGAACTGAAAGCGGGCAGGCGCCCATTCCAGGCAGGAAAATTTGCCCGGCATCATCCAGCCGGTTTCCATAGGCTTTCCGCAGTTCGGACAATCCATAAAACGCCGCCTCCCGCTGTATCAAAAATACCAGTCCCGCCGCCAGCTCCCGCGCCGCAGACTGGATTTTTTCCGGGGTGTCCTGGAACACGGCCTCCGGGTCTGCCGGCTTTTTTCCCACCCGGTCAATCCCACTCAATTTCATCGCCCTCTTCCTGGACAATGCGGCAAAGCTCCGCTTCATTCTCCACCAGCGCGGCAATGATCTCCACAAATTTTCTGGCCTTCGCCTCATTTTCCGGGGACGGATCGTAATAGGCCGCGTAGGACCCCGCCTCCGGGTCGGACTCCAGGCCTTCCAGCAGCTCCGGGGCGTGCTTGGCGAGATAGTAGTGGAACAGCGCATCCCAGTTATAGCCGTTCATATAGGCGTCCTCATTCGCCGCGTACATCTTTTCCCCTACTGCAAAGGGCTTGTCGTCCTCGTTGTTGAACATGACATAAATTCTCTCGTCTGTGACATTCATCTTCACATAATCCTGCATGTAACTGACCTCCTGAAGCTGAAAAATAAAAGCGCCCCTGTCTCCACAAAGAGACAAAGGCGCAAACCTCTGCGGTACCACTCTTCTTGCCGGGGCGCAAAAACGCCCAGCCACTCAAGGCAGGCCCGGTAACGGGGGCCGGACGGAGGAGCTTACTGCAAGTTCAGCCCTCTGCTCCAAGGTGATTTTCTCCGCTCCCTCCCGTCCGCCTCACACCAAACGGCGGCTCTCTTTGCGTCTTGGGGGCGTGTACTCGTCCTTTTCTGCGCAGCTTCACTATAACAGTTCACATATTAGCGTGTTTCCCCGGTTCTGTCAAGTGAAAAGTGAAATTTTTCGGGGGAAAGCGCAGCAAGCAGCCCCACTCTGGACAACCGGAATAGAAGCTGATAAAATGTAGAACATACCAAAGATAAAAACGCCGAAAAAATTTTTTTATTTTTCGGGAACTTTCTTTCCGCAAATCCGTCAAACCCTGCGAAACCAAATGAAAAGGAGTTTACTCAACTATGAAACACCGTACTTACACCCTGCTCGTATCTCTTGCGCTGTCCGCCTCTCTGCTGGCCTCCTGCGGGCCGAAGCAGGCTCCGGGCGGCTCTTCCTCTCTGCCTGACGCGAGCCAGTCCCAGCCGGACGAAAGCCTGCCCGATGGCAGTCAGCCGGACGAGAGCCTGCCCCAGGAGGTCCTGACCCTGAACGCGGAGGAAATCAAGCTGATCTCCAACCAGGGCGAGACCTTCCAGCTGGAGTTCCTGGTGGGTACTATGGTCCCCCTGAACTTCCCCGTTTTCACCTCCTCTGACGAGGCCGTCGCTACCGTGGACGCCACCGGCCTGATCACTGCCATCGGCCCCGGCACCGCCACCATCACCGCCGACCTGGACGGCCTGACTGCCCAGTGCGTGGTGACCTGTGAGGACGCAGAACCTGAAGTCAAACCCCTGCCGGATCCTAAGCCCGAACCCAAGCCGGACCCGAAGCCCGACCCTGCGCCTGACACGCCCGCCGCCTCTACGGTGGACCTTCAGTCCTTTGCCGAAACGACTCTTGGCAACTACGACTTCAGTGCCATGATGGAGGTGGACAGCCAAGGTATAGACGCTTATTTCTCCGGTCTGTCCAGCATCTCCCTGTCCCAGCAGGTGATTAACCAGTGCATTATGTCTCCCTCTCCCGTGGGTGATTTCGCTCTGGTTCAAGTGTCCGACTCCAAGGATGTGGACGCGGTGAAGGCCATCTTCCAGGCCCGCATCGACTACATGACCGGCGCGGACGGCGGCCAGCCCGGCGCCTGGTATCCCGGTCCCACGGAGATGTGGCAAAATTCCTCCCGCATTGCCTCCAACGGCGATTATATCATGCTGATCGTCCACGAAAAGTGCGACGATATTGTAAACGATTTCAACGCGCTGTTTTAAGAGCGAAAACCGCAAAACAGGGGCCGCCGAGAACGGCGGCCCCTGTATAATCCCCTCAAAACAAAGGAGAGACGCATATGGTATTTTCCACCCCCATCTTTTTCTTCTACTTCCTGGTTTTCACCCTGCTCATTTACTATATGGTACCCAGGCGGGGACGCAACGCCGTACTGCTCCTCTCCTCCCTGTTTTTCTACTTCTGGGGCGAACGGATTTACGTCGCCATCATGCTGCTGTCCACCGCCATTGACTACACCCACGGTCTTCTGGTGGAGCGCTGCAAAGCAAAGGGGAACGATAGAGGGGCACGCCTGGCGGTAGCCTCGTCTATCGTGTTCAACCTGGCGCTGTTGTTCTTCTTCAAATATTGGGATTTCATCGCCGGTTCCCTGCAAGGCCTGGGGCTGAACCTTCTGCCGGTGCTGGGCATTCACCTGCCCATCGGCATCTCGTTCTACACCTTCCAGACCATGAGCTATACCATCGACGTATACCGCGGGGACGCACGGGCCCAGCGCTCCATCCTGAATTTCGGCACGTTCGTGACCCTGTTCCCCCAGTTGATCGCCGGTCCCATTATCAAGTACAAGGACCTGGGGGACCAGATCGACCAGCGGACCTGTTCCACGGAGAAATTTGCCTCCGGGGTACAGATTTTCATGGTGGGCATGGCAAAAAAGCTGCTCCTGGCGAACAACGTGGGCCAGCTCTGGGACAGCTATAAGGCCATGGACCCCGCCGGTCTTACCGTAGCCGGAGCGTGGCTGGGGGTGCTGGCCTTCTCCCTGCAAATTTACTTCGATTTCTCCGGCTACTCTGATATGGCTACCGGTCTGGGCCGGATGCTGGGCTTTGAATTTCTCCCCAACTTCAACTACCCCTATATCTCCAAAAGCATCACGGAGTTCTGGCGGCGGTGGCACATCTCCCTGAGCACCTGGTTCCGGGAGTACGTGTACATCCCTCTGGGGGGCAACCGCTGCTCCAAGCCCCGGTGGATGTTCAATCTGCTGGTGGTCTGGGCGGCCACCGGCATCTGGCACGGGGCCAGCTGGAATTTCCTGCTGTGGGGACTGTATTTCTTTGTCCTGCTTATGATCGAGAAATTCTTCCTGCTGGACCGGCTCAAACAGGCTCCCGCCGTCCTGGCCCACGCCTACACCCTGATCCTGGCCATGATAAGCTGGGCCATCTTCGCCCTGGAGGATTTCGGCCATCTGGGGGCGTATCTGCGCGTCATGTTCGGCTTTGGGGGCGTACCCCTGGCGGACAGCGCGTTCGGCTACTACTTCACCAGCTATCTGCCTGTGCTGGTGCTGGCCTGTCTGGCGGCAACCCCTCTGGGCAAGGCCCTTTACACCCGCCTCTCCATGCCCAGGCAGCAGCTCGCCTGCACGGTCCTGGTCCTTGGCGGGCTGCTGGCCTGCACCGCCTATCTGGTGGCGGGGACCTATAATCCGTTCCTTTATTTCCGTTTCTAGGAGGTGGACTTGCATGACGAAACGATTCAGCGTATTTCTGACCGCCCTGTTCTGCGCGTTCATCGGCGGGATGTGCGCCATCAGCATCTTTCTGCCCAAACAAGAATTCTCCGAGCTGGAAAACCGGTATCTGAAAAAATTCCCGAAAATCACCGTCGAGGAGATTTCCTCCGGCAAGCTGATGGAGAATTTCGAGGACTACACCGCCGACCACATCGCGGGCCGGGACACATGGGTCGCGCTCCAGGCCTGGTGTGAGCGTCTGAGCGGCAAGCAGGAGAACAACAGCATCTATTTCGGCAAGCACGAGACCCTGCTCAACCGTCTGCCCGACCCGGATCCGGAAAAGCTGGAGCAGGCGGCGGGCTATGTGAATGCTTTTGCGGAAAATCTGGATATTCCTGTGTATTTCGGCCTCATTCCCTCCTCCGCCGCCATCTGGGCGGACCGTCTGCCCAAGGGCGCGCCTACGGCGGACGAGCAGGCGGTCATTGCGGATTTTTATGCAAAATTGAGCTGCCGGACTGTAAATTTATACGACGCCCTCAATCAGCACCGGGACCAGGACCTGTACTACCGGACCGACCACCACTGGACCAGCCTGGGGGCCTACTACGGCTATGCGTCCCTGATGGAGTCCATGGGCCTGGAGCCGGTTTCTCTGGAAAACCTGACCCCCGTGACCGTGACCGAGGATTTTAACGGCACCAGCTTTTCCAGCTCCGGGGTGCGCTGGCTCAAGCCGGACTCCATCCAGACCTACGTGCCGGACGACGGCCTGGAGGTGATCTCCTACTTCACCGGCAAGCCGGAGCAGGGCAGTCTGTATGTGGAAGAAAATCTGGCGAAAAAGGACAAATATTCTTACTTTCTGGGGGGCAATCAGCCTCTGTGCGTCATCAAGACCCAGAATACCGATGCGCCGAAGCTCCTGCTGGTGCGGGACTCCTACTCCGACAGCCTTGCCCCCTTCCTGACCCAGAATTTCTCCGAAATCCACCTGTTTGATTTGCGCTACAACAAAAACAGCCTGAAAAACTATGTGCAGCAAAACGGCATCGACTGTGCCGCCGCGCTGTACTCCATCTCCAACTTTGTCTCCAGCCAGGACCTGTTCCTGCTTGGAATGTAAGAGATGTGAAAATTGTATAAATAGGACCCCTCAAGCCGCAAAATTTCTGCGGGCCGGTACTTGCATTATGTCTGAATTTTCGATAAAATATCGTGAATACAGTTTATAATGGAAGGCGAGTGCGGAACGTATGATGAAAGCGACATTAATCCTGGCCAACGGCAGCGTGTTCTCCGGAACCAGCATCGGCGGCACCTCAGAGCGCATCTGCGAGATGGTGTTCAACACGTCTATGACCGGCTATCAGGAAATCCTGACCGATCCCTCCTATGCCGGTCAGGGCGTAGTTATGTCCTACCCCCTGATCGGCAACTACGGCGTCAACCACGAGGACAACGAGTCCTCCCGCCCCTGGGTGGAGGCCTTTGTGGTGCGGCACCTGTCCCCCCGCGGCAGCAACTTCCGCTGCGAGGGCACCTTGAACGACTATCTGAAGGAACACGACATCACCGGAATACAGGACGTGGATACCCGCGCACTGACCAAAATACTCCGCAGTCAGGGCAGCATGAATGGATTGCTGACCTGTGCGGAGCATTTTAATGTAGCGGAGGTCCTGGACCGCCTGCAAAAATACCAGGTCACCGGCACCGTGGAGCGGGTCACCCGGAAGGAGCCGGAGGTCTTCCCCGCCCAGGGGGAGGAGCGGTTCCATGTGGCCATGCTGGACTACGGCGTGAAGCAGAACATGATCAACTGCCTGGTTCGCCGGGGCTGTAAGGTCACGGCCCTGCCCGCCTCCACTCCGGCGGAGCAGATTTTGTCCGGCGGCTATGACGGCGTGATGCTCTCCAACGGCCCCGGCGACCCGGCGGAAAACACCCAGATCATTGCCGAGCTGAAAAAGCTCTACGACAGCACCATCCCTCTGTTCGGCGTGTGCCTGGGGCACCAGCTCCTGGCCCTGGCCACCGGGGCCAGGACCGGCCGGCTGGACTACGGCCACCGGGGCGGCAACCACCCGGTCCGGGACATCGAGAAAAACAAGGTGTTCATCACCAGCCAGAACCACGGCTACATGGTCCTGGCGGACAGTGTGGACCCCGACGTCGCCGAGATCAGTCACTACAACGTCAACGACAAGACGGTGGAGGGCTTACGCTACAAGCGGCCCAACTGCTTCACCACCCAGTTCCACCCGGAGGCCAACGCCGGCCCCAAGGACACCGAGTACCTGTTCAACCGCTTTATTGATTCCATGGGAGGTGCGCGCTAATGCCCAAAAATCCAAACATTCATAAGGTCCTGGTGCTGGGCTCCGGACCCATCGTCATCGGCCAGGCGGCGGAGTTCGACTACGCCGGCACCCAGGCCTGCCGTGCCCTGAAAGAGGAGGGCCTGGAGGTTGTCCTGGTCAACTCCAACCCCGCCACCATCATGACGGACAAGGACATCGCGGACCACGTGTATATCGAACCGCTGAACATCTACTCCGTCACCCAGATCATCGAAAAGGAGCGCCCCGATTCCATCCTGCCCACCCTGGGGGGACAGACCGGCCTGAATCTGGCGATGGCCCTCCATGAGGACGGCACGCTGGAAAAATACGGCGTGAAGCTGCTGGGCACCAGCCCCGAATCCATCCGCAAGGCGGAGGACCGCCAGGGCTTCAAGGACTGCATGGAGTCCATCCAGCAGCCCTGCGTGGTCTCCAAGGTGGTGGAGAGCGTGCCGGACGCGGTGCAATTTGCGGGAGAAATCGGCTATCCGGTCATCGTCCGCCCGGCCTACACCCTGGGCGGCACCGGCGGCGGCATCGCCTACGACCAGCGCTCCCTGGAGGAGATCGCCGACCGCGGAATGAACCTCAGCCGGGTGGGCCAGGTGCTGATCGAGCGGTGCATTGCCGGCTGGAAGGAGATCGAGTTCGAGGTCATGCGGGACTCCGCCGGAAACGTAATTACGGTCTGTTCCATGGAGAACATCGACCCCGTAGGCGTTCACACCGGCGACTCCATCGTGGTGGCCCCCACCCAGACCCTGGCAAATAAGGAGTTCCAGATGCTGCGCTCCGCCGCTCTGGACATCATCTCCGCTCTGGAGATTGAGGGCGGCTGCAACTGCCAGTTCGCCCTGGACCCCAACAGCTTCGAGTACGCGGTCATCGAGGTCAACCCCCGTGTGTCCCGCTCCTCCGCTCTGGCCTCCAAGGCCACCGGCTACCCCATCGCCAAGGTTGCCGCCAAGGTCGCGCTGGGCTACACCCTGGACGAGATTCCCAACGCCGTCACCGGCAAAACCACCGCCTGCTTCGAGCCGACGATTGACTACTGCGTGCTGAAAATCCCCCGCCTGCCCTTCGACAAGTTCACCACCGCCAGCCGGACCCTGGGCACGCAGATGAAGGCCACCGGCGAGGTGATGGCCATCGCCAACTCCTTCGAGGGCGCGGTGATGAAGGCCATCCGCTCTCTGGAGCTGAACGTCCGGGCCTTGAAGCTGGACAAGCTGGAGGAGTTATACACCGACGAGATCGAGGAGCTGCTGGTGCAGGTCACGGACGAGCGGCTGTTCGTAGTGGCGGAGGCCTTACGCCGAGGCTTCTCTCCCCAGAAAATCTACTCCATCACCAAAATGGACATTTGGTTCCTGGACGGCTTCAAGCGCATCATCGACATGGAGGAGGAATTAAAATCCTGCCGGGGCGTACCCGACGCGGATACCCTCAAGCGGGCCAAGGAGATGTGCTTCGCCGACAGCTACATCGGGGCGCTGTGCCACATGCAGCAGAGCGAGGTGAAGTCGCTGCGGGAGAAATACGGCCTGTACCCCGCCTACAAGATGGTGGACACCTGCGCCGCCGAGTTCGACGCGGAAACGCCCTATTACTACTCCAGCTACGACGGAGAGAACGAGGCGGTGGACACCGGCTCCGGCAAAAAGAAGGTGCTGGTGCTTGGCTCCGGCCCCATCCGCATCGGCCAGGGCATCGAATTTGACTACTGCTCCGTCCACTCGGTCTGGGCCCTGAAAAAGCTGGGCTGTGAGACGATCATTGTCAACAACAACCCCGAAACGGTCTCCACCGACTTCGACGTGGCGGACAAGCTCTACTTTGAGCCTCTTACCGCTGAGGACGTGCAGTCCATTGTGGAGCTGGAGAAGCCCTGGGGGGCGGTGGTCCAGTTCGGCGGACAGACCGCCATCAAGCTGGCCAAGGCCCTGACCGATATGGGCGTGCGCATCCTGGGCACCTCCTCCGACGGCGTGGACGCCGCCGAGGACCGGGAGCGCTTCGACGAGATTTTGCAGCAGTGCGGCATCCCCCGTGCCAAGGGCCGGACCATCTTCACCACCGAGGAGGCCCTTGCCGCCGCCCACGAGCTGGGCTATCCCGTGCTGGTGCGGCCCTCCTACGTGCTGGGCGGCCAGGGCATGGAGATCGCCTACACCGACCGGAACATCGAGGAATTTATGAAGATCATCAACATGACGGTGCAGGAGCACCCCATTTTGGTGGACAAGTATCTCATGGGCCGGGAGCTGGAGGTGGACGGCGTATTCGACGGGGAGGATATTTTGATCCCCGGCATCATGGAGCATGTGGAGCGGGCCGGGGTCCACTCCGGCGACTCCGTGGCGGTGTACCCGCCCCTTCACCTGGAGGACAAGCACCGGGAGCTGATTTTGAAGCACACCCGGAACATGGCCCAGAGCCTGGGGGTCATCGGCCTGATCAACGCCCAGTATATCCTTTATAACGATGATATCTACGTCATCGAGGTCAATCCCCGCTCCTCCCGGACCATCCCCTATATCTCCAAGGTCACCGGCGTGCCCATCATCGACCTGGCTACGCGGGTGATGCTGGGCGAAAAGCTCAAGGATATGGAGTACGGCACGGGCATTTACCAGGAGGCGGACTATTTTGCGGTAAAAGCTCCGGTGTTCTCCTTTGAAAAGCTGACGGACGTGGACATTGGCCTGGGCCCGGAGATGAAATCCACCGGCGAGGTGCTGGGTCTGGCGGAGACCTTCCCCCAGGCGCTCCTGAAGGCCTTTAAGGGCTCCGGCCTGCGGGCGCCTAAGCGGGGCGGACGCATCATCGTCACCGTCAAGGACGAGGACAAGCGGGAGATCATCTCCATCGCCCGCGGCTTCGAGGAGCTGGGCATTGAGCTGTACGCCACCGCCGGTACACGGGACGCCCTGAAGGAGGCGGGCATCTCCTGCCAGCTTGTGAACCGGGTCTCCCAGGCCCACCCCAACATTCTGGACCTGATCGCGTCCGGGACCATTGACCTGATTATCAACACCCCCACCAAGGGCCGCAAGCAGGACTCCGACGGCTTCCGCATCCGCCGCTCCGCCGTGGAGCATGGAGTGGGGTGCGTCACCGCCATCGACACCGCCCGCGCCCTGCTGACCATCCGCCAGCAGAGCCGCAGCGAGGATTTGACCCCCATCGACATCACCACTATCTGAGCCAAAAAGGGGGACTTCTGTCATGCGCATCCGAAGAATGCGGTTTGATATCTGGCTCTGCCTGCTTCTGGCCTACCTGGTGGGGACCGGAGCCTCCAAGCTGGCCCAGCTGGCGGTGGACGCCACCTACGACAGCTATGTGGAGGAACACACGGTTGCCGCCGGGGACGTCGGCGGCGTAGCGGGAGACGACGTATTCCGTGCCCAGAGCATCGACGACCTGTTGAGCCACGATACGTTTACCGTCGTCTCCCCCGGCATCGAGTACCGCAACCGAGGGGCGGGCTACTATGGAAACTGGTATATGCAGGCCCTCACCCTCCCCTCCGGGGAGCTGGTAGCCGCCGTGTACAACCTGGACAGCGTCCAGATCGAGGACTCCTACTATACCGGAGAAGCTACCCTGCCGGTGGGCCGGGTGGTATTTGAGGACTTGAGCGAAAACGAGACGTTCATGCACCAGATCGAATACAAGGAGCCTCTGAGCCGCCACGATTTTTATGTGGACATGATGGGCAGCGGCGGCAAGCTAAGTCAGGAGGACTACGGCCAGCCTGTGGTTTTGACTGTACAGCTGGTGGTGACCCTGTTGTTCTTCCCCATCTTCCACGCGCTGGGGGCAACATTCGGGATTTTCCCCTATTTCTTCCCCCCAAAAAAGAAACAAGAATCGGAGTGGGATTGATATGGACAAGCCTATCAAAAAAATCAACTTTGTCTATCTGCTGTGTACTATTTTTATACCCCTTATGCTCGTTTCCCTGGGCCTTACAATCGGCTACTTCTTCTTCCACGACGGCGGCACCGGGGCGGTGATCTGCTTCCTGGCGCCTCCTGTGCTGGCCTTTGTGTGGTGGTGCTTCGGCGGGCGGCTGCTCTACAAGAACAGCTGCAAAAAAATGGCCCGTGAGCTGGACGAGCGCGGCTTCCGCCGGAACCAGACCTTTGAGAGCGGCGGCGCTATGGTGACGGTGGACCTGAACCGGGGAGAGCTGGGCCTGGTGTTCTTCTGGAACCCCTTCGAGCACTATGTACTCCCCGCCAAGCGCATCCAGCGGGCCTGGGTGGACGACGGCGCGGCCGGCGGAGGTTTTCTGCGGGGCAGCAGCCGGGTCAGCTTCCTGTTCCAGGTGGACGGCGTGAAGATTCGGGTGGACACGTTCACCTCCAACAAGCGCTGGCGCATGGACAGTGACTACATCCTCACCGGCATCTCCAAGGCCGACGTAATGGTGGAGGTGCTGGAGCAGGCCAAGCAGAGGTCCGCGTAATGGGCCTGTTTCGGAAAATGCGCGCCATCCTGCACGACGACTGGTGCAGCCAGTGCCAGAGTGAGATGGACGTGGTCCGCAAGCAGCTCTACGCCCTGCCTACTCAGCGCGTGGGGCAGTATCGGGAGCAGGACGACCCGGCATACTATAAAAAGAATCTGGTGCCGGTGGAAAAGAAGGCCCAAATCCCCACGGGGATGTACGCCTGCGGGATGCACGTATACCGGTGTCCCCAGTGCGCCCACCGGGCGGTGAAGCTGACGGTATTCCTGCCTGTCCGGGACCAGGAAAAAACGGAACAGCTGCTGTACTTTGAGGACGGAGAGATGGACGATTTTATCTGGAGGTAGACGATGAAACACGAACGGGAAGAAACGACACTTTTGCTGTTCGCTGTTCTGACCTTCATCGTTCTGTTTTTCGTCTGGAAGGAAGTAAACCGCCCATCCTGGACCCTGAAGCCCTTTACCCCGGAGGGCGAAATTTCCGGCGAAGTGTCTATGAACCTCTACTTTGAGAATGGCACCATTAAGTGGGAAATCTCCAACCGGAGTGGGCAGACCGTTTATCATGGCGGCATTGCCGGCCTGCAATATTTGCAGGGGGAGGAATGGCTCACGGTCTACCGGCCTGCGAATTTCAAATCGTAAACGGAACACCACAAGTGAATTGACGAACGGAGGAATTTTTATGGAAAACAATATGCGTCCCGCTGATATGCAGCGGATCAATACCCCTGAGCTGGCCCAGGCTTTTATTCAGGAGCAGCTGGAGCAGGTCCGTGCCCAGGTGGGAGACAAGAAGGTGCTGCTGGCCCTGTCCGGCGGCGTGGACTCCTCGGTGGTGGCCGCGCTGCTCATCAAGGCCATCGGCAAGCAGCTGGTCTGCGTCCATGTCAACCACGGCCTCATGCGTAAGGGCGAGAGCGAGCAGGTCATTGAGGTGTTCCGGAATCAGATGGACGCCAACCTGATTTATGTGGACGCGACGGACCGTTTCCTGGACCTGCTGGCCGGGGTGGACGAGCCGGAGCGCAAGCGGAAGATCATCGGCGGGGAGTTCATCAAGGTATTCGAGGAGGAGGCCCGGAAGCTGGAGGGTATCACCTTCCTGGCCCAGGGGACCATCTATCCCGACATCCTGGAGAGCGACGGCGTAAAGGCCCACCACAACGTAGGCGGCCTGCCGGAGGACCTGCAATTTGAGCTGGTGGAGCCTGTGCGCCTGCTGTTCAAGGACGAGGTGCGTGTGGTAGG
>CAJTOE010000060.1 GCA_910577805.1 uncultured Oscillospiraceae bacterium | reverse complement strand
AGGAGGAGATCGAACGGATGATGGCAGGCGGTGTACCCGCCGCGCCTGCTCCCGCACCGGCTCCGGCCCCTGCGCCGGCCGCACCGGCCCCTGCGCCGGCCGCACCGGCACCGGCGGCTCCTCCGCAGATGCCGCCCATGCCGCAGATGCCTCCGATGGGAGAGGCGTCCGGCGGACAGATGCCCTATCCCGGCTACCCTCCCTATGGGCAGTACCCCTACCCCTATCCGCCTTATCCGATGTATCCGCCGCAGCCTGAGCCTAAGGTGATCGACGCAAAGCCGGCCAAGATGCAGGAGCTGATTCCGGAAAGCAAGCTGAACGAGGAACAGCGCTCCAATCTGGACCTGATCATGTCGGTCCCCCTGGAGGTTTCGGTGGAGATCGGCCGGACACGCCGGAAGGTACAGGATATTCTGTCCTTCTCCAAAGGCTCCCTGGTGGTGCTGGATAAGCTGGCCGGCGATCAGGTGGACCTGTTCGTCAATGGACAGTGTGTCGCCAGGGGCGATGTGGTGGTCATTGAAGATAACTTCGGCATCCGCATCACGGAGATCCTGCAAAAGCCTGATATCAACGAGCTGACACAATTTTAAATAAAAATTTTTTGGAAAAGGATGGAATAATCATGGCTAAGATTATGATGGTTGACGACGCTGCTTTCATGCGCAAAGTGATTAAGGACGCCCTGAGCAAGGCCGGCTACACCGACCTGCACGAGGCAGTGGACGGTGCGGACGCTTTTGAGAAGTACAAGGAGCTGAAGCCCGACCTGGTGCTGATGGACATCACCATGCCCAACATGGACGGCCTGGAGGCCCTGAAGGCTATCCGTGGCTTCGACGCCAACGCCAATGTGGTGATGTGCTCCGCCATGGGCCAGGAGACGATGGTTATCGACGCGATCCGTTCCGGCGCGAAGGATTTTATCGTAAAGCCCTTCAAGCCTGAGCGTGTGCTGAAGACGGTGACCTCCATCGTGGGAGAGCCTTAACCAATGCAGCCAAAGGACCTGCTGTCACTGGTAGGAATCCTGGCCGTCCTGGCCGGGATTCTGGCAGGCTCGTACTATTTTACGCGCTGGGCCGGACAGGGTCTGGGTACGCTGCCCGGCCTGGGCGGCCAGAACCTGCGGGTCCTGGACCGGATCAACGTGGGCCGGGACCAGTCCGTACTGATGGTACGGGCGGGAAAACGGTATTTTCTGGTGGGCGCAGCCCCTTCGGGGGTGAGCCTGCTGGCGGAGCTTCCCCCGGAGGAGGGGGCGGCGTGGGAGCAGGCCTCCGGCCCGGAGAAGGGCTTCAAACCCAAGCTGGGTGACGGATTTCAGCAGCTGTTCCAGAAAATGGCAGACAAAAAGAAGGACTGAGGGGAGGGAACAGCTTGGCGGACGCGATTATCAATGTAAACGGGGATCAGGTACAGAGCCTGGAGATCATACTGTTTATGGGCTTGTTGTCCATACTGCCCTCCATGGTGATCATGATGACCTGCTTTACGCGGTTTATCATTTCTCTGTCCTTCCTGCGCACCGCCATGGGTACCCAGCAGACCCCGCCCAATATGGTCCTGGTCGGTATGGCGCTGATCCTGACATTTTTCGTCATGAGTCCCACCCTTTCGCGGATATACACCGAGGCCTACGTCCCCTATACCGAAGGCGAGATCGGGATGGAAGAATTCCTGGATACCGCCCAGGTGCCGCTGAAGTCATTTATGGCGAACAATGCGGACCCCAGTACGATTGGCATCTACTGTGCCATGGCGCAGGTGCCCGAACCGGCGGATTATGACAACCTGGACCTGAAGACCCAGCTGCCCCTGCGGGTGATATTGCCCGCCTTTATTACCAGTGAACTCAAGCAGGCCTTTATGATCGGGTTCTTCATCTATCTGCCCTTTATGCTCATCGACGTGGTGGTCTCCTCCACGCTGATGTCCATGGGTATGATCATGCTGCCCCCGGCTATGATTTCCACTCCGTTCAAGCTGTTGTTCTTCATCATGCTCAACGGGTGGGAGCTGGTCTTTACGTCCCTGGTGCAGAGCATTAAGTGAAAGGAGCCCCGATGAATACTGCTGTAATTACCGATATGATGCAGGAGGGGATGTGGGTCGTGATCCAGATCGCGGCGCCAATGCTTCTGCTCAGTATGTTCGTGGGCATCCTGCTGTCAATTTTTCAGGCTGTGACCCAAATCCATGAGCAGACGCTCTCCTTTGTGTTCAAGCTGACGGTGGTGGTGACCATCCTGCTGCTGAACGGCGGCTGGATGATGGATAAGCTGATCGAGTACACCGAGACGCTGTACACCCTGATCCGCAGCTGAGCTGGGAGGCGACGCCATGCTGGATTGGGAAGCGCTGACCCTCTTTCTGCTGATCCTGATGCGGATGACCGGCTTTGTGGTCCTGAACCCCCTGATTGGCCGCCGGGGCGTGCCCGGAGTGGTCCAGGCGGGGATGGTGATGGTCTTTGCGGTGACGGTATTCAGCTTTCAGGGGGGCGGCGGCGTGGCGGTGCCGGACACGCTGCTGGAATTCTTTATCCGGCTGCTGCTGGAGTTCGTGCTGGGCTACCTGCTGGGACTGGTGGTGAATATTTTCCTCTATATCCCCCTGCTGGCCGGCGACATGATCGACGTGCAGATGGGTATGTCCATGGGCGCGACCTACGACCCCGGCTCCCAGAGTTCCATCACGGTGACGGCGCACATCCTGAATGCCCTGATGATCCTGTTGTTTTTCACCGCCAACGGACACCACACCCTGTTTCGTATCCTCATTACGTCCGGTGAGCTGGTGCCCTACGGGGCGGTCAGCCTGAGTCCGAACCTGGCCAGCGTGATGGTGGAGCTTTTCGCAGCGTGCAGCCTGCTGGGCGTTAAGCTGTGTATGCCCATCCTGATGGCAGAGGTGCTGGGCCAGATCGGTATGGGGATTTTGATGAAGGTCATCCCCCAAATCAACGTGTTCGCCATCAATATCGAGCTGAAGGTGATCGTGGGATTACTTCTGCTGCTGGTGCTGATGGCGCCTATGAGCGAATTTCTGCTGGCGGCAGAGAAGCAGATGCTGCTGGAATTGCAGCGGCTGCTTGCCATGTCCGGCTGACGTTTCGATAGGGCAAAGGGGGGAACGAGCCAATGCCCGGAGAGTCCAAGACTGAAAAAGCGACACCAAAACGGCGAAGAGACGAACGCAAAAAAGGTAATGTTCTCATGAGCCGGGACGCAGTGCCGGTTGCGACCCTGTTTTCCGCCGCACTGCTGCTGTGGACGATGTCGGACTTTATCGTGGGCCAGCTTGGCAGCTTCTTCTACTACTGCCTGGACCTGATTATGCTGACGGAGCAGGATTTTTTGGAAGACGCTCTGCCCCAGATCGTGATGCGGGGCCTGAAGACGGTGGCATTTTGTGTCGGCCCTCTGGCGGGAGTTTCCATCCTGCTGGCGGTATCTATCACCTTCTATCAGACCAAGCTGCTGGTGACCTCGGAGCTGATCAAGCCCAAGTTCAGCAAGCTCAACCCCCTCCAGGGCCTGAAACGGCTGTTTTCTCTGCGCAGTCTGGTGGAAGCCTTTAAAAATATCCTGAAAATCGGCATTCTGCTCTTTATCATTTTCCTGTACTTCAAAGGTATGGTCAGGAGCTTTGCACAATTTTTGGATATGGAGCTTTCGCAAACGGTGCAAATACTATTCCAGGACGCGTTCAATCTGATTCTGCAAATTGCCCTGGCTTTTTTGGTGCTGGCCTTCTTCGACTACCTCTATCAGTGGTGGGAGTATGAGCGCTCACTGAAAATGTCCAAGGAGGAGATCAAAGAAGAGTATAAGCAGATGGAAGGCGACCCGAAGATCAAGAGCAAGATCAAGGAGACCCAGCGGAAAATGGCCATGTCCCGCATGATGCAGCAGGTACCGGATGCGGACGTGGTGATCCGTAACCCCACCCACTACGCTGTGGCCCTGCGCTACCACCCGGAGGAGGACAACGCCCCCATCGTGCTTGCCAAGGGCATGGATGAGCTGGCCCTTCGTATCGTGAAGGTGGCGGAGGAGAACCATGTGGCCGTGATGGAGAACGTTCCCCTGGCCCGCGCCCTCTACGCCCAGGCGGAGATTAACTGGGAGATTCCGCCGGACCTGTACGGCCCGGTGGCCGAGGTGCTGGTCTACATCTTGAAGCTGGAAAAAAAGTCGGTCCCGGAGAGCCAACCGCTGTAAGCCAAACTTGAAGGAAAGGATGACACCATGCGGCGTATTTTTCAAAACAGCATAGCGCTTATGGTAGTGGTCATCGTTCTGTTCCTGGTCATTCCCCTGCCGGAGGCACTCCTGGATATTCTGATCATTACAAACATCTCTCTGTCTATCGTGATTCTGCTGATCACCATGACCATCGCGGATGCGCTGGAGTTTTCGATTTTCCCATCCCTGCTGCTGATTACCACGCTGTTCCGCCTGGGCCTGAACGTGTCCACCACGCGGGCCATCCTGGGCTTCAACGGCGGCAGCGGCGCGCCCGGTACGCCGGTGATTCAGACCTTCGGCAACCTGATTACCCAAGGTAATATCGTACTTGGTATTATCATTTTCATTATCATCGTTCTGATGCAGTTCATCGTGATTACCAAGGGCGCAGAGCGCGTGGCCGAGGTGGCCGCCCGCTTCACCCTGGACGCGATGCCCGGCAAGCAGATGGCCATTGACGCGGACCTGTCCTCCGGACTCATTGACGAGCAGCAGGCCCGGAGACGGCGTGACAAGATCCAGCGCGAGGCCGACTTCTACGGCGCTATGGACGGCGCCACCAAGATCGTCAAGGGCGACGCGACCATGTCGCTGATTATCACGGCGGTCAATCTGATTGGCGGTATCATTATCGGCTCCATCAATGGCGTGGGTGACCTGGCCACGGTGGCCCAGACCTACTCCATCGCCACCATCGGTGACGGTCTGGTGTCCCAGCTCCCGTCCCTGATGATCTCCACCGCCACCGGCATGATCGTGACCCGGTCCGTGTCCGACGGCAGCCTGAATGCCGACGTGGTGGGTCAGTTCGCCAACCAGCCCAAAGCAATCCTCACCTCCGGCGTGGTGCTGGCCCTCATGGGCCTGATTCCCGGTACGCCGACCGTTCCTCTGCTCCTGGTGGGCGTGGGCCTGTCCGTGGCCGGTTATCTCATGATTAACCGCATGGAGCAGAAGGAGGCCGCGGAGCTGATGCAGCAGTCGGAGGAGGAGGCCCAGGCCGAGCTGGCCGCGGCCGCCCCGCCAAGCGAGTCCGACTACTACAAGGATGTCAACAACGTCTATGCGCTGTTGAATGTCGAACCCATTGAGATGGAGTTCGGCTACAGCCTGATTCCCCTGGTGGACGAGAGTACCGGCGGCAAGCTGATCAGCCGTATCGTCATTTTCCGGCGGCAGTACGCCCAGGATATGGGCTTTGTCATTCCCTCCATCCGCCTGCACGACTCCTCCGCCCTGGGCACCAACCAGTATATCGTGCGTATCAAGGGCGAAGAGGTGGCCAGAGGCGAGATTTTGGTGGATTACTACCTGGCCCTGGAGCCTACCAACCCCATGGGCGAGATCGACGGCATCGAGACGGTGGAGCCGGCCTACGGCATCCCCTCCCGGTGGATTCTGCCGGAAAACAAGGAGATGGCCGAGATTTACGGCTACACGGTCATCGACCCCCTGTCCGTCATGCAGACCCACCTGTCCGAGGTCATCAAGCGGCACTCTTACGAGCTGCTGACCCGTGCCGAGACCATGCAGCTGGTGGAAAACCTGAAAAAGAGCGCCCCGGAGCTGGTGGAGGAGGTATTCCCCAATATCCTGAGCTACGCCAGCTTCGAGAAGATTTTGCGCAACCTCCTGAAGGAGGGCGTGCCCATCCGGGACCTGGCGACCATCGTAGGGGTGGCCGCCGACGCCAGCGCCGCTACACGGGACCTGGATATGGTCACCGAGAACGTGCGCTCCGCCCTCAGCCGCACCATCACCCGCCGCTTCTGCGAGCACGGGCAGCTGCGGGTGGTCACCCTGGACGCGGAGGTGGAGAAGCGGATTATCGCCTCCCTCACCAAGAACGAGCAGGGCATTTATCTGGCAATGGGCCCCGACCTGATGCAGCACATTGTAAGCCAGCTGGGCGATCAGATGAAGAAGTTCAGCGACCTGTCCCAGACGCCCATCGTGCTGACCAGCCAGATCATCCGCGTGTACCTGAGCCGTATGCTGGCCCAGTTCTATCCCAGCCTGTATGTGCTGTCCTTCAATGAGATCACCAACGACGTACAGATTCAAGCCATCGGCAATATCACATCCCCCCGTGCGGACAGCGCGGCGCGGAAGGTGGTGGCCTCATGAGTGGGGCAAAGGCGCACTATACGGAAGCGGAAATTGAGCAGATTCCCACCCAGGAGCTGCTGCTGCTGTACAAAAGCACCGGCCTGGAGGAGCTGAAGTGGCCTCTGGTCCTGCGGTATACGGGGCTGGTCAAAAGCATCGCCCTGCAAATCCGGGGCGTCTACAGCAGCTTTGCCCAGGTGGACGACATCATCCAGGAGGGCTTGCTGGCTCTGGTCAGCGCCTTGGAGAAGTACGACCCGGAGAAGGAGACCAAGTTTGAAACGTATGTCTCCAAGCGGGTCCGGGGCAGCGTCATTGACCTGGCCCGGCGGCAGGACTGGGTCCCGCGGAGTGTGCGCCGGAAGGCAAAGGAGATGGACCAGGCCAGCAGTGAGCTGTTCAACCAGCTCGGCCGCTCCCCCACGGACGAGGAGATGGCCCGGAAAATGGGGATTTCCCAGGAAAAATACCAGGAGGAGCTGTCCCAGACCGCCCTGTGCAACGTCCTCTCCCTGGACTCCCTCTTTGAGGAGTGGGAGCAGGGTCCCCTGGGAATCCCGGACGCGGACGAGGGCGACCGGCCGGAGGAATCCCTGCTCCGGCAGGAGCTTCTGGAGGCGCTGACCCAGGGCATCCAGTCCCTGCGGGAGAACGAACAGATGGTACTGTCTCTCTACTATGAAAAAAACCTGAATATGAAAGAAATCGCCCAGGTGATGGATGTGAGCAAGCCGCGGGTTTCCCAGATTCACACCAAGGCGATCCAGCGGCTGCGGGACTACATGCAGCGCTATATGGAGGGGAATCACTGATGTTTAAAGGCTTTTACAATTTGACCTCCGGGATGCTCTCCCAGGGGAGGCGGCTGGATGTGGTGGCGAACAACATGACCAATATCAGTACGCCCGGCTATAAGTCCGACCACTATACGGACAGCACCTTTGACGAGGCGCTGTACGTGCGGATTGGCAATAAGAACCGGTTGAGCGACGCGGAGATGGGGGAGATCAACCATATCCTGGCCCCCAGCCAGCTCTATACCGATTACACCCAGGGGACCTATGAGGAGACGGAGCTTTCCCTGGACTTTGCCATCCAGGGGGAGGGCTTCTTCGCCATTCAGGGCGCGGACGGCGGCGTGTCCTACACCCGGTCCGGCAGCTTCATTCTGGACAATGACCGGTATCTGTACCTGACCAATCAGGGCCGGGTGCTGGACAATCAGGGAAACCCCATCCAGCTCTACACCGACCACATCAAAGCCGATAAAGACGGAAATCTTTACAGCGAGGAGGACGGCGCATATCTGGGCACCTTAGGGGTGTACGCCTTTGAGGACAACGGCGAGCTGGAGCGCAACGACCAGGGCCTGTTTGTGGGCGACGGCGCGCAGCTCAGTCAGGATTTCAAGATCATGCACAAGTGGGTGGAGCGCTCCAACACGGACCTCATCAGCGAGATGGTGAAGATGATGTCCGCCCAGCGTGCCCTTCAGAGCGCGGGCCAGATGCTGAAGATTTACGATCAGGTGATGAACCACGCCACCAACGACCTGGGCAGGATGTAATAGAGGGGGATAAACAGCCATGAATATGTCCTTTTGGAACGCGGCGGTAGGCGCCCAGCAGCAGATGCTTCGGATGCAGGTCCAGGGCAACAATATCGCCAATGTGAACACCAGCGGCTACAAGGCGGAGGTGGCCACCTTTGCGGAATTGATGTTCCGGGATGTGGAGGGCATCGACGGGGAGCGTCTGCCCAAGGGCACCGGCACCTATATGACCAAGGCGACCACCAATTACACCACCCGCGCCATCATGGGCAGCGACCGGGAGCTGGATTTCGCCATCGAGGGCAACGGCTTTTTCGGCCTGTACGACCCCAGCGACGGGGAGATTTCCTTCACGCGGGACGGCTCCTTTACCATCACCCAGTTCTTCCTGCCCCCCGACGAGAACGCGGAGCCAGGCCCCGACGGAGAGGACCCGGAGCCTACGGAGGTCTGGCGGCTGTCCGACGGCGACGGCCGGTTTGTGCTGGACGCCTGGGGCAACTTCATCACCGTGGACCCCATGGAGGAGGGAGCGTATAACCTGGACAACCTGAACATTGGCGTGTTCGACTTCCAGATCTATGACGGCAAGCTCCACGCCGACGACAGCCGGTTTATCCCCATTGACAAGAACGGCGGTGTCCGGGTGGGCAGCGGCACGGTGCGTCAGGGGATGCTGGAGATGTCCAACGTGGACCTGGGGACCGAGCTGGTGAAGGTGATCGAGGCCCAGCGGGCCTACGGCGTGGCCCTGAAGATGGTAATGACCTCGGACGAGATCGAGCAGACCATTAACGGATTAAGATAATTTATAAGAGAGGCGGAGATATGGATGAATCTGAACAGTTATGACCAGCTCAATTCGCTGGAAATCGACACGTTGAAAGAGATTGGCAGCATCGGTACCGGAAACGCCGCCACCTCTCTGTCGCAAATTTTAGGAAAAGCCGTCCGCATCACCTTGCCGGAAGTGCGTATCATGGAGTATAATGAAGCCATCGAGTGGATCGGCGGTCCGGAGACCGTGACGGCCGGTGTGCTGGTGAAGATGGGCGGACAGCTCAACGGCATTATGCTCTCGGTGCAGCAGCTGGATTTCGTGAACATGGTGCTGGACAGTATGCTGGGCACCCATATTGAGGATTACAGCCAGCTGGACGAGATGGGCCGCTCCGCGCTGATCGAGATCGGCAATATCATGATCTCCACCTTCATCAACGCCTTGAGCAGCCTGGCAAACATTTCGGTGGATTTGACCGTGCCGGCCTTTGCCCTGGATATGCAGGGAGCCATCCTTGCAGTACCCATGGCGGAGTACGGCGGCGCTTCGGATTATATCATGACCATTGGCGGCAATCTGAGCTGTGAAGGGCGCGAGATGCCCTGCCGTCTGCTTCTGTCGCCAGATATTCGTTCTCTGAATTTCTTGCTAAGGAAGCTGGGCGTATAATTATGACGGCGAAAAAGATAACAGTTGGAATCGCAGATATGAAACTGGCCCAACGGGAGGGAATCCTCATCACCTATGCCCTTGGCTCCTGTATCGGGGTTTGCTTCCATGACCCGGTGGCCAAGGTGGGGGCGCTGCTGCACATCATGCTCCCCCTGAATATGGAGGCCGGGCGGAAGAACACGCTGAAGTACGCGGACACCGGCATCCGGGAGACGCTGCGCCAGATGGAGTCAAAGGGGGCCTCCCGGTCGCGGATCACGGCGAAGATTGCCGGAGGCGCCAAGATGTTCGAGGTGAGCGGAAGCAACGGCCTGGGTAACATCGGCCAGCGGAATATCGAGAGTGTGAAAGCGACTTTACGACGGGAGAATATCCGTCTGCTGGCGGAGCATACGGGAGGGACCGTGGCCCGGACCCTGCTGTTCGATGTGGTTTCCGGCCAGGGATGTATCCGCTCCTACGGACACGAGGATATTATTTTCTAGTCTGGACGGACGAAATTTAGAAAGGTTAGGAGTGTCACCGATGGCAGAGAAGCACAAGAACGAAATCCTTTTGGAATCGGGTACCAATGAGATCGAGATTTTGGAGTTTACGATCAACGAAAATCTCTATGGGATCAACGTGGCAAAGGTGCGGGAGATCATTATGGCCGCTCCTGTCAAGTCGATGCCCCATGCCCACCCGGCGGTGGAGGGCATTTTCAAGCCGCGGGACATCGTGGAGACGGTGATCGACCTGCCCTTCTATCTCAGCGGAGAGCACCAGGAGCATACCTCCCGCGATCTGTTCATCGTGACCAACTTCAATAAAATGTTCATCGCGTTCCGGGTCCACACTGTCGTGGGGATCAGCCGCATTTCCTGGACGGACATTCATAAGCCGGATAAGACGGTGTCCGGCGGCGAGGACGGCGTGGCGACCGGCATCGCCCAGTGCGGCGAGGACCTGGTGACCATCCTGGACTTCGAGCGCATCGTGGCGGAGATCGCCCCGGAGACCTCCATCCAGATGAGTGAGATCGACCGCATGGGTCCCCGCGAGCGCAGCGACAGACCGATTTACATTGCGGAGGATTCCATCCTGCTGGCGAAGATGATCTCGGATTCGCTGCATAAGGCGGGGTACATCAATCTGCATATGTTCTCCAACGGCAGGGAGCTGTGGGATGCCATCGAGCCTTTGAAAAAGGACCCGGAACAGCTCCTGCAAAGCGTTTCCCTGATCATCACCGACATTGAAATGCCGCAGATGGACGGCCACCGGCTGACCAAGCTGGTGAAGAGCGACCAGATCCTGAAGCGTATCCCCCTGATTATTTTCTCCTCCCTGATCAGCGAAGAAATGCGGATCAAGGGCAAGCAGCTGGGGGCGGAAGAGCAGCTTACCAAGCCCGAAATCGGACATCTGGTGGATGTCATGGACCACCTGCTGGCACGGCAGAAGTAAAAAGGAAGATCGAACATGAGCAGCAAAAATAAGTATATTGTCCGGCAGCCAATTAAAGACATGCAGGGCAACATTATAGGCAACGAGATCGTGTATCACGGGGAGAGCCAGACCTACGGCGGCGAGGAGAATGACTTTGCCGCGGCGGATACCATCTACAGCTTCCTCACCCAGAACACGGATAAGGTCCTCAGCGGCTCCTTGAACTTTATGACCTTCACGACCACTCTGCTGATGAAGAAAACCCCCCGGCTGTTCAATAAGGGGGAGCTTGTGATCCAGGTGGACGACAGCGTTATTGTACATCCTCTGGCGATGCGCTTTGTGGAGCAGTTTGCCAAGGAGGGCTATCAGGTGGCGGTGAACGAGTTCCAGTTCTCCCCCCGGTACCTCTCCCTGGTGGATCGGTTCGATTATATCAAGATCAACTTCCAGAACACCACGGACAACAGCATTCGGAATATCGTGGAAGTGGCTCACAGCATGAATAAGAAGTGCATTGCTACCATGGTGGACAGCGAGGCCCTCTATCAGAAGGCGGCGGAGGCTGGTGTGGACGCGATGGAAGGCCCCTGGGCGGCGGAGAAGCTGAACACGGTGCCCCACTCCGGCGGCTACTTGCAGAGCAACTTCTTCCGTCTGATGGTGGCGGTCACCGCCGACGAGCCCAATGTGGAGCAGATCGAGCAGATCATTGCCATGGACGCCACGCTGACGTACAGTCTGCTGCGGCTGGTGAACTCCGCGTATTTCGCTCTGCGGAACCGGGCCTCCTCGGTACAGCAGGCCATCATGGTTATGGGCCTGGGACAGCTGCGCCAGTGGATTTATCTGATGAGCATGGAGCAGAGCGGCGAGCTGGACCAGGGCCAGGAGGAGTTTTTGAAACTCTCCTTCCTGCGGGCTACCTTCTGCAGCGAGCTGCTCCGGTTTGCCAAGGATGTGCCCATCTCCCGGTCGGATGCCTATCTGATGGGTATGTTCTCAACTCTGGATTACCTGATTGCGGCCCCTCTGGAGGAGATTTTGAACCAGGTCCCCATCTCGGAGGAGGTCAAGGTGGCGCTGCTGTCCGGCGAGGGCCGGTGCGGTGCGCTGTACCATCTGGTGCGCAGCTACGAGCGGGCGGACTGGAAGGAGATCACCCGTCTGGCGGAGGAGTTGAGCATCCCCACCGAGCAGCTGACGACGGTGTATTTCAAATGCGTCAATGAGGTCAACAGCATTTGGAGCCAGTTGATGGAGGTGGCGACTGACGCGCCTCCCCCTGTGAACCCGGAAACGCTGCTTGAATGAGCATAAAACAAAACCCACGGGAAATCCCGTGGGTTTTGTTTTGCGTTTTTTAGCCTGCGCTGGAAGAGCTGGAGGAAGCACTGCTGCTGGAGGAGGAAGCGTCCGGCTCCGACGGCGCGGAAGCCGAGGAGTCAGGGAGGCCCGGAAGGTCCGTCTCCGCGCCAGGACCGGTCTGCTCCAGGGGGGTGGCCTCGTCGGTTTCCAGGTCCAGGAGATAGATGGTGTGGTCCCCGGCGATCAGATAGGCGCCCATGATGGCGTTCACGCCGTTCTCGTCCTTGTGGTAGACGTTAAATTGGCGGCAGGGGGTGTCCCCAAGCATCTGCATACCCTCCATAGGGACCACCCGGTACTCGCTCATAGACGCGCCGGAAAGGCCCAGCTGAGAGGGGTTCAGGCTCTGTACGTAGGAGAGGGTATCCGGCAGGCTGGTGGACTGCTGGGACTGGTGGGGTTCCTCCGGAGGCGGAGGCTCCTTCAGTTCCCCTTCGGGACGGCTGACCTCGATGGTGCAGCCGGCCTCCGCCCAGGTGAGGATCACCTGGAACACCCGGCCCTCTACGATGCCGGGACGGGCCAGAATCACTGTGCCCTCGGCGGCGGTCAGGTCCTGGAACTCCTCCTGAATGATAAACTTGCTGCTGGCCTCCACAAAGCCCTGGTCCTCCGCCTTCAGCTTGGCGACGTACTCCTGGAGCGTGGCGTTGAGGGTGGTCATCTCCGCGTAGGTGTAGCTGTAGACCTCCGCGGAGGCGTCCTCAGCGGGCTCGACAACGGCTGTGAGCTTGCCGTTCTCATGCTCGGCGCCCAGGCAGGTGTCCAGAGTGACGGCCTGGTCGTCGCCGATCTGATAAAATTCCGGTGCAACGAGTTCCTTTTTGCCGCAGGCCGTCAGCAGGAGGAGACTGGCTGCGGCGGTCAAAATCAGTTTTACGGTTCGATTCATAGCTGCAACGCCTCAGTTTTCAAGATTATTGACGCTGGCGGCGGATCACCACATCGTCGTTGGGGACCAGGGGCCGCGTGAACGCGCCGACTTCCCCGTTGACCAGCAGCTCCACCGGCTGATCGACGGAGTCAAAGTTAATGCCGGAGTAGTCCAGCATATCCATCAGGTAGTAGGGGGTTCCGTCCGCTTTGGGCGGCAGGGACAGCCAGATGCCGTTGAGACACACCCGCAGCAGGTTTTCCGGCTCCGGCTCTGGCTGGGGAGGCTCCGGCGCGGGGGTGGGAGCCGCAGGGGCAGGGGGGGGAGCCTGGACGGCCGGGGCCGCCTCCTGCT
>CAJTOE010000059.1 GCA_910577805.1 uncultured Oscillospiraceae bacterium | reverse complement strand
GGGGGGGGGGGTGAGGGGGAAAACGGGAGAAAATTACACATTTCCGATTTCCATGGTGGACAAACGCCGAAAAACTGGTATAATAAACGGGAAGAATGAGACAGAGAGGCTTATATTATGGAAATAAACGGCGAAATTGTAAACGACAGCGTCGAGTACGCCCAACTGGGACTGTCCCCGGAGCTGATGCGCGCCATCGAAAAATTGGGCTATGTCCGGGCTACCCCGGTCCAGGCGGGGTCCATCCCCTACTTCATGCAGTGGCGGGACGTGATCGCCAAGGCCCCCACCGGCACGGGCAAGACCTTTGCCTTCGGCATCCCCATGGTGGAGCATGCCGACCCGGAGGGGACCGACGTGACCGGCCTGGTGCTGGCCCCCACCCGTGAGCTTGCCATCCAGATCCGGGACGAGCTGCGGGGATTATGCGCCTTCCGGGAGGGCGTGCGGACCGTGTGCCTCTACGGGGGCCAGCCCATCGAAAAGCAGATCGTCCAGCTCAAAAAGGCCCCCCAGATCGTGGTGGCTACGCCGGGGCGGCTGATGGACCACCTCAAGCGCCGGACCATCTCCCTGGACAAGGTGGAGACGGTGGTGCTGGACGAGGCGGACCGGATGCTAGATATGGGCTTTGTCCGGGACGTGACCCGTATTCTGGACAAAATGCCCAAGCGGAAAAATTTGGGCATGTTCTCCGCCACCATCTCACGGGAGGTTATGGACATCTCCTGGGTGTACCAGCGGGACCCGGTGGAGATCACCGTCCGGGCGGACCAGGAGAACAAGCCGGATATCGCCCAATACCGGCTGGACGTGGACCGCAGTCAGAAGGTAGAGGTGCTGGCCCGGCTGCTGGAGATGGGGCAGTACGACCGGGTCATTGTGTTCTGCAACACGAAAAATATGGCCGACCGTCTGGGCGGGCTTTTACGGATGCGGGGCCTGTCCTGCGAGGCCATCCATGGGGACGTACAGCAGCGGGTCCGGGAAAAAACGCTGTTGAAATTCCGGGAGGGCAAGCTGCGTATCCTGGCCGCTACGGACGTGGCCGCCCGGGGGCTGGACATCGACGATGTGGACGCGGTGTTCAACTACGACGTGCCCGACGAAAACGAATACTATATCCACCGGATCGGCCGCACCGGCCGGGCCAAGCGCCACGGGGTCGCGTTTTCGCTGGTGTCCTCCGTCACCGAGGGCCTGCGGCTGGATGAGATACGAAAAAATACCGGGAATGAAATTGTTTTCGTCCGGTTCAACGAGCGGGGCGATCTGGTCGCTCCGTCCCAGTCCTGATGCGGAAACATTTTTGGGTGGATTTCTTCGCCTGCTTCCTGATCCCCGCCTATACCCTGCTGTTCGCCGGGAGCATGGAGTGGTTTTCCACCAACTTCTCCGTCATTGCCGTCACCGGGGAGGACCACTTCCGGGGCTTCTTTCTATGGGGCGTGCTGGTGGGGAGCTATTTCCTCGGCGTGCTGGGGGCCGTCGCCCAGACGCTGCCCCGCCGGGGCCGCCGGGTCGTCTGGGTCCTCACCGCCGTCGGGTGCGTCCTGCTGGCGGGTGCGCTGCTGCTGCCCTATCTGCCGGAATTTCTGCCCAAAATCGCCCGGCTCCATGTGATTTTCGCCGCCTGCGCCTGCGTACTGCTGATGCTGGCTCTGCTGGCCGTTATCCTGACCGGACGGCGGCGGACCTATGAGGTCTATCAGCCGCTTTTGCGGGTGTGGCGGTGGATTGCCGGGTTTTCCGGGGCGCTGTTCCTGCTGGGCGGTATGATAACTACTGCACTGGAGGTCTTTTTTATCCTGTCCGCAGTGTGGCTGGCCCGGCGGCTGTTCTACCTGCGAAAAATTTAAAGACTATTTTAATCCTTTTTCCATAGACTTTTTCATGTGGAGAGCGTATCCTAATACGCATAAGGCAGTTACAAACAGCCGAAAAAATGGAGGGTTCATCATGGATAAAAAGCGTCTTTACAAAACGGAAGGTTCCTACAAGATGGTGTGCGGCGTCTGCGGCGGCATTGCCGAGTACTTCGACATCGACCCCACCCTGGTCCGGGTGGGCTGGGTGATTTTGTCCCTGTGCGGGACGCTGGGCTTCTGGGCCTACATCGCCTGCGCACTGATCATGCCCAACAAAAGCGACATCTACCCCGGATATTAAGAGCGGTTCCGGACACTGTACCACCGCAGGCAGTCCCGCCCGCCGGTGAACCGCATCATCCAGGAGGACACGGCCAGGTCCGCGCCCACCGCCGCCAGTGCGCATAAGCTCAACGGCGCCGGAACGTACCATACGAACCCCTGCACCAGGGGGTGGAGCCAGCGCACCAGGGTCAGGGCCATCAACCCCCAGATCAGCGTGAAGGGGATGCAGACCCGCCCCTGAATATTCCAGGGCAGGTCGGAGTAGTCCCAGAACTGCACGCCGAGTCCTTCCTCGTAAAAAACCGCCATAAGATATTCCACCCCCGCCGCCGCCAGTCCGCCCAGGAAAAACAGCGCCGCCGGGTGAGTGCGGACCACCGGGGGCAGCAGTAAAATGGCGCAGGCCCCCAGGCCGTACACAGGGCACAATGGCAGCAGGAGCATTCCCTTCCGGTCCCGCCGCCCGCCGGTGAGCCGGGAGAACAGCACCTCGCAGCCAAAGCCGCACAAGCTGTAAAACACAAAGTACCAAAACCAGCGAAACATCCAAGCCATATTTAAAAACCCCTCCCGTATTGCTCTCATGGTAGGATAGCAGTACGGGAGGGGTTTCATGTATGGAAATTTGCGTCTGAAAAAAACCGCCAAATTGTCAGGTCCGGGTCATCGTAAAGACGAACGTACCGCCGTCGTTCATCCGGCAGTCCACCTCCACATTGGGGTAGCTGTAATGAAAATCCTCATACTGCTGGTTCATGGCCTCAATCAGCTCCACGATCTGTGTGCGGCCCAGGTCGTGCCACAAAAACGCATAGGCCGAAACGGTCATCTCGGTACGGGGTATCCCAAAAAACTCCGGCTCGTCCCCGCGGGGGCACAGAAGGGTCACTTTTGTCAAATAACCATTCTTCTGCTCCAGCCGGAACACCGGGTCCAATCCGAGACCGCCCCAGAAGTCCACATGAAAGGTCCCCGGCGGCTGGGGCAGCTCTTGCAGGCCTCCGGTCCCGTCCATCTCGTAGGTGATGTTGTTCCGGCCGCGCAGAAACCGGTGGATCTGATTGTAATTGTCGGCGAACTGGGACGCCTGGAGCTGTTCGCCATGGTAGTAGGGGGTGGAGGCCCACAAGTGCCCGCCTACGGTCAGTGCGATACACAGCCCCAAGGCCGCCACGTAGCCTCCGATCCGCAGGGCGGTAAAGGTCGAGTCCCAATCCCAGAACCGTTTTTCTCTCGTACTGCCCTCCAGATAGAGGATGTCGTCCCGTTCCCAGAGCAGGGGGCGCGCATGGTACACGCAGACGCAGGCGTAAATCTCCAGACCGACGGCGATCAGGACAAACAGCGGGGGGAGCAGGGCCATGAGCTGGCACCCGCCGAACAGGAGCATGACCCGGCTCGTGCGCCAGAAGGACTGCTCCAGGGTCAGGGGAGAGCCGTCCGCCTGGACGAGCTTCAGGCCCAGCAGGGCCTTACCGGGGGTGGTCCCGCATAAGGTGAGCATCAAACTCTCACCCCCCAGCATCAGCAGCAAGGGAATCAGGGTGCGCCAGAAGACGGCCTCCTCCCGCAGGACGTTGATACGGAACAGGAACTGCAAGAGCAGGGTGAAAATGGTGTTGTAAAACAGAATATCCAAGGTCCGTGCGAAATAGCGCCGCCAGGGGAAGATGTAGTGGGGCAGCTCGTCCTGCTTCAGAACGTCCGCCGGCGGGGTACAGCGCTTCAGATAGTGGGCGGCGTCCAGGGTGGCGTAGCTGGCCTGGTCCTGGCGCAGCTCCCGGCACAGCCGCGCGGCGTCCTCCAGCTCCTCCTGGGCCAGCTTCAGCTCCCGGAGCTTCTGGTCCAGCACCAGGGCCAAATCACGCTCCCCCTTCTGGAGCGCCTGTATCTCCTCCATGGAGAACCGGAGCTGCCGCAGCAGCTTGATTTTCAGCAGCGTGTCCACATCCTGCTGGGTGTATTCCCGGTACCCGTTCTCCCGCCGGACGGGGGAAATAAGGCCCTGACTTTCGTAGTAGCGGATGTTGGCCCGCACCAGCTCCGTGCGGCTCTCGACCTCTTTGATGGTCATAAGAACACCTCCTTTGTGTGGATTATAAGCTGTCAAGGGGCTTTACAGTCAAGAAAAATCTGCAAAAAAGGGTAAGAAAATCGCCGGAGCAAGGCTGGCTTGCTCCGGCGTGGTCCGGGCGACAGGATTTGAACCTGCGAAATCTCTCGCTCCCAAAGCGAGCGCGATACCAAACTTCGCCACGCCCGGATGTGTGATTCTTACGCATTATAGCATAGGCATATGGAAAATGCAAGGATTTCTGTGGGGATGCGGGCAGGAGATTTTCACCCCAAATTCCCCATCCCCCAAAATTTAAGGTTGCCCCCAGGGAAAAATCGTGGTAGGATAGACAAAAAAGAGGAGGACGAGCTATGCGTCATTTGATCGACTTTGGAGACCTGTCCCGCCAGGAGTGGGACGCGCTGTATCAACGGGCTGGACAGATCATCGACGAACCGGAACAGTTTATTGACGTGTGCCGGGGCAAGGTGGCGGCCAGTCTTTTTTATGAGCCATCCACCCGGACCAATTTTTCCTTCCAGACCGCAATGCTCCGGCTGGGCGGCACGGTGTTCGGCTTCGCCGACCCCAGCTCGTCCTCGGTGTCCAAGGGAGAAACGCTGAAGGACACCATAAAAATGGTGTCCAGCTACGCGGATGTGGTGGTTATGCGCACCCCCTGGGAGGGTGCGGCAAAAGCGGCCTCCCTCTATTCGGCGGTGCCCGTGGTCAACGCCGGGGACGGCGGCCACATGCACCCCACCCAGACCATGGCGGACCTGACCACCATCACCCGCCTGCGGGGAGGCGTGGACGGCCTGTCCATCGGCCTGTGCGGCGACCTGAAAAACGGACGCACGGTCCACTCCTTCATCAAGGCCATGGAGAAATTCCAGAAAATCAAGTTTTTCTTAATCTCCCCCAGAGAACTCGCGGTGCCCGACTATATCCGGCTGTTCATGCGGGAGCATGATATGTGGTTCACTGAGGTGACCAGCCTGGAGTCCGTAATGCCCCAGCTGGACGTGCTGTACATGACCCGCATTCAGCGGGAGCGCTTCGTGGACCCCCTGGAGTACGAGCGCAACAAGGGCGTTTACGTGCTGACCCGCCGGAAGCTGGAGCGGGCCAAGGAAAATATGCTGGTGATGCACCCGCTGCCCCGTGTGGACGAGATTGCCGTGGACGTGGACGACGACCCGCGGGCGGTCTACTTCCAGCAGGCCCGGTACGGGATGTTCGCCCGGATGGCGCTTCTGGAGCATCTGGCCCTCCAGCCCCGGCGGGAGGAGCCGGACGGTGTGGAAATCGGCACCGCGCCTGTGTGCCGCAACCCCCGGTGCATCACCCAGACACAGCACTATCTGCCCCCCCTGGTGAAGAAAAACGGCGGCATCGACTGCTGCGCCTTCTGCGACGGAGCGCTGGAGTGATTACAGAAACAGCGCCAGCACTGACGTGAGAATGCCGCACACGCAGATGGCAATGGAGCTCATGGCCCCCTGGACCTGGCCGATCTCCATTGCCTTGGCGGTCCCCAGGGCGTGGCTGCACGAGCCGATGGCCAGACCCTCCGCCACCGGGTCGGTGACGCGGAAGAGCTTGGACAGCTTGGGGGCCAGCACCGCGCCGGTCAGCCCCGCCACCATCACCGCCGCCGCCGCGATGCCGCCTACGCCGCCCTGGCTCTCGGCAATGCCGATGGCAATGGCCGTTGTGACGCTCTTGGGCAGCAGGGAGGCCGTCAAAAAGCGCTCCGTCTGGAGCAGGCGGCACAGCAGCAGCACACTGCCCATACTGGTCAGGCTCCCGACGGTACAGCCCACCAGGACCGGGATAAAATACTGCTTTAAAATGCTGCGCTGATTGTAGATGTTCAGGGCCAGCACAGCGGTGACCGGTCCCAGCATCAGCTTGATAAAATCGCCCCCCTGGGCGTAGCGCTCGTAGGGGATATCAAAGGCGGCCAGGCACACGATAAGCAGTGCGCTGGCAATCAGCAGCGGATTGCACAGGAAAAATTTCGTCTTTTTTTGCAGCCAAAGCCCCACGCACCAAGCGGCGGCGCTGAGGGTCAGGCCGAAAAGGGGGGAGCCGGTCAGAGCGTCAAGCATGGCTGGTTCCCCCTTTCTGTTTGCCCATCAGGCGCACGGTCAGCTGGACGGTCCAGGCGGTGACGAAATAGACCACCGGCGTGGTGATAAAGGCGATCAGCAGGAAGGGGGCCAGCTGGCCCATGATGGCGTCCAGGTGTTCCATCACGCCCACGCAGGTGGGCAGGAAGAAAAACGCCATATTCCCCGCCAGAAAATGGGAGGCCCTTTCGATATGCCGGGTTTTTAGGATTTTGAAGAAAAGCAGCGCCCCCAGCAGAAGCATCGCAATGACGCTGGCGGGGAAGGCGAAGGGCAGGACGGCGGAGATGCCCTCCCCCGCCAGGCAGACGCCGAAAATCAATGCCAGCTCGGCCATAATATTCATAGCGGCACCTCAGTCCCAGATACAGGTGGCAAAGTAGTCCTCCGGCGTTTCGGCACGGCGGATGAGGCGGGCGGTCCCGTCCTCCTGGAGCAGTACCTCCGCCGAGCGCAGGCGGCCGTTGTACTGATAGCCCATGGAGTGGCCGTGGGCGCCGGTGTCGTGAATGACCAGCAGGTCCCCGGTTTCGATCTCCGGCAGCATCCGGTCGATGGCGAATTTGTCGCTGTTCTCACACAGGGACCCGGTTACGTCATACATGTGGTCGCAGGGCGCGTCCTCCTTGCCCATGACCGTAATGTGGTGGTACGCCCCGTAGATGGCCGGGCGCATCAGGTTTGCGGCGCAGGCGTCCACGCCGATATACTCCTTGTGGGTGTGCTTCTGGTGGAGGACCCGCGTGACCAGATGGCCGTAGGGGGCCAGCATGAACCGGCCCAGCTCGGTACACAGGGACACGTCTCCCATCCCGGCGGGGACCAGAATTTCCTCAAAGGCCTTCCGCACGCCCTCGCCAATGACCGCAATGTCATTTGCGGGCTGCTCCGGGCGGTAGGGGATGCCCACGCCGCCGGACAGGTTGATGAACGTGATGTGCGCCCCGGTCTCGTTCTTCAGCTCCACGGCCGTGCGGAACAGGATTGCCGCCAGGGCGGGGTAGTACTCGTTGGAAATGGTGTTGGAGGCCAGAAAGGCGTGGATGCCGAACTCCTCCGCGCCCAGCTCCCGCAGGCGTTTGAACGCCTCGGTCATCTGGGGACGGGTCAGGCCGTACTTGGCCTGGCCGGGGTTGTCCATCACCTGGAACCCCTCTTTGCTCTCCCCCAGGGTGAAGGTCCCGCCTGGGTTGAACCGGCAGGAGATTTTTTTGGGGATACGGCCAATGGTCCGCTGCAAAAAGTCGATGTGGCTGATGTCGTCCAGATTGATGGTCGCCCCAAGCTGGCCGGCCAGAGCAAATTCCTCTGCCGGGGTGTCGTTGGAGGAGAACATGATCTCCCCGCCGGAGAAGCCGCAGCGCTGGGACATCATCAGCTCCGTCAGCGAGGAGCAGTCCACGCCGCAGCCCTCCTCCCGCAGGAGCTTGAGCAGCTGGGGATTGGGGGTGGCTTTTACGGCGAAAAACTCCCGGAAGCCGGGGTTCCAGGCAAAGGCCGCGTTGACCCGCCGGGCGTTCTCCCGGATGCCTTTTTCGTCGTACAGATGGAAGGGCGTGGGGAAGCTCTGGCAGAGCTGCTCCAGCTGCGCCTTGGTTACAAAGGTTTTTTTCACTGTTTCATCTCCTCTAATGTGGGCATAGCCGGGATGGCTCCGCTGCGGGAGCAGGTGATGGACGCGGCCCGGTTGGCAAAGGTCAAAATCTCCTGCAATTCCCCGGCGGACAGGTCCTCCAGCGGCTTTTTGCCCTCCCGCTGGCACAGGCGGCTGAGCACCGCGCCGAAGAACGTGTCTCCCGCGCCGTTGGTATCCGCCACCCGCACCTTTTCTCCGGGCTGGCTCCAGCTGTCCCCCTGCCAGCGGCAGAACACGCCCTCAGACCCCAGGGTGACCAAAATCAGCCGGATGCCGCGGGCCTCCAGAAGGCGGGTCCCCTCGTCCAGGTCGCGGGTCCCGGTGAGCAGGGGCAGCTCCTCCTCGGAAATTTTAAGTACGTCCACCAGCGGCAGGGGAATGCACATCCACTCCTGTGCCTCCCGTTCGCTGGACCAGAGCGCGGCGCGGTAGTTGGGGTCATAGCTCACCAGCACCCCCGCCTGACGGGCGCTGCGGGCCGCAAAAATCGTGGCGTTCCGGGCAGTGCCGCGGGTGAGGCTGACCGAGCCGAAATGCAGCACCTTGCTGCGCTCCACCAGCTTTTCGTCCACCTCCTCCGGGGTGATGGTACAGTCACTGCCCCGGACAAACTGGAAATCCCGCTCCCCGCTGGCGTCCACTGAGACGATGGCCATGGTAGTGGGTTCCTTCCCACTCCGCAGCCTGGACACGTCCACGCCGTTGTCCGACAAGACCTGGCGCAGGTAGGTTCCAAAGCCGTCACGGCCCACTTTTCCGGCAAAGGCGGTTTTGGCCCCCAGCCGGGCTGCGGCAACCGCTACGTTGGCGGGAGCCCCGCCGGGATTGGCCGCAAAGAGGGGGATTCCATTTTCATTGAACCCAGTCTGCGTCAGGTCAATCAGCACTTCGCCGATGGCTGTAATGTCAAGCATTGCAACACGACCTCCTCTTTCCTGAATGTATATTTATTTTAGCAGACTAAAGTTGATTTGTCCAGATGTGAATGGGGAAATCTTTGAGTGGGCGGGGATGCCCCCCCTCATCCGTCTGGCCTCCGGCCAGCCACCTTCCCCCGCCAGGGGGGAAGGCTTTTCACAGCGTCTATCGATACTGCTGTGCAGTCAAGCAAGTGCCAATGTCCGAAGCCTTCCCCCTCACGGGGGAAGGTGGCGCCGCCGCAGGCGGTGACGGATGAGGGTGAAACCAAAAGTCCACTTTACCAACCGCAGGGCACATGACAAAAATCTTGCCTTATCCTTCCCCTTCTATTATAATAGAAAGCAGTTTGGGCCGTTTGCCCCCTGGAGGCTTCTATGAAAAAATTAAAACGCTGGCAAAAAATCATCCTGGCTCTGTTTGTACTGGGGCTTGCCGCCTGTGTCTGGGAGTTCTTCTCCTCCCAGAACCCCTGGCTGCTCTCCTTCAAGCGGAACATCAAATATGAGGTCCTGCACCTCAGCCCCGAAAATACGGTTCATGAGCTGGGCGGGCTGTCCGGCAGCGCGGAGGAAATCGTGCGCTACGTAGACGGAGCCGAGGCAGAGAAGCTGGATTTCTCCGCCGACTGCAAGAAAATCTACTACGACCCGGACCGTGACGTCTCCCGCGTCGTGAACTACCTGGACGGCTGGCAGTTGACCTTCCCTGGGAAGGTGGAGCTGGACCAGTCTCTCTCCCCGCTGTTCCTCACGGTGCTGGGCGAGGACTACGATGTGACGATTTCCCGTGAGCGTGCCCCCTACCAGAGCAAAAAAGATATCATTACCTTTGAATTGTCCACATTTCTGCCCTTTTTCCCCGACCACACCGTCCAGGACTACATCGAGCACTATGAATACCGTTTCCTGCTCAACCGGGAGTGGCAGGAGAGCAACCGGGTCTATGTGGGCCAGATGGGGGAGCTGCTCTTCCACGCCAAGGTGGAGGGGCTGACCGAGGGGCAGTATGACAGCTATCTCTACGGCGCTTTCCCCACCGGAAGCCGGGAGTATATCCGGGTGGTGTGGCGGTTCCACAGTACGGCCAACGATTCTTTTACCCAGCTGGCCGAGACATTGCAGAACGATTTACGGTGCTTCGACCCGGTGGGCGAGGGGCATTACCAGACTGACTTTTATCCCGACACCAGCCAAACGAACTGGTCCGCTGAGACGCAGACAGTCTATGACTCCCTGCAGGAGCAATCCCAAGACCCCCTCTGGGGCGTTTTCATGGGGGATTTTGTTCAGAACGGTTTTCATGGAGAACTGCCAAAGCTGGAGGAAAAGCTGGACTTCCATTTTCCAGTCGTCCTCTACTACGTCCACCTGCCCTCTATGGAGTTCCCCGCGGAGCTGATGCAGGAGGCCAAGGACCAGGACCGCATTGTGGAATTGACCCTGCAGGTTACAGACAGCAATAATATGGACCTGTTCGGTCCCTCCCCGCAGCTTGCGATTTACCGGGGGGAATTGGACGAAACGATCCGGGAATTCGCCCGGAACGTCCGGGATTTGGGCCATACGGTCCTGTTCCGTCTGGGCAACGAGATGAACTCCGACTGGACCAGCTATTCCGGTGTGAACAACCTGTGCGACCCGCACATTTACACCGCCGTGTGGCAGCGCATTTACCGGATTTTCCAGGAGGAGGGGGCCAATAACCTGATTTGGATTTACAACCCCAACGACCGCTCCGCCCCCCCGGCCAAGTGGAACAACGCCCTGGCCTACTACCCCGGCAACGAGTACGTCCACATGCTGGGGGTCACGGGCTATAATAACGGCACGTACTATGCCTACCAGGGGGAGACCTGGCGCAGCTTTGGGGAGATTTATGACAAGGTGCAGGAGGAATACGAGCCTCACTTTATCCGCTTCCCCTGGATCATCACCGAGTTTGCCTCCAGCAGCGTGGGGGGCGACAAGGCGGCCTGGATCACGGACATGTTCCAGCGGCTGGGGGATTACCCCAATATCCGCATTGCGGTGTGGTTCAGCGCGGCGGACTACGACGAGGCGGGCAACCCCGCCCGGCCCTACTGGCTGGATGAAACGGAGGAGACGCTAAACGCGTTCCGGGAGGGTTTAGCCGGAAAATGGAACCTGTAAAAACTGTCCCTGCGGACATCTCAACCCAAATCAAGGAGTGACAGCTATGAATCTGAACACCATGCGGGCCGCCCTGCTGGGCCTGTCCGCTTACCGCCCCCTGCTCCATGAGCCGGTCATGGTCCATCTGAGGCAATTTCTAAACTGCATCGTCTCCCGCCAGGGGGAATGTGCCCTGGACGCTTACGCGGAGATCTTTTCCGCCCTGCGCCAGGAGGGCCATTTCGGCCTGGGCGATTTCCTCTGGGACCGCCTGCGCTATCAGGAGTCCTCCTACGCCCGGCTGGTGGAGCGCGGCGGCAGCGACCCGGCGCTGGAGAACTGCGCCCGGCGGGAGATTGAAAATCTGGCCCTCCTGGCCCGGACGGACTGTGACAAGTACATCCAGGCCATGAAGGACCTGCTCCCCGGCGAGGAATACGCCCCGGTGCTGGCTAACCTGCCCCGGTGGTACGCCTCCGCCCCCTTCGATTTCGACACGGTGACCGCCTTTTACCAGCAAAACGGCGCGGGCTTTTTCGGCCGTTACCGGACCTTCCTCTGGGAGGGAGAGGGCCTGGTCCCGGTGGAGGACCCGGACTGCCCCCGGCCGGAGGAGCTGTTGGGCTACGAGCATCAGCGCAATCAGGTCATTGCCAACACCCGCCCCATGCTGGAGGGAAAGCAGGTCAACAACGTCCTGCTGTTCGGCGACAGCGGCACCGGCAAGTCCGCGACGGTAAAATCCATGCTGTACATCCCCGGCTTTGAGGCGCTCAGGCTGATCGAGGTCCAGAAAAACTGCCTCCACGGCCTGCCCCAGCTTATCCGCTCTCTGGCGGGACGCAAGCAGAAATTCATTCTGTTCATCGACGACCTGGCCTTTGACCAGGACGACAACACCTATTCCGCCCTGAAAACCATCCTGGAGGGCGGCCTGGAACGCCGGCCGGTCAATGTGGCGATTTACGCCACCTCCAACCGGCGGCATCTGGTCCGTCAGACCTTCGCCGAGCGGGCGGGAGACGAGGTGGATACGTTCGAGACGATTTCGGAAAAAACCGCCCTGGCCGAGCGCTTCGGCCTGCGCATTCCCTACCTGACCATGAACAAGCCGGACTATCTGGCCCTGGTGGACCATCTGGCCCGGCTGGCGGGCGTCTCCATGGAAAAAGATGTGCTCCACGCCCAGGCTATGACTTGGGAGATCCGCCACGCGGGCCGCTCCCCCCGGACGGCCCGGCAGTTTATCGCCAGTCTGGCGTAACAGAAGGGAGTTTTTTACATGCCCATTCAAATCCCCGATTCCCTCCCCGCACGGGCCACGCTGGAGGACGAGAACATTTTCGTAATGACCGAGTTCCGTGCGCTCCACCAGGATATCCGGCCCCTGAGTCTGCTCATTTTGAACCTGATGCCCACCAAAATCGTGACCGAGACCCAGCTTCTGCGTAAGCTGTCCAATTCGCCTCTCCAGGTCCAGGTGGAGCTTTTGCGCACCCTCAGCCATGTGTCCCACAACACCGATGAGGGGCATTTGGAGTCCTTTTATACGTCGTTTTCCGAAATCAAGGACAAGAAATTTGACGGCATGATTATTACCGGCGCTCCTGTGGAAAATCTGGATTTCACCGATGTGGACTACTGGGGGGAGCTGTGCGAGATCATGGAGTGGAGCAAGACGCACGTTCACTCCACCCTGCATATCTGCTGGGGGGCGCAGGCGGGGCTGTATTATCACTATGGCATTCCGAAATACAGCCTGCCCAAGAAGTTATTCGGTGTGTTTCCCCACAAGGCGGTCCGGCCGCAGTCGCCGCTGTTCCGGGGGTTTGACGATGTGTTTTACGTGCCCCACTCCCGGTACACGGAAAACCGTCTGGAGGACATCCAGGCCCGGCCGGAGCTGGAGCTTCTGGCGGTTTCGGAGCAGGCGGGGGTGTTTGCGGTGAAGAGCGCGGACAACCGGCGGTTCTTTATCACGGGGCACCCGGAGTATGACCCGGACACGCTGGCGAACGAGTATTTTCGGGATGTGAACAAGGGGTTGGAGATCAATATTCCGGACAACTATTTTCCCCAAAATGACCCCAAAAATCCGCCCCAGGTCCGGTGGCGTTCGGCGGCGCAGTTGTTTTACACCAACTGGCTGAATTATTATGTGTATCAGACTACGCCGTATGATATTTCGCGGGTTTGATGCGGGATTTTCTCTGTGTAACGACGGATAAACGCAAAATCTCCTTGAAGTGACGTTTACCTTGATTTGTAAGGTAGTGCAGCCCTCCCTCCTCCCCCTCATCCGTCACCGCCTGCGGCGGTGCCTCCCTACCCCCTCTGGCCTGCGGCCATCTCCCCCTGACAGGG
>CAJTOE010000058.1 GCA_910577805.1 uncultured Oscillospiraceae bacterium | reverse complement strand
GGAATATCGCTGGGTACAGCGGGCTTCTGTCCCTTACTGCGACAAAAGCGGATTGATCCAGGGAATGCAGATCCGGCTGGATGATGAGAATAAGCCGGATCGAAAGTCCCGCTGGACGAACTGGACTGCGTCCCGCCCAAGGACTTGAAAAAAGCAGAACAGTACAGGCAGCTCCTTTTGGTCGGCAACACTGAGTTTCTGCCGCTGGTCTGTATCAACCGCATGGTCATTGACGGCCAGCAAAGGAGAAGTTTAGTGAGCTGTGCCAGTCTGTCGGGTTTCCCTACCAGCCTACCCGCCGCACCGCTCTGGCTGAAGCGTTCCGCTCGGCCACCGGGGACATCTATGAGCGGATGGTCCTGAAAACCGACAGCGGCCCCCAGGTGTTCAAGGTTTACTGCCGGGACAACAAAGCCCCTGGTGGCGTGATCTCCCGGGAGCTGATCAAAGAGACCGTCCACGAGGACGCCAATGAGTACAAAAAGCTGGCCAACATCAGCTTTACCAAGGAGGGCGGAATCTTCTCCTACGACAACATGGTCTCCGACCTCCATGTGGACCCGCTGCCCTACTGCCTGGAGGCCCAGCGGCTTTTCGACCTGTACCAAAACTGTATTGGACGGCGGCAGCCGGAAACACTGCTGGAAAACTATGTGGATTCCATGCAGGCGGTCAAAATCGCCCGACAGATTCGGGCCCGTGGATTGCGGTCACAGAAAAACGCTGCATAAGTAGCATGATCTATAGAAAAGCATCGGTTAGGATAATCCCAACCGATGCTTTTTTATGCTCTGTCTTAAATTTTTGACAAAATTATTGCATCATAATTATATTTTAGCGGCTACCGTCATTTCTCAGATTTTCTTGGACGAAGTGAATAAATTCCCGAGTCAATCCGGAAGGGGGCTGTCCCCTGTTCCAGACCAGGATATATTCCACCTGACGGGAGGGCTGAATCACCACCTTGGACACCACCAGACCGTTGGACACGTCAACGGTTTGAGGGAAGATGCTGATTCCAACCCCCTGGCTGGTTAGGGCCGCTGCATCCATATAGTTGGACATCTCGCAGAGGATATGAGGCTCCGCGCCAACCTCTCCGAACCAGCGGCGGATAGCGTCCACCCGAGATTTTCGGCTGGGGACAATCAGCGGCTCCCCTGCCAGGCTGGATAGGGGAATGGTGTCTCCTATCGGCTGGGCCAGGGGATGGTCTGGGTGAAGCATAGCAATCCAGGGTTCCCGGCCCACGGGAAAGCCCTCCAGGTGCTCGGTGTCGTAAGGGGCGGCGATGACAGCCAGGTCAGCCAGCCCCTTGTGAAGCCGGTCCAGCACATCGTCGCTGCTGCCATTCCACAGGTTGTACCGCACCAGGGGGAATTCCTCCCGAAAGCCGGCGATCCACCGGGCGGCCAGGAAGGGGGCGCGTCCCTCCACCATACTCAGATATATGACACCCGTCATCCCCTCCCGCAGGCTGGCAATCTCCTGCCGGGTCTTGTCTGCCAGCTCCTGAATCTGGACCGCCCGACGCAGCAGCAGGCCTCCCTCCTCGGTCAGCTCCAGACGCCGCTTGCCCCGGATGAACAGCTGAACTCCCAGTTCCTCCTCCAGCGCCTTGATCTGATTGCTGAGGGGAGGTTGGCTCATGTTCAGTTTTTCTGCCGCCCGGGTAATGTTCAATTCCTGAGCCACAACGGTAAAATAGTGCAGGGTGCGCAGTTCCATGGCAAGGACTCCCTCTATCGTCCGTTTTTCATTCTACTCCACCGTTACGCTCTTGGCCAGATTCCGGGGCTTGTCGATGTCGCAGCCCCGCATAAGGGCCACATAGTAGGCAAAGAGCTGGAGGGGAACCACCCCCAGGATGGGGAGCAGCAGTGCATGGATGTCAGGGATGGTCATCACCACATCGGCGGTGCGTGCCATCTCCTCCTGGTGGGGGTAAGTAGTAAGGGCCAAGACACTGGCCCCTCGGGACTTTACCTCCACCACGTTGCTCATGGCCTTGGCAAACAGCTTTCCATAAGTCCCCAAAGCCACCACCAGGGTGCCGTCCTCGATGAGGCTGATGGTGCCGTGTTTCAGCTCCCCGGAGGCGTAGGCCTCCGAGTGGATGTAGGAGATCTCCTTCAGCTTCAGCGAGCCCTCCAGTCCCAAGGCGTAGTCCAGATTCCGCCCCATGAAGAAGATGGAGTCGTGGTTGAAATACTGGGAAGCAAAGTACTGAATGTCGTCCCGGTGGGAAAGCACCTCCTCCATCTTACCAGGCAGCTCCCGGAAGGCGGCCACCATTTCCCGGCAGTCCTTCTCCGGGACGGTTCCCAGCCGTTTCCCCAGCCACAGGGCCAGCAGGGACAGCAGGGCCAGCTGGGTGGTGTAGGCCTTGGTGGTGGCCACGGCAATCTCCGGACCCGCCCAGGTGTATAGCACCTGGTCCGACTCCCGGGCGATGGAGGAGCCCACCACGTTGACGATGGACAGGATGTGTCCTCCCAGCCGCCGGGCCTCCCGGAGGGCGGCCATGGTGTCCAGAGTCTCGCCCGACTGGCTGATGACGATCACCAGAGTGTGTTCATCTACAATAGGGTCCATGTACCGGAACTCGGAGCCCAGGGCCACCTCCACCGGAATGCGGGTGAGCCGCTCTAGGTGGTACTTGCCCACCATCCCCACGTGGTAGCTGGAGCCGCAGGCCACGATGTAGATGCGGCGCATATTTTGGAGAAAATCCTTGCTGAGGGAAAAATCCTCAAAGACGGCCTCCCCCTCCCGGATGCGGGGGGAGAGGCATCGGCGCAAGGCCTCAGGCTGCTCCATGATCTCCTTGAACATGAAGTGCTCGTACCCGCCCTTCTCGGCGGCATCAATTTCCCAATCTACGGTGACGATCTCTTTTTCGATAGGCTGCATCAGGTGGTTGTAACACTGAACGCCCTCCCGGGTGAGGACGGCCAGCTCCCCGTCCTCCATGTAGCCCACCCTTCTGGTGTGGCGCAGGATGGCAGTGACATCACTGGCAATGAAATTGCACCCCTCCCCGTAACCCAGAATCAGCGGGCTGTCCTTTCGGACGGCGATGATCTGGTCGGGACAGTCGGCGCACAGGATGCCCAGGGCGTAGGCTCCCTGGATGCGGTGGAGCACCCGGCCCACGGCCTGGAGCAGGTCGCCGTCGTAGAAGTACTCGATGAGCTGGGCCACCACCTCGGTGTCGGTCTCCGAGGTGAAGGAGACCCCCTGGTTCATGAGGAAGGCCTTCAGCTCAGCGTAATTCTCGATGATCCCGTTGTGGACCACAGCAATCTTTCCGCTGCGGCTCACCTGGGGGTGGGAGTTGACGTCGCTGGGGGCCCCGTGGGTGGCCCAGCGGGTGTGTCCCACCCCCGCAGTGCTGTCCAGGTCCGCGCCCCCGTGGAGCTGGTCGGAGAGCACCTGGAGCCGCCCCTTGGCCTTTCGGACGGCCAGCGACCCCGTCTGCCCGTCGAACACCGCCACCCCGGCGGAGTCGTACCCCCGGTATTCCAGCCGGGACAGTCCCTCCAGCAGAATGGGGGCGGCCTGTTCCCCTCCGATATAGCCTACAATTCCGCACATATTTAATTTTCCTCCTTGTCCCGCCCATGTTTGGGAGTCCCCGCTGCTGGCGGGGGCTGTGTCATTGCGGCGGGGATAAAATAGGAGGACAAACTCGCAGCCATTTGACCTCGTTCCCCGGTCACAGCCCCTCTGTTTTGCGGTTGCCCGCATATTTACAGGCTGTGTACGCGCCCGGAGCCGGCGCGGAGGGGCATCCGCCGAACCTTCGATTCTCCCCTCACCTCGTCGTCCCGCCAAAGCGGGCGCTGGCGCTTCTGATGGGCCGTGCCCATGGTCCTCCTTTCCCTCTGCGATGTATGGGATTGTATGCGGCGTCCGCTTTGTCCCATACGCCCGTTCATTATAGGCCCTTTGGCCTCAGATGTAAAGAAAAACTGACCGAGGAGCTTGGACCTTCCTTGTCAAGACGACAGCCCGGACGATGCTTCTGCATGTCCGGGCTGCTGCTTACTTCGGTGACGGATGGATCACGCAAAGCTTGGAGAGGGCAATCTCAGCGGGAGAAGGTTCTGTAGTATTCCGACAGGAAATCAGCCAGCTTTTTCACCGTCAGTTCCTCCTTATACTCGTTTGGGCATCCCCGTTAAAAGTCCATGGAGAACGACTTGTAATAGCCGGTCAGCATGGCGGACAGCTTCTCAAAAAATGTCTTTTTCATGGTCAATTCCTCCACTTTCTTTTGTTCTGTTCAGGTATTTGTTGTGTGTTCCCTTTGGATGTTTTCATCATAGCACAGGTTTGAGGAAAAAGGAAATACCTATATCATTGGAGCTTCCATATCGTTTGAATATGATAAGTCCGCAAGCCAGCCGGCATTGAGATGATATGAAAAAAATTTTCACATACCACATAAAGTTAAACAGAAATGGTTGACAGTGTTCAAGCTGGAGTGTATAATGCGCCCTGTAAAGGCAAAGACGTCTTTTCAGTTTACAGCTGAGAGATGTCTTTGCGCTTTTTTATCCGAAACGGAGGTATAGAAATGAGTATCCATGAGGAATGCGGTGTGTTTGGTGTGATTGCTCCCCGGCCTGCGGACGTGGGCCGTCTGGCTTATTACGGCCTGTATGCCCTCCAGCACCGTGGACAGGAGAGCTGCGGCATTGTGGTCAACGACGACGGGATATTCGCCTCCCGCAAGGACCTGGGGCTGGTGGGGGAGGTCTTTTCCGGCGAGACGCTGGACCGGCTGCCCCAAGGAACTATGGCGGTGGGCCATACCCGCTACGGCACAACCGGGGCCGCCAACTGGAGCAACTGCCAGCCCATCGAGGTCAATCACCAGAAAGGACATATGGCCCTGGCGCACAACGGAAATCTGAGCAATGCAGCCCGGCTTCGAGACAAGCTGGAGCTGTCTGGAGCTATCTTCCATGGTACCAGCGATACCGAGATCATCGCCTACATCGTCACCAGGGAGCGGCTGAGCGCCCCCTCTATTGAGGCTGCGCTCAGTGCGGCCATGAACAGACTGGAGGGAGCCTACTCTCTGGTGCTCATGTCCCCTCAGAAGCTGATCTGCGCCCGGGACCCCAATGGCTTTCGCCCCCTGTGCTATGGAAAAATGGAGGACGGGAGTTATGTGGCCGCCTCCGAGAGCTGCGCTTTGGCCGCTGTAGGGGCGGAATTTGTCCGTGACCTGGAGCCAGGAGAGATTTTGGTGTTTTCCAAGGATGGCATCGTATCCCGCCGGGAGCACTGCGAAAAAGCGGAGCCCTCCCCCTGCATCTTTGAGTACATCTACTTTGCCCGGCCCGACTCGGTCATTGGCGGGGTGTCCGTCCACGCCGCCCGTCTGCGGGCCGGGGAGATACTGGCCCAGACCCACCCGGTCCAGGCGGACGTGGTGGTTGGGGTGCCCGACTCCGGGCTGGACGCCGCATTGGGCTACAGCCATGCGTCCGGCATTCCCTACGGTATCGGCCTCATCAAGAACAAGTATATCGGCCGTACCTTTATCGCTCCAGGCCAGGACCACCGGTTGGATCAAGTGAAAATTAAACTCAGCGCTATCCAGGACAGCGTGGCCGGAAAGCGGGTGGTGCTGGTGGATGACTCCATTGTCCGGGGAACCACCAGCGGTCGAATTGTCAGCCTGCTGCGGGAAGCGGGGGCCCGGGAGGTCCATCTCCGGGTGTCCGCGCCCCCCTTCCTGAACCCCTGTTACTATGGTACTGACATTGATTCCCGGGAAAACCTCATCGCCTGCCATCACAGCGTGGAGGAGATCGCCCAGATCATTGGAGTGGATTCTTTAGGTTATCTGCCTGTGGAACAGCTGGGGGCGCTCATTGGGCAGGCGCATTACTGCGGCGCTTGTTTTACTGGGCTATACCCCACGCCGGTTCCTGTAAACACACGAAAAGACCGCTTTGAGCAGAAACTGTCCGAGAAAAACGCTATAACCCCTCATCAGTAGCTGCTGGCGGCTTCTTCCCTGACGTTGCTAGGTGTACAGCCGGATAATCTCCTCGGCCACCGCCCGCTTGGAGCAGCAGCGGTCCATGGCCTGACGGGTGATGTAGTGGTGGGCGTCTGGCTCCGACATCTTCAGCTCGCGGATAAGCAGCCACTTGGCCCGGTTGACCAGGCGAATCTCCTCCATCTTCTCCTCAACGGGCTGGACCTTCTTCTCATAGCTCCGCAGCCGCTCCCGGGCGGCGGTCATCCAGTTCAGTCCCCGGAGGATAGCGTCCCGGGGTACGGGCCTGGGCAGAACAAATACCCCATGCTTCTCCACCCGGCTCTGAATCGAATCGTACAGCGCCGCCGCCGCGAAGAGCAGCACCACCGTCCCCCCGGCGCGGCAGCAGTCGATGGCGAAGCGGATGCCGGCGTCGTCGGGGAGGGGGGAGTTGACAAACACAAAGTCGAAGTCCTGGTTGTTTCGGGCGCGCTCCGCCGCCCCCACGCTGGCCGCAGTGACAATGGGGGAGTAGGCGCTTTCAGGAAGGAGGGAGCGCAGGGCGTTTTGAAATTTTTCCGAGGCCGACACAATCAGCACACTGTAGACCCGCTCCTCTAACTCCATACACATCCCCTCCTCCCGCTGAAATCGGCGTCATCCCTTAAAATATTCCGCCGCCACCGTCTCCGGGACGGCCTGCGCGATAAATTCGCTGGACCGCGCCGCAGTCACCGCCGCCGCCCGGTCCTGGGGCAGAGACTGGAACCTGGACAGGCTCTCGCCGTCCGCCTGGTAGAGGTTCAGGCCGGTGGCGGGGGGCAGCTCCAGATTTTGCTCCATGCCCAACAGTCCCGCCTGAATCATCAGGGCAAAGGCCAGATAGGGATTGGCGGCGGGGTCGGGGGAGCGCAGCTCCGCCCGGCGGTACTCCCCCACGGCGGCGGGGATGCGCACCAGCTGAGACCGGTTTTCATGGGACCAGGAGATATATTTAGGGGCCTTGTGCCCGCCGAAGCGGGCGTAGGATTCCGCCACCGGGTTGAGGAACACCGTCATTTCTCCCACCTTGTCCAGCACCCCGGCCACCATCTGAGGCAGATAGTCCCGGCCGTCCTCCCCCTGGACTGACATATTGATGTGGAAGCCGCTCCCCGGCGAATCCGGCAGGGGCTTGGGGGAGAAGTCGGCGCACAGGCCGTTTCGCTCAGCGATGAACTTTACAATGGCCTGAAAGGTCATCACATTGTCCGCGGCGGTGAGGGGGTCGGAGTATTTGAAGTCAATCTCATTCTGCCCCGGCCCCTCCTCGTGGTGGGAACACTCGGGGGAAATGCCCATGCGGGACAGGGTTACGCAGATCTCCCGGCGGATGTTCTCCCCCTTGTCGTCGGGGGCGATGTCCATATACCCGGCCCTGTCATAGGGGATTTTGGTGGGCTCGCCGGTTTCGTCCCGTTTAAACAGGTAAAACTCCTGCTCCGCGCCAAAAAGAAAGTGAAATCCCCGCTGTTCTGCCCGGGCTATGGCGTCGCGGAGCAGAGCCCGGGTGTCGCAGGGGAAGGGCCGTCCGTCGGGGTAGTGGATGGAGCAGAACATACGCACCACCTGCCCGTGCTCCGGCCGCCAGGGCAGCAGCATCAGGGTATCCGGGTCGGGCCGGAGCAGCAGGTCGGACCGGGCCTCGTCCCCGAAGCCGGCGATGGCCGAGGCGTCGAAGGCGATGCCGCACTCAAAGGCCCGGGACAGCTCTGAGGGCACAATGGAGATATTCTTCTGCCGCCCGAACACATCGCAGAAGGTTAGGTGGATAAAGGCCACTTCCTCCTCCTGGACATACTGGAGTACTTCTTCCCTGGTATATTTCATGACCACTCCCGCTCCTCTTCATCGAAATTCCCAAGTATTATACCACAGCCTGGGGCGGTTTTCCACCACAGTGAACAGAATCCTAAAAAATAGAAAAAACAGGTTGACAGCGCCCCGCCCAGGGCGTATAATGCGCCCATAAAGGCAAAGGCGTCTTTTAGGTTGAATCCTGAAAGGCGTCTTTGTCTCTTTTTATGCGTTTGATTGCGGAAAGGGTGAAGAAAAATGGCAGCAGTACAGGAATATTTTGGAAGTCTGGTGTTTGACGACAGGGTGATGAAGGCCAATCTGTCCGCAGAGGTATATCGGTCCCTGAGAAAGACCATCGACGAGGGGGCCAAGCTGAATATCGGGGTGGCCAACGCCGTGGCGGCGGCCATGAAGGACTGGGCCGTAGCCCATGGGGCGACCCATTTTACCCACTGGTTCCAGCCCCTCACCGGCGTCACCGCCGAGAAGCACGACAGCTTTATCTCCCCCTCCCCCGACGGCGGGGTCATCATGGAGTTCTCCGGCAAGGAGCTGATCCAGGGGGAGCCGGACGCCTCCTCCTTCCCCTCCGGCGGGCTGCGGGCCACCTTCGAGGCCAGGGGCTACACCGCCTGGGACCCCACCTCCTACGCCTTTCTCAAGGATAAGACCCTGTGCATCCCCACCGCCTTCTGCGGCTACAACGGGGAGGCCCTGGACAAAAAGACCCCGCTTCTGCGCTCCATGGAGGCCCTGAACCGGCAGGCACTGCGCATCCTGCGGCTGTTCGGCAATACGGAGGTCAGACGGGTAAGCCCCGCCGTGGGACCGGAACAGGAATATTTCCTGGTGGACGCCAAGATGTGGGAGCAGCGCCGGGACCTGCGGTTTACTGGCCGCACTCTCTTCGGGGCCAGGCCTCCCAAAGGGCAGGAGATGGACGACCACTATTTTGGCACCATCAAGCCCCGGGTGGCCGCCTATATGGCCGACCTGAACGACGAGCTGTGGAAACTGGGCATTCTGGCCAAGACCCAGCACAACGAGGTGGCCCCCGCCCAGCATGAGCTGGCCCCCATCTACACCACCGTCAACGTCGCCACCGACCACAACCAGCTGACCATGGAGCTGATGCAGAAGGTGGCCGCCCGCCACGGGCTGGTCTGTCTGCTCCACGAAAAGCCTTTCGTGGGGGTGAACGGCTCCGGCAAGCACAACAACTGGTCCATGTCTACCGACACCGGGGTGAATCTTCTCTCCCCCGGGGACACCCCCTATGAGAATGCCCAGTTCCTGCTGTTCCTGTGCGCCGTCATCAAGGCGGTGGACGACTATCAGGATCTGCTGCGCGTCTCGGTGGCCACCGCCGGCAACGACCACCGCCTGGGAGCCAACGAAGCGCCTCCCGCCGTGGTGTCCGTCTTCCTGGGGGACGAACTGGCCGCCATTCTGGGCTGCATCGAGCACGACGCCCCCTACACCAGCATCGACACCGGCAAGGTCCGCCTGGGGGTGGACGTGCTGCCCAAATTCCGCCGGGACACCACCGACCGCAACCGTACCTCCCCCTTCGCCTTCACGGGCAATAAGTTTGAGTTCCGTATGGTGGGCTCCGCCGACTCCATCGCCTGTGCCAACATCATGCTCAACACCGCCGTGGCTGAGAGCTTGAAGGTCTACGCCGACCGGCTGGAGGGGGCGGAGGATTTTCAAAGCGCCCTCCAGGCCATGATCCGTAAGACCATTCAGGACCACAAGCGGATCATCTTCAACGGCAACGGCTACGACGACGCCTGGATTCGGGAGGCCACCGAGAAGCGGGGACTGCTGAACTATCCCGCCACGCCCGACTGTGTGCCCCACCTGCTGGACGAGAAAAATGTGGCTCTGCTCACCTCCCACGGGGTGCTCACCAAGGCGGAGCTGGTCTCCCGGTATGAGGTGACGCTGGAGAACTACTGTAAGACGGTCATCATTGAGGCCAACACCATGGTGGACATGGCCCGCACCGAAATCATCCCCGCCGTCCAGGCCTTTGCCCTGGACACCGCGAAAACCGCCGCCGCCAAGCGGGAGCTGGTTCCGGGCTGTCCCTGCGGCTGCGAGACGGAGCTGGTGAAAAAGCTGTCCGCCCTCACCGACGAGATACACCGGGAGACCGGCGTACTGGAGGAAGCGGTGCTGGCCTTGGCCGCCGCCGGTGATATCAGGGCGGAGGCGGAGATGATTCGGGACACGGTGCTGCCCCAAATGGGCCGGCTGCGCCTGCCCTGCGACCAGGCCGAGACCCTCACCCCGAAGAAATACTGGCCCTTCCCCACCTACGGCGATCTGCTGTTTGGGGTCAGATAGGAGGAAATGCCATGTGTTCTATTATTGGATATTGCGGCCCCGTGGCCGGTTCAGAGGCGTTTCGGCGCGGCTTTGACCGCACCCGTAGCCGGGGCCCCGATGACAGCCGGGTGGTCCAGGCGGGGGAGGGTCTGCTGGGTTTTCACCGCCTGGCCATCATGGGCCTGACCCCCGAGGGGATGCAGCCCTTTGAGCTGGAGGGCAGCTATGCCGTCTGCAACGGCGAGATATATGGCTTTGAAAAACTGAAACGGGAGCTGGAGGAAAAGGGGTACACCTTTCATAGCGGCTCCGACTGTGAAATTCTCCTCCCCCTCTACCGGGAGTACGGGGTGGATATGTTCGCCATACTGGACGCGGAATTCGCCTGCATCCTCTACGACGGGCAGGCGGGGGAGTTCATCGCCGCCCGTGACCCCATCGGCATCCGGCCCCTCTATTACGGGTACGACGGCCAGGGGACCATTCTGTTTGCCAGTGAACCCAAAAACCTGCTGGGCCTGACGGACGGGATTATGCCCTTCCCTCCTGGGCACTACTATAAAGAAGGCAAATTTGTCTGCTACCGGGATATTGCAAAGGTGGACCGGGTGTGCCATGACGGGCTGGAGGAGGTTTGCAGAAATATCCGGGAAAAGCTGATCGCCGGGGTGGAAAAGCGGCTGGTTTCCGACGCTAAGGTGGGCTTTCTACTGTCCGGCGGGCTGGACTCCTCCCTGGTGTGCGCCATCGCCGCCCGCCGGAGCAAAGCCCCCATCCAAACCTTCGCTATCGGCATGGATACCGACGCCATCGACCTGAAATACGCCAGACAGGTGGCGGACTACATCGGCAGCAACCACACGGAGGTCATTATCACCAGAGAGGACGTGCTGTCCAGTCTGGAGACGGTGGTGGAGCTGCTGGGCACCTACGACATCACCACCATCCGGGCCAGCATGGGCATGTATCTGCTGTGCAGGGCCATCCATGAGCGGACGGATATCCGGGTGCTCCTTACCGGAGAGATTTCCGACGAGCTTTTTGGCTACAAATACACCGACTTCGCCCCCACACCCCAGGCGTTCCAGGAGGAGGCGGAAAAGCGGCTGCGGGAGCTGCATATGTACGACGTACTCCGGGCTGACCGGTGCATCTCGGTCAACTCCCTGGAGGCCCGGGTGCCCTTCGGCGACCTGGACTTTGTGGAATACGTTATGGCCCTCGACCCGGCAAAGAAAGTGAACACCTACGGCAAGGGCAAGTATCTGCTTCGCAGGGCGTTTGAGGGGGACTGGCTCCCTGAGAGCATTCTGTGGCGGGAGAAAGCCGCGTTCTCCGACGCGGTGGGCCACTCCCTGGTGGACGATTTGAAAGAGTACGCTGAAAGCCGGTACACCGATGGGGAGTTTGAACGGCTGAGACGCAGCTATGACCGCGCACGGCCCTTTACCAAGGAGTCTCTGCTCTACCGGGAGATTTTTGAGAAGTATTATCCCGGCCAGAGCGGCATGGTAACGGATTTCTGGATGCCCAATCGGTCCTGGGAGGGCTGCGACGTGGACGACCCCTCCGCCCGGGTGCTGGCCAACTATGGGGAGAGCGGGGTGTAAGGATGCAGAAAATTTTGATCCTGGATTTTGGCGGGCAGTACAACCAGCTCATTGCCCGGCGGGTGCGGGAGTGCAGGGTGTACTGCGAGGTAAAGCCCTGGACCACGCCTCTGGAGGAGCTGAAGGCCTTCGACCCTACAGGCATTATCTTTACCGGCGGGCCCCGGTCGGTCTATCGGGAGGGCTCCCCCACGGTGGACCGGTCGATTTTCACCTGGGGAGTGCCTATTCTGGGCATCTGCTACGGCTGTCAGCTTATGGCCCACCTGCTGGAGGGAGAGGTCGTCCCGGCCCAGGACGACTCCGCCCGGGAGTACGGTAAGACCCTCACCCACTACGACACCGCCTGTAAGCTGTTCCAGGGTCTGCCCCGGGATGGGGTTTCCTGGATGAGCCACGGGGACTACATGGCTAAAGTGCCGGAGGGTTTTGTACTCACCGCCCACAGCGATGCCTGTCCTAATGTAGCCATCGCCGACGAGGCCCGGGGGTTTTACGGCGTCCAGTTCCACCCCGAGGTCAGCCACACGGAACACGGCCTGGACATGCTCCGGAATTTCCTCTACGGCGTCTGCGGCGCTGTGGGGGACTGGACCATGGGGGACTACAAAAACACCATTCTCCAGACCGTTCGGGAGAAAGTAGGGGGCGGCCACGTGCTGCTGGCCCTGTCCGGCGGGGTGGACTCCTCCGTGGCGGCGGCCCTGCTGGCCGAGGCGGTTGGCAGGCAGCTCACCTGTGTCTTTGTGGACCACGGCTTGATGCGCCTCAACGAGGGGGACGAGGTAGAGGCCGCGTTCGCCCCTTGGGACATGAACTTTGTTCGGGTGGACGCCGGGGACCGCTTCCTGACAAAGCTGGCCGGCGTCACCGACCCGGAGGAAAAACGGAAAATCATCGGGGAGGAGTTCATCCGGATTTTTGAGGAGGAGGCCAAGAAGATTGGTGCGGTGGATTTTCTGGCCCAGGGTACCATCTACCCCGATGTGATTGAGTCGGGAACGGGGGAAGCCGCCGTCATCAAGAGCCACCACAACGTGGGCGGACTGCCTGACTGTGTGGACTTTCAGGAGATTCTGGAGCCCCTGCGCCTGCTCTTCAAGGACGAGGTCCGGCGGCTGGGCCGGGAGCTGGGTCTGCCGGAGTATCTGGTGAGCCGCCAGCCCTTCCCAGGGCCGGGTCTGGCCATTCGCATCCTTGGGGAGGTCACCAAGGAGAAGGCGGACCGGCTCCGTCAAGCTGATTTTATCTTCCGGGAGGAGCTGGCCGGGGCCGGAGAGGACCGGCGGCTCAGCCAGTATTTCGCCGTCCTCACTGACAGCCGGTCGGTGGGGGTGATGGGGGACGGCCGCACCTATGATTACACTCTGGCCCTCCGGGCGGTGACCACCGCCGACTTCATGACCGCCGGTTGGGCCCGTATCCCCTATGACCTGCTGGATAAGATCAGCACCCGCATTGTCAATGAGGTGGCGGGCATCAACCGCATTGTGTACGACATCACCAGTAAGCCACCCGCCACGGTGGAGTGGGAGTGATTTCAGATGTCGTAGGGCAATGTGATTTATCCTGTGAGGGGCAATAACACTTAGCCTCCGACATAGAAAAATAAGACCTTGCATCTCACGATGCGGGGTCTTATTTTTGTCCTCCGGACTATCCT
>CAJTOE010000057.1 GCA_910577805.1 uncultured Oscillospiraceae bacterium | reverse complement strand
GATACCGGGCCAATACGTCCTCCAGCAGTTTTTCCTGATTTTCGGAATTTTCTTCCACACCCAGCAGCCAGCCTATCGACACAGAAAACAGGCGGCTCAGAGAAATCAGCTTTTCGATTTCGGGAAGGGATGTATCCGACTCCCATTTGTATATGGACTGCCGGGATACCCCCAGCTTTTCCCCCAGCGCCTCCTGGGACAGGCCCAGTTCTTTGCGCTTGGCGGCGATGCGCTGTCCGGTCGTTGTCATACAGGCTCAACCTCCTTTGACATAAATATACCCCAAGGCTGGCAGAAAAACTACCATCCTTGGGGTATTTTTTTGCTAACTGGCGGTTTACATAGCCGGAATCGGGGGAAAAACTACGCGCAGGAACCGGATTAAATACGCGCTTGCGCCATCTCCTGTAAAATCTTGTTGATTTTCAACAGAGCGTTATATTGGACATGGTTCGGGGAAAAGTTGTTTGCGGCGCGCTGGGCCAGAAGCTCCGTCCAATCAATCGCGTTTCCGTTTGCATCCGCAAAGGTCCGGATAGACGACGTTTCTATCAAAAACGACGCTTCAAAGCTGCCCTGGGAAAAATGGCCAGGGCGCAGGACGACCCGGTCCGTGCCGATGTCGTAGGTCTCTCTTTGGGCCAAAACGCCCTTGCTGACCAACTCGTTGATAAAGCGGTCGTACTCCTGCTGAGTCATGTTGGCCGGGTCATAGCGGGAGGCCAGCTCCCGAAGCTGCTGGTCTGTCAGCTTTTCCGTGCCAATGGTCTGGTTGCGTTCCTCCTCGGCCAGTTTGGCCTGGCGCTTCATCAGCTCAGAATAGTTGTAGCGGCTAAAGGTCATGGTTTTGTTGGTAGTATCAATGTGGTAGCAGGGCATGTAGGTGCTGAATATGCCGTCCAAAATAGCTCCCTCCTTTCTCTCGTCATTTTGAGCAGACGAGGAAAAACCGCTGTCCGGAATGGGAGGCTCAGGTGTGTGGTCCAGCTGACTGGAAAGAACGCTCTTTCCAATCCAGAGTCCCAGTATGAACAGGCACGCCGCCGCCGCGGCCCACTTCATCCAAGGCGTTGCAGCTTGCTTTTTGGGGTCCGGTTCCGGGCTTGAGGTCTCCGGCGGGGCGGACAGGTCCAGTGCGTCGTTGACCAGACGGTCAACCGGTACGCTGTACAACTGCGCCAGCCGAATCAGATTTTCGGTTGACGGGACTGTGGAACCAACCTCCCATTTTGAGATGGCCTGCCGGGAGACGTCCAGCTTTTCCGCCAGCTCCAGCTGGGTCATGTGCCGTTCTTTTCGCAGACAGACAAGCTTTTCCTCTAATCTCATCCTAGCAAAACCTCCTATTTTTTGAAACCATTTTCGGCTTACAATCGCGCAACTATGGGTTGCACAGAACAAATCAGGTCAATTTCATGTTGGGATAGATACGCTCAATACGTTCGTCGGGGAACCGCTGGTCCAAAAACAGCTCCAGGGCGGAGGAGGGCGCTTCCCCCTTTCCGGTCCGCTGGTGATAGCGGGCCAGGGCCAGACCGGATATCAGAATATTGAAGAGCATAAAGACGCTCAACCCGCGCACCAGCCATTTGCCGGTACGCCGGGGGATTTTCTCGATTCGCTTGGAGAGCTGAGGATAGATGTGCTTGATCCACAGGACCGCCGCGATGCCCCAGAAGAAGCAGAACAGCAGATTGATACGCCCGGCCAGGTTAAAGGGCAAGTGGCTGTAGTCCCAGAAGATGGTCCCGAACACCAGCTCCGTGAACACAGAGCAGATATACTCGTAAGCGCCGCCAACCACGGTGCCGAACAGAAAAATGAAGCTGTCGCTGCGCTCCCGGTAGCGGTAGAGCAGGGCGGTGAGCAGTACGCACCCCAGCCCCCACACGATGGAAAACGGGCCGTACACCACGCTGCTCCGGCTCATAAGCCGTCCGGCGGTGAGCAGGCACCAGACCGTCTCGGTGATGTCGCCCAGAAACGCGCCGATCAAAAACAGGGAAAACAGCTTGTAATAGCCGATGCCGTAGGCGAAGGGGGGCAGCTTTTCCCGTTCCTGGGCGATGGAGCGCAGCTTGTCCTTTTCCAGGCTGGGGTAGGCCAGGGCCATACGCTTCTGGATGCGGCGGGTGACCGCGTTGTCCAGCCGTTGGGAGAGCTTGTGCCAGAACTTATAGACCTCGTTAGGGCCTTTCAGGCTGGAGTGCAGCTGCAAGACCGCCAGCCAGGAGCCGAAGAAGTCGATGCCCAGCAGCACATAGACCACGATCAGGGCCACCCGGCCCAGGGGGTAGGGAATCAAAGACAGCACAAAGCTGGCCAGCGGGTTAAGCACCAGCAGCACCAGCAGAGCCAGCAGGCCCCAAATGACGGAATACCTGGCGCAGATGTAGCCCCCGAAGTTCCACTTATACTGGGAATAGTCCCACCATTTCTGATGAAAAAGCTTTTCCAGCAGTCCGCCAGTGACCAGCTCCAGGAAGGTGGCGATAATCGCGCCGCCCAGGAACAGAAAGAACAGGTCCTCGTGCAGGTCGGCCAGGAACAGGGTAAACAGCACGCCTCCCAGGCCGTAGGTAGGGGAGAATGGGGCATTCAGAAAGCCCCGGTTAATCAGACGGTTTTTCCGGACTGCCGCCAGGGCGGTTTCCGACAACCACCCCAGGAAGGCGTACAGCAGGAAAAACCATAATAATTCATAGCTATTATACAGCATGGAAACCTCTCAACTCAAAGAACGCAAGGAACGCGTCCGGACCGGCGGAGATACCGCCCTGGACGAAGCTGGGCTTACCGCCGCCCCGGCCCTCCAGGGCCTGGTTCAGCGCCAGGGCCAGGGGGCGCACATCGCCCTCCCGGCAGGCCAGCACATAATGACAGCCTCCCTCCGGCTTGGGGGAGGCGCAGGCGCAGGACTCGCCGCAGGTCTGGGCCAGCTTGTCGGCCAGCCGCCGCAGGGCGTGAGGGGACAGACCGGATTCCACATAAACGGCGTTTCCCACACCAGCCGCCTGCCGGGCCAGCGCGTCAAAATGGGCGTCCTCCATCTGGGACACCCTGACTTTCAGTGCGGCATTTTCCGCCAGCAGACGTTCCGCCGCCTGGGCGGTTTCCAGGGGCTTGGCGGAGAGAAGCTGGGAAATCTGCCCATTTTGGGCGGTAATTTTGCTCAAATACTCCAGCGCCCGGCCGCCGCAAACCAGCTCAATGCGCAGGCCGGAGCGGAATTTCACCCAGGACAGCAGCTTTACCAGCCCCACCTGCCCAGCCGTGTTCACATGGGTGCCGCAGCAGGCGCATAAATCCGCGCCGGGAAATTCTACGATACGCACCTGCCCCGTCAGGGCTTTCTTGCTCCGGTAGGGGATTTTTTGCAGCTCCTCCGGCGCGGGACAGCTCACCAGGACGGGGCGGTCCTCCCAGATGTAGCGGTTGACGGCGTCCTCCAGCCAGCGCAGGTCCTCTGCGGACAGCTCCACGCTCAGGTCGATGGTCACCCGCTCGGCGCCCAGGTGAAAGCCCACGTTTTCGCAGCCGAATTTCTGGTGGGCCAGTCCGGAGACGATGTGTTCTCCGGAGTGCTGCTGCATCAGGTCGAACCGCCGGTGCCAGTTGATCTCCCCCTCCACAGTGCTTCCTGGCTCCAGAGCCTGGGCGCAGAGGTGGAGAATCTTTTCGTCCTGGATGTGGACCTCCCGCACGGCCACACCGCTGAGGGTGCCGGTGTCCCAGGGCTGTCCGCCCCCCTCCGGGAAGAAAGCCGTCCGGTCCAGCTCCACCCAAAAGCCCTGCCTGTCTGCACGGCAGTCCAGCACGCGGGCGGAAAAGTGGGTTAAAAACGAATCACGCTCATATAATTTTTCTGTCATAGGTCAGTCCTCCGGAAATTCCACCAGCATTTTTTCGCAGTCACGGCAGATATGGGCGGAGGTGGTCCCCCGGCGGAACAGGCGCTTGTCGTCCCAGTAGGGCGGGAACAGAACAGCACCCCGGTCCTCATACTCGTCCCGGTTGAAAAACAGGGGGTCCTTCACGCCGTCGGGCAGAAAACGGATATTTCCGTTGGCGCACAGGGTCCCGTGTTCCATCATCTGGCCGCAGTAAGGGCAATTCATGGCATATGACGCTCCTCTCTTGTCTATCTCTAATTATTCAGCAAAATCTGGTCGCTGCTCTGATATTCCTTGGCGTAGCGGCCGGGGGAGGTCCCGGTCAGGTGGCCGAAGGTGCGGATAAAGTGGGAGTTGTCAGAGAAGCCGGACAATTCACCGGCCTGCTGGACGCTGACTCCCTCCTGCAAGAGCTGGCGGGCCTTTAAGATACGGCTGTAAATGATATATTCCATCACGGAAAATCCGGTTGCCGCCTTAAAGATCCGGCATAGATAGTGCTTACTGATATAAAATTCCCCGGCGATCTGGTCCAGGGTGAGGGGACTGGTCAGATTTTCCCGGATATAGTCCAGGATAGGGGAGACCCGCAAAAAATCCTTATTGCAGATGGACTCCCCGGTGGTGGACATCCGGAAGATCGGGACCACATATAAAAGAAGCTCCAGCAGTGCCCAGGTCTGCCGGGTATCGCTGCCGAAGGAGCCGTCGTTTTTGTTGCGCTCCAGGTTTTGGAACAGCTCCGTGAGCCTGTTCAGGGCCTCGCCGGACAAAGTGGCCTGCTGGAAGGCGTCCCGGCCCAGGGGGGTCAGGTCGGTCTGGGGAGTGGAGAGGTGCCCCAAAGACTTTTGGCTGATGTGCAGCACATACCGGGCGTGGGCGCCTGTGGCCATGGTCCGGTGGAGGGTGTTTTCCCCAATCAGGTAGAGGGTACCCCGGCGCAGGGGGTAAATCTGGTCGTTGACGAAGATATTGCCGGGGCTGGTGAGGGGAAGGAGCAGCTCATTGAAGTCGTGGAAATGCAGGCGGCTCATATTCCAGGACTCGTTATGGTTGAGCTGTAGATGAAATTCGACATTTGTCACGGCCTGGGCCCCCTTGTGCAAGATACGCATATTATACCACGCCAGGAGAACATATGCAAACTTTTTGCCAAATTATTAATAGACATTTTGCAGATATTGTGATAAACTACAAAACAAGAAAACCCCGGCCCCCAGTTTACCCTAATCATTTTGAGGAGGTTACCCATTATGAACAAAGTGTACTCCCTGCATGACGCGGTCGCAAAATTCGTCGAGGATGGAGATTGCATCTCCCTGGGCGGCTTTACGACCAACCGCAAGCCCTATGCCGCAGTGTTTGAGATCCTGCGCCAAGGCCAGGGCAATTTCACCGTCTGGGCTGGCCCCGCCGGCGGCGACTGGGATATGCTCATCGGAGAGAAGCGCGTGAAGGCCTACATCAACTGCTACACCGCCAACTCCGGCTATACCAACGTATCCCGCCGGTTCCGCGCCGCCATCGAGAAGGGCGAGCTGACCTACGAGGACTATTCCCAGGACGTGCTGATGCTTCAGCTCCACGCGGCCTCTCTGGGCCTGCCCTACCTGCCTGTGCGCCTGATGAACGGCTCCGGCCTGACCAAGTACTGGGGCATCAGCGAGGAGCAGCGCAAGGCGCTGGAGAAGGTGGACAATCTGAAGTGCGTCGAGGTGGAGAACCCCTTCAACCCCGGCGAGAAGGTGACCGCCGTACCTGTGCCCAAGCTGGACACCGCCATCATCCACGTACAGAAGGCCAGCCCCGACGGCACCTGCATCATTGAGGGCGACGAGTTCCACGATGTGGACATCGCCGTGGCCGCCCGTAAGGTCATCGTGACCTGCGAGGAGCTGGTGAGCAACGAGTACATCCGCCAGGACCCCACTCTGACCCGCGTGTTCGGCCAGTGTGTGGACGCAGTGGTCCACGCCCCCTACGGCGCGTGGCCTTCCCAGTGCTACAACTACTACGACAACGACTCCCACAATCTGAAGGAGTACGACAAGGCCTCCAAGTATCTGGACGCGGCCGACGCCGAGGCCCAGATCGCCAAGGAGAAGGCCAAGGCCGAGAAGAAGGGCCTGCCCTACACGGCCCCCGTGAACCCCGAAACCTTTAAGGATTTCCTGGACAAATGGGTCTACAGCGTGAAGGACCAGGACGAGCTGCTGGACAAGATCGGCGGTTCCCGCCTGATGCGGCTGAAGAACGAGCCCCACCTGGGCTACTCCACCAGACACTAAGAAGCAGGGAGGTAAATTGAAATGTCTGAGTATAAGATTACCAAGCAGGAGCGGCAGGCCTATGCCATCGCCAAGAACATCAAGGAGAACCAGATCGTCATTGTGGGTACGGGACTGCCGCTGATCGGCGCGTCTCTGGCCAAGCGGGTGGTCTGCCCCTCCTGTATCCCCATCGTGGAGAGCGGCCTGATGGACTGTTCCCCTGTAGAGGTGCCCCGCTCCGTGGGTGACAACCGGTTCATGGCCCACTGCGCCGTGCAGTGGCCCAACGTGCGCTTCATCGGCTTTGAGGCCAACGAGTGGCTGCACGACTCCGAGCGCCTGATCGCCTTCATCGGCGGCGCCCAGATCGACCCCTACGGAAACGTCAACTCCACCTGCATCTACGGCACCGGCGACTATGTAAAGCCCATGACCCGGTTCACCGGCTCCGGCGGCGCCAACGGCATCGCCACCTTCTGCAACACCATCATCATGATGCAGCACCAGAAGCGCCGCTTCATGGAGAAGATCGACTACATCACCTCCTGCGGCTGGATGGACGGCCCCGGCGGCCGCGAGAAGGTCGGCCTGCCCGGCAACCGCGGTCCTCAGATGGTGGTCACGGACCTGGGCATCATGAAGTTCGACGAGCAGACCAAGCGCATGTACTGCGCCTACATGTTCCCCGGCGTCACGCCTGAGATTGTCCAGGAGAACACCGGTTTTGAGATCGACTGCTCCAAGGCGGAGATTTTCCCTGATCCGGACCAGGAGATCATCCGCATCATCCGCGAGGAGATCGACCCCGGCCAGGCGTTCATCAAGGTGCCGAAGGAGTAACCGGAGAATGCCGCACTGGGTTTCGATTGCGTGTGTTGATATTGGTAAATATAAAGGCGTATGCGATTATGAAATTCGGTCCAGTGCATTGATTTTGACGGATAAGCAGAAAAGCCACATCATAGACCGGCGCGGACAGGAATTCTTTGACCGGTACAGTCCATTCTTTCAGGAGGTAGCGGAACAGCCGGATTACATTTTTAAAGATAACAGGCACCGTAATACAGCAATCGCCTGCAAAACGCTTGCTGTGGATGGAGTCAATGTTAACCTTGTGATCCGTTTTGCGGTTGAAGGGGATGATTCCTCTCTGGAAAATTCCATTATCACCGCTATATTGGAGAGCGATAAACGTTACCGGCAGAGAATCAGAAACAATCCGGCGCTTTACAAAAAGTCATAAATCAGTTATAATGAAGGTAGAATAAGAGAGGGTACCTGAGGTGGTGAAATTCGTAGCAACCACACGCCCGTTGGGCCAAAAGGGACGCAGGAGAATGCTACGCCTGCCGGGTAGCCTGCTCGCAAGAGGGCTGCCTTCCGGCAGCCCTCTTTTCTTCCAAAGTATATTTTTAGGAGGAGACAACATTGGGTAATTATTCCATGCCCCGGTATTTCCAGAATATGCCCGTGGTGGGCAAGCCCGTGCGTGCCAACGAGGAAAACGCCAACGAGCTGCGTGCCATTGAGGAGGAGATCCACGGCAAGATCGTAGACGTATTGAGCAGCGGCAAGTCAGACGAGGACATGAACAAGAAGGGCCAGCTGACTGCCATGCAGCGGGTCTCCCTGCTGGTGGACCCCGGTACGTGGTGCCCCCTGAACAGCCTCTATAATCCCCAGGACAACAAGAACGGCTCCACCTCCATCGTGAAGGGCCTGGGCCGGGTCAACGGCAAGTGGTGTGTCATCATCGCCTCTGACAACAAGAAGCACGCCGGCACCTGGGTGCCCGGCCAGGCGGACAATCTGATCCGCGGCAGCGACACGGCCAAGCGGCTGCGCATTCCTCTGATTTATCTGCTGGAGTGCGCCGGCGTGGAGCTGGATAAGCAGGAGCTGGTGTACCCCAACCGCCGGGGCGGCGGCACTCCCTTCTACCGCAACTCCGAGCTGAACCAGCTGGGCATCCCTGTCATCGTAGGCATCCACGGCACCAACCCTGCCGGCGGCGGCTACCACTCCATCAGCCCCACCATCCTGCTGGCCCATGAGAAGGCCAACATGGCGGTCGGCGGCGCGGGCATCGTGGGCGGCATGAACCCCAAGCCCCATGTGGACATGGACGCGGCTCTGGCCCAGATCGAGGCCACCAAGGGCCTCCGGGCCGACCCTCCTGGCAGCGTAGCCATTCATTACGGCCAGACCGGCTTCTTCCGCGAGGTGTACACCGAGCAGGAGGGCGTCATTGCCGCCATCAAGAAGTATGTGGATATGCTCCCCTCCTTCGACCTGGAGTTCTTCCGTGTTGACGCGCCCCAATCTCCCGCCATGGATGACGGCGAGCTGTACGACCTGGTGCTGAACAACAAGAACCGTCCTTATGAGATGTATTCCGTCCTGGGCCGCCTGTTCGACGGCAGCCAGTTTATGGAGTACAAGAAGGGCTACGGTCCCGAAATGATTACGGGCCTTGCCAAGCTGGACGGCCTTCTGGTGGGCGTGGTAGCCAACCAGCAGGGCGTGTTCCCCAACTATCCGGAGTATAAGGTGGAGAAATACGGCCAGTCTATGGGTGCGGGCGGCAAGCTGTACCGCCAGGGCCTGATTAAGATGAACGAGTTCGTCACGCTCTGTGCCCGTGACCGCATCCCCATGATCTGGATTCAGGACACCACCGGCATCGACGTCGGCGACGACGCCGAGGTCGCCGAGCTGCTGGGCCTGGGCCAGTCCCTGATTTACTCCATCCAGTCCTCCGGCCTGCCCATGATGGAGATTACCCTCCGGCGCGGCACCGCCGCGGCCCACTACGTGCTGGGCGGTCCTCAGGGCAACGACAACAACGCCTTCTCTTTGGGCACTGCGGCCACGGAGATCAACGTCATGAACGGCAAGACCGCTGCCAACGCCATGTACACCGGCCGTCTGGCCAAGGACCAGAAGGCGGGTAAGGACCTGCAGCCCACCATCGACAAGATGAACGCCCTCATCGACGACTATGACATGAAGTCCAAGCCCTTCTACTGCGCCAAGGCGGGCCTGGTGGACGAGATTGTGGATATGCCCATGATGCGCAACTACATGGTGGCCTTCGCCGACGCGTGCTACCAGAATCCCGACTCCATCTGCCCCTTCCACCAGATGCTCCTGCCCCGGACCATCAAGGATTTTGAGACGTTTAAGAAATAAGCATCGAGCAGCCGGGCGGCGGAGTGCCGCCGCCCGGAAATTTATTAACCTGGAGAAGTCAAACTATGAGTGCGATGACCCTGGAATCTACCCCTATATTTATTTTCACCATTTGAAATATTATTCATCTAATCATTGTTTACTAAAAGAGGAGGGAAGATATGAGTTCGCATTGCTACCTCGTCTCAACGAAGAAAATTAGGTAAAATGACATGGATTTGTTTGACCTGGCGATTTTGCTGCTTGTACTTGTGTTGACTGGTTTTGCGGTTTATTTGGATCCATTGCCGTACAAAATTGTCTTTTTCATTTTGGCGGCGGTGGTAAATTCCATTGGAATACAAAAAAGACGCAAATAAAGCATAGGTAAATAATAAAAGTATGTAGGAGAGCAAACCATATGAGTATCTACACCTTGGGCATCGACATCGGCTCCACCGCGTCCAAGTGCATCATGCTCGCGGACGGCAAGGAGATCGTGGCCAAATCCCTCATTGCGGTGGGGGCAGGCACCAGCGGCCCCCAGCGGGCCATTGAGCAGGTGCTGGCAGAGGCCGGTAAAAACCGGGAGGACATGGCTTACGTGCTGGCCACCGGCTACGGCCGCAACTCCCTGGAGGAGATTGCCGACCACCAGATGAGCGAGTTGAGCTGTCACGGCAAGGGCGCGGGCTTCCTTTTCCCGGAGGTCCGCACGGTCATTGACATCGGCGGCCAGGACGTAAAGGTCATGCGGGTGGAAAACGGCGTTATGACCAACTTCCAGATGAACGACAAGTGCGCCGCCGGCACGGGCCGGTTCCTGGACGTGATGGCGCGGGTGCTGGAGGTAGACGTGGAGCAGCTGGGCGAGCTGGGGTCCAGATCGACGAAATACGTGGGCATCAGCTCCACCTGCACCGTGTTTGCCGAGAGCGAGGTCATCAGCCAGCTTTCCATGGGCACGGACAAGTGCGATATCATTAACGGCATCCACCAGTCGGTAGCGGCCCGTGTGGCGGGCCTGGCCCACCGCATCGGGGTGCAGGACCAGGTGGTTATGACTGGCGGCGTGGCCCAGAACTTCGGGGTGGTGAACGCTCTGGAGCAGGCTTTGGAGAAGAAGATCCACACCTCGCCGCTGACCCAGTATAACGGAGCGCTGGGCGCGGCCCTGTTCGCTTATCAGCGCTGGCAGAAGGCGCAAAACTAACATCAATCAAATTGTTGAGGAGGAAAACTCTTATGGCAAAGCAAGTAAGCCCCGGCGTCCTGGCCCTGCGCAAGGTCGTCGAGGACGTGTACGCGGACGCCCGCGAGGCCAAGAAGGCTGGCAAGCTGGTGGGCTGGTCCAGCTCCAAGTTCCCCTGCGAGCTGGCTGCGGCGTTTGACCTGGACGTGATGTACCCTGAGAACCAGGCCGCCGGTATTGCCGCCAACCGGGACGGCGAGATCATGTGTAAGGCCGCCGAGGACCTGGGTTTTGACAATGATATCTGCGGCTATGCCCGTATTTCCCTGGCCTATGCCGCCGGCAAGCGGGCTTCCCGCAAGATCGACCTGGCCACAGGCGAGTACGTCATCAACCCCGCCAGCGGCAAGCCCCTGAAGGACGAGAACGGCCAGGTGGTCATCGACCCTGAGACCGGCAAGCCCAAGAAGGACCCCAAGACCATGCAGCCCTACACCGTCCTGGACGACATCCACGAGATCGAGGCTCTGCCCGACGGTCGGGAAAAGGACCTGCGCCGGGAGGCCATCAAGCCCTACCGTCAGATGCGTATGCCCCAGCCCGACTTCGTGCTGTGCTGCAACAACATCTGCAACTGCATGACCAAGTGGTACGAAAACATCGCCCGTATGTGCAACGTGCCCCTGATTATGATCGACATTCCCTATAACAACACCGTCGCGGTAGACGACACCAACGTCGCCTATGTCCGCGCGCAGTTCGACGCGGCCATCGCGCAGCTGGAGAAGCTCACCGGCAAGAAGTTTGACGAGAAGAAGTTCGAGGCCGCCTGCGCCAACGCCAACCGCACGGCTCAGGCCTGGCTGCGGGTGTGCGACTATCTTCAGTACAAGCCCGCCCCCTATTCCGGCTTTGACCTGTTCAACCACATGGCCGACGTCGTCACGGCCCGCGGCCGTGTCCAGGCCGCCGAGGCGTTCGAGCTGCTGGAGAAGGACCTGGAGGAGGCCATCAAGAACGGCACTTCGACTACTCCCTTCCCGGAGCAGTACCGGGTCATGTTCGAGGGCATCCCCTGCTGGCCCAAGCTGCCCAACCTGTTCAAGCCTCTGAAGGAGCATGGCGTCAACGTCACCGCCGTGGTGTACGCACCTGCCTTCGGCTTTGTGTATAACAACATGGACGAGATGGTCCGCGCCTATTATAAGGCTCCCAACTCTGTTTGTATCGAGCAGGGCGTGGATTGGCGCGAGGGCATTTGTAAGAACAATAAGGTGGACGGTGTGCTGGTCCACTACAACCGCTCCTGCAAGCCCTGGTCCGGCTACATGGCCGAGATGCAGCGCCGCTTCACCGCCGACCTGGGCATCCCCTGCGCGGGCTTTGACGGCGACCAGGCGGACCCCCGCAACTTCAACGAGGCCCAGTATGAGACGCGCGTACAGGGCTTGGTGGAGGCCATGGAGGCCAAAAAAGCAAAGGAGGGCAATGCGTAATGAGCATCGAAGCGTTGATTGGGAAATTTCAGGAGGCCTCTGAGCACCCCCACCGTCTGCTGACCTCCTACAAGGAGCAGGGCAAGAAGGTCATCGGCGTTCTGCCCTACTACGCCCCTGAGGAGCTGGTTTATGCCGCCGGCATGATCCCCATGACCATCTGGGGCAGCAACAAAAAGACCATTTCTCTGGCCAAGGAGTACTGCGCCACCTTCTACTGCACCATCGCCCAGCTTGCGCTGGAGATGTTGCTGGACGGCACGCTGGACCAGCTGGACGGCATCATCACCCCCACCATCTGCGACACCCTGCGCCCCATGAGCCAGAACTTCCGGGTGGCCATGAGCGAGAAGCTGCCCTGCATTTTCCTGGCCCATCCGCAGTACCGCCGTCCTGCCTTCGGCCTGCAATTCACCATGGACCAGTACAACCACATCAAGAAGGAGCTGGAGAAGATTTCCGGCGCACCCATCACGGACGAAGCCATCCGGGAGGCCATCAAGGTATTCAACCGCAGCCGCGCCGCCCGCCGGGAGTTCTCCAAGCTGGCCGGCCAGCATCCTGAGGCCATTTCTGCGGTGGCCCGCAGCGCGGTGTTCCGTTCCAGCTGGTTCATGGTCAAGGATGAGCACACCAAGCTGCTGGAGGAGCTGAACGAGGAGCTGAAGAAGCTTCCCGCCAGCGACTGGAAGGGCGCGAAGATCGTCACCTCCGGCATTATCTGCGACAACCCCAAGCTTCTGCAAATTTTCGACGACAACAAGATCGCCATTGTGGCGGACGACGTGGCGCAGGAGAGCCGCATGACCCGTGTGGACGCCGCCGAGACTGGCGATCCCATGATGGCGCTGGCCCAGCAGTTCGCGGACCAGGATTACGAGGTGCTTCTGTACGACGAGCATTCGGAGCAGAACCGCCGCGGCGAGTACGTAGCCAGCCTGGTGAAGGACAACGGCGGCCAGGGACTGGTCCTGTTCATGCAGCAGTTCTGCGACCCGGAGGAGATGGAGTATCCTTATCTGAAGAAGGCGCTGGACGCGGCCAATATTCCGCACATCAAGCTGGGCGTAGACCAGCAGATGCGGGACTTCGGCCAGGCCAGCACAGCCATCCAGGCGTTCGCGGACGTACTGTAAGGTTTAGTTCAGCTTTTATTGCCAGGCAGGTCTGATCCAGAGACCCAAACTGTCAGTTCATTTGGATTCCACCGCATCTGTTATTCTTTGCGGCATTGTCCGTCTGGCACCGCGCCAAAAGCCTTCCCCCTGGCGGGGGAAGGTGGCTGGCCGCAGGCCAGACGGATGAGGGCGAAGCCAAAGGGCCGCTCTGCGTTTTGCGAATCAAAGAAAGACCGGGGGAAAAACTTGACAGACATCCTGCAAAACTGTTATAATAAACCTAATTTCGGCTTTGCAAAGCTGGATACTAGAAAATTGTAAAGGGGAAACGAAAGTATGAACTACAATGTTACCGTGAACGGTAAGGTCTACAACGTCTCCGTGGAAAAGACCGGCGCCGCCGCCCCCGCCCCCGCTTATGCCGCGCCTGCGGCCCCCGCCCCGGTCGCCGCCGCACCTGTG
>CAJTOE010000056.1 GCA_910577805.1 uncultured Oscillospiraceae bacterium | reverse complement strand
TGATGTGGGCACCGGCAACGCCGGCGAGGGCACCAAGGGCGTTATCTACCTGAACGGCTGGGGCAATGAGAACACCAACGACGTGTCCGGCCTGGGTATCTACAAAGCGACGGTCCGTGCCGACGACACTGTGGTGCTGAAGGCTCTGGGCGAGCATGACGCGGTTGCCAGCACCTATGGCGACCAGACCAAGATCATCCCCGGCCACTCCACCCTGGTCAAGGCCAACGGCCAGAACCTGACCTGCCCGGAGGGCACGGGCAACAACGTTCTGTTCCAGAACAACAAGACCGTGTACTTCTACGTGTCCGGTACTTATGACGATCTGTCCGTGGGCGCGAAGTACGGTGTGAACAATGCCGTGAGCATCACCAACAGCACCCACATGAAGACCGATGCACTGGGCATCGCCAATTCTGCAAAGGTCGAAACCAACGACAAGGACAACAACGGCGAGAACGACACCATCGTGCAGATTCTGACCGGCAGCGGCGGACGCAAGCACGAGGAGGCCAAGGAGACTGTGGAAGCCGTTCTGGTCTGGGGCTATGACCTGGGCAGCAGCGACACCATGTACTTCTATCGCCAGAACAGCTATGACATCGAGCACAAGGACAACGCGTCCAGCCGTGCCGGTGAGAAGCTGTACACCATCACTTACCACATGTACACTGCCGACGGCGAGCCCTATGAGGCCCACTTCGACAACGGCGGCAAGTACTACGACATGGAGACTGCCAAGGAGACCGTGAGCGAGAAGCCCACCGGCTTCTACACCCTGGGCTCCAAGGACATCAACAGAAAGTGGGCCAGCAACGAGACTGACAAGATCTTCTACGTGAAGAACAATGTGAGCATCGGCACCACTGACGGCGCGAAGAACGTCTACGTCCTGAACGCCATCGCCAAGCACGACACCTATGTTGACAACCTGTACACGCACGTCGAGGACGTGGGCGGCATCATTCCCAGCACCGCCAAGGTCGTCAGCACCGTGGACAACTGCACCTTCGACTCCATCAACGAGATCGCCCGCGCTTGTGACAACGGCGCTCTGGTGAAGATTTCCTACACCTACTCCACCAGCGACTACAAGGTGAAGACCGTGTTCATCACCGAGTACAACAAGAACGGCGGCGTCAACGCTGGTTCCGGCGCTGACCTGTGGAGCGAGTACCGCAGCGGCTGGCTGTACGTCTTCAACGACAAGGCTAACGGCGAGAACTACATCGACGTGGCCAACAGCGCCAAGACCGCTATGGAGAAGGCCGGTTACACCGTGACCAACCTCCAGCCCTACAGCAGAGACAGCAAGAACAACATCTGCTGGACCATGGAAGCCACTCTCAACGGAACCAAGTACTACTTCACCAACGGTGAAAGCGGTCTGGGCGCCGGCGTGAACGGCTGGAACTACTACGTGAACATCACCAAGGAGACCGCGCGCGTTCTCATCAACGGCGGCCTGGACGGCTACTACACGCTCGACGCTCATACCTTCGGCAGCTCCAACAGCAGCGTGGAGAAGGGCAACCTGTACAACGTGCAGAAGAAGGTCCTGGGCGCTAACAACAAGTGGGAGTTCGTGCAGACCGGCAGCGGCATCTTGGTCGGCAACAGCAAGGTCATTGAGTACTCCCTGAGCGGAAACAACATCGTGGCCGGCGACACTGTGAACTTTGTCTCTACCACCAATGCTGGTAAGACTTACACCATCACGGTTGCTGCCAGCGAGAACGGCACCGTTCTGGTGGCTGACAAGGCCGTCGAGGGAAGCACCGTCGATATGACTGTTACTCCTGCGGCCGGCTATGCGCTGGATTCCCTGACGGTCACCGGTGCCAATGGCAATAAAGTGACTGTGACCAACAACAGCTTCACCATGCCCTCCAGCAATGTGACCATCACCGCCACCTTTAAGGAGAGCAAGAACACCTCCGGCGAGGCCAGCGGCACCGTCGGCGGAAAGATCACCCTGCCTGCTGACATCAAGGTCGGCGACACTGTGAAGATCACCGTTTCCGGCTCTGAGTCCGCTCCCCTGGAGTCCGGCAAGTGGTACCGCATCAAGGGCGGCTCCATCGCGGACGGCGCTGTGCAGTGTGTGAACGGCCAGCTGGTCTTTACCTTCAATGTGGCTCAGGCCGACATCGACAACCTGACCCTGGAGGCGAAAGCCTTCAATCCCCTGTCCGTTGACGACGACAACGCTTATGTGTTCGGAACCCTCAACGGCGTAAGCGGCGTGATTCCTGTTCCGATCTATAAGAATGAGGCTGGCTCCCGCGCTGTCACTGACCCCAGCGCGAAGCCCATGACCGAGGGTGCTACCGTGACCATGGAGGTCGGCGGTCAGACTCTCACCCTGATCTGGAAGGACCTGGGCAACGGCCAATGGATCATGGCTCTGGACCCGGATGTGAAGCCCGAAGAGCTCCAGGACGAGCTGGATAAGCTGACCCCCAATGAGGACGGCACTCTGGGCGCTCAGATCGCGTTCGACAAGACCACTGTGAACACCAGCAAGGATTTTGAGGCTAAAAAAGACGAGAACGGCAAGGTGACCGAGGTTATCCTGCCCGACGCACAGCCCAAGGCCAAGGGCGCTCTGCTGCCCAAGACCCTGGTGATCGACGGCGTTGAGGTCGAGGTCGTGTGGTACTACAACGGCAAAGAGGTCACTGGTGACCCCGCCTATGCCCAGGCCAAGACCGGCTACACCTACGCGGTCAAGAACATGCAGCCCACCGAGGGCAGCGACGTTTCCTTTGCTGAGTCCGTGACCGTCAAGAAGGACGTTGTTGTGGACGGCAAGGTCGAGGTCGTGGAGAAGCCCGTCGCTGTGAAGCCCGGCGAGAGCATCGACGTTGGCGTGGACGGCACTCCCAGCATCGGCACCGGCGACGACACCACCGAGGGCAATCTGACCGTCAACTTCTCCGGCGCGCCTGCGGGCACCATCGTAACCGTGAACCTGGACGGCGACACTAAGGCTACCCAGGTCAAGAGCGGCGAGAAGGTTACTGCCGTGACCGGCAAGGACCTGACTCTGAACATCACTGTGCCCAGAGGGTACAAAGTGGAGGGCGTGACCGGCGCTGAAAAAGCTGCCACTAAGGATGGCGGCAGAGACCTGTACACCATCAGCGCTATCTCCGACAAGGCCGCTGTGGTCAACATCACCTTTACCGAGCGCAAGGTCTACACCCTGACTCTGTCCGGCGATCAGCTGGTCAAAACGGGTGACAGCGCTGGCGAAATTTATAAGCTGACTGCTCAGGGCGAGAACGACGAAGGTATCCTGTTCCCCACCGGGGTTCCTGCTGGGGAGACTCCGAATGCGAGCGGTAAATATGTCCGTGAATTCAAGGTTTATGAGGGCGAGTTCGTTACGTTGAACACTGCGGATGGCACTGAGGCGAAGACTAAAACTGTGCCTCTCGACGGTGTGGCGGTTACCCTGAAGTACAGTAGTGAGACTCCTTCTAGCAGAACGGCAGATAAGCCTGGCGTAATCACCTTCACCATGCCTGGTAAGAACTTCAGCCTGTATATGCGGGAGGAAGGTAAGCTGAGCACTGACTCCGTGTCCACTCCCGTTGAGGGCAATATGGTCGAGGTACATGTGGACGCTTCCCTGACCGTGACCGGCAAGGACAGCTCCGGCAAGACTGTGAAGCCTGAGACTATAAACGGCGTGGACTACTACCCCGTGAACACTGTGCTGACCGTCACCGGCGGCCAGTGGGCCCAGTTCAGCAATGACACTACTGTTGTGGTGAGTAACGAAAACGATGTCAAGAAAGACGGCGCGACGACCACGGTTGAAAGCGCTATGTACCTCAAGCCTGTTGCGAAGGTTACCGTCGGAAGTGACGTGAATCTGTACGACGCGGAAGATGTGAAACTGGAGAACGTGAAAGCCGTAGTGAAGGGTACCAAGGTGACCCTGAAGCTCAGCAAGTGCGACGCTGTTATGGTTTGGGAAGTCGCGGAAGGCAAGACCGCCGCGGACGCGCCCGTCACCGCTGGAGCTGACGGGGTTATCGTGAAGCCTGCGGCCGGAAGCATCGAGTACACTGTGAATAACGATGTTGCCCTGAACGCTGCGGTGGCTGTTACCGTGGGCGAAGGCGTTAAGGCCACTGTGGGCACCGAAACCCTCAAGGTCGGAGCCACAACCTACGTGAAGAAGGGCGAGGTTCTGAACGCGGAGAGTACTGTGGCTGGCGGAGCCGTGGTTGGCCTGAACGCGGTCGAGGCGTTCAAGGAAGAAGACCAGACCTATAAGAGCGGCCCCGTTACGGGGACCATTAATCTGACGGTCGGAACCAAGGTTACGTTCTCCTACATGAAGGAGGCCTATTGGAGCAAGAAGGAAGCTGTCCAGGACCTGAAGGTCTGGGAGACTGACCAGAGCAAGGTGACCAAGAGCTACTACTTTGCTCCTGGTACTTGGGTGAAGGTCGTCAGCGGAACCGCCGCTGTGCCTGTCGTAGTGGAAGGTACCAAGGAGATCGGAACAGAGCTGGAAAATGAATCCGGCGCTGTGATGTTCCAGGTGAACAAGACCGCTATTGATGTGAAAAACAACACGGTGGAGGACCTGCCGGTTTCTATCGGTGATACCTATTTCATCTATGACAAAGCGAGCTGGATGGCCGCTTGGGATGCAGGTGTGCGTGGTCTTGGACAGAATGTGAAACCTAAGGGTGAAACTGGTGCTAAAACGACCGCCGAGGCGGCGTGGGAAGACTTGGATTCCCATGGAAAGGCTACCTTCCCCTGGCTCTATGTTGAAATCGAGAATCCGACCGCGGAGATGTTGAGTTTCACGACCGAATTGAGATGCAATGGGGATAAGGTGGCAAGTGCGACAACCCCGAAGGAAATGGCTGTTGCCGTTGCGAATGGCGAAGGTCCTACAAATTGGGAGACCGGTAACAAAACAAACGCCTTCATCCACTGGGAGATGAACTACAACAGTGACCCTAACGTGAGCAGCTTCAATCAGGATATGGAGGCACCTGTTGGCACCTATATCATTGACATCACGTACGAGGGGAAAACCCTGGCAAACCAGAAGATTGGTGAATTCACCTTGGAAATGGTGGACAAGATGATTGGCGCCTCCGTGCCTACGGACGGTGACCTGAGCAGTGAGACCGACAATAGCAACGTGAACCCGGAAGGCCCTCAGGCGGAATCTGTTGCGGCGGCCGAAGAGAAGCCGGTACAGGTGAATGCGGACGGTCAGAACATCACCTTTGAGAACGGCACCCTGACCATCAGTAAGGCGTATGACCTGTCTGCGGATGCTGACGGCAACAAGTACTTTGCTGGGCTGAAGCTGGGCGACGCGAGCGGATGGTTTGATCCGGCTCAGTTCGACGAGTGCATTATCGTCAAGTTCACCAGCCCCATCCCGAACGGGACGAAACAGGCCGTGAAGTTCACGGGTCCGAGTGAGGGTTCGGTTAAGCAAGATTATACCGATGAAAATGGTGTAACCTACTACTTGCTTGGTTTCCCGAAGGCGACTCAGACCGCTGAAACGGCAGGGTCCAAGACAATCAAGGTAGAGTGGGGAGACAGTGCGAGCGAACTCCAAAAGCCGCTCACAATTACAATTGTGGACCAGAGAGCTGGAAACTGAAAGGCTCTTGGAGAGTTGAATACGATCTGAATCCTCAAAAGGTGCTGCCCCCGGACCGTTTCGGTCCGGGGGCTTCCCCCTGTCGGTCACTTCACAACCAGGTACATGTAGGTGTGGCCGTATTCGTTGGTGCGGAGAAAAATGTCGCCATCCGTGCAGTTAAAGACCTCGAAGCCGTCGGAGACAATGCGCACCCCAGAGGTCGCAAGAGAACCGTCCAGCGCCATGCCGCTGTAGAAGTACGTGCCGGTCCCGGTCTGGAACGTACTGCGCAAGGCCAGCACGAGCTTCGGGCGGAAACCGAGCGTGATGGTTTTTTTCTCCGTCCCGCTGCCGGTGTAAGCCCCGAAACAGACCTGCGGGTTCAGAATCGTGTACGAGCCGCCCTCCAAATTGGAGGTACGGTCCTCCAGGGCAGAGGCGCGCTCCGCCAGCCTGGACATGGCGATTTCGATTTTTGCGTTGTCCGCGTTGAAGTCGGTGCGCAGGACCGGGTCCTCCGGCTCCCACTGGCAGAGATTGTAAATTGGTGTGCGGTTGGTTGACATTTTGTGTTCCTCCTTGATGTATGTTTTTTTCACCCTCATCCGTCTGGCCTCCGGCCAGACACCTTCCCCCTCACGGGGGAAGGCACGAACATTGGCACTTACCCTACTGCGGAGTAGTATCGGTAGACGCGCCGATAAACCTTCCCCCCTGGTGGGGGAAGGTGGCGCGCGAAGCGTGACGGATGAGGGGGAAAAGGTGAAGGCTTGTAAGCACTCCTCACATAGATGGTGGGAATCCGGCAAAAGGTGTACGTTTGCGTACACCTAACGAAAAAATTTTGCAAAAAAAGCGGCCTCCCTCTCGGAAGCCGCTTCCCAGCTCAAATTTCCAGCGCGTTTACCAGTTGTAAAATCTCCTCTGCCACCTCACCGGCGGACCGGTTCGCGTCCACGACCCGGATATTCTCCCTGCCCTCCAGCCGCCGGAAGACCTCCAGGAACAGGCGGCGGGTCTCGTTCATCTGCTCCGGGTCCCGCTCGAAAATCTCCAGGGAAGCCCGGTCCTGGTCCAGCCGTTCCTTGCAGCTCCTGTAATCCACGTCCAGAAAAACGCACAGATCCGGCTTGGCGAGGTCAGGACAGTTCAAGTTCATATCCAGCACCCAGTCCAGGTCCGTCGATAACCCCTGATACGCAAAAGACGAGTAGTAGTAACGGTCACAGACCACATCCCAGCCCTCCCGCAGGAGGCGGCGGAACCCCCGCACGGGGTCCACGTTGTGGGCGATACGGTCGGTCAAAAACAGCGCGGCCAGCTCGGCCCCGCTGCGTGCATAACTGCCGCTGAGAGTATCCCGGATCAGCCCGCCGGTGGCGGAGCTGGTGGGCTCCGCGGTGAAGTGGACTTTACGACCCTGGGCCTGGAGCGCCTGAGCCAGCAGCGTGATCTGCGTGCTTTTCCCGGAGCCGTCTAAACCCTCCAACACAATAAATCGTCCAGCCATTTCAAAACCTCCCGAAGAAAGCCCGGAACGGTTCACCGTTCCGGGCTGTTTCGTATGTATTAACCGAGCCGCCGGGCGCCCACAAAGCCGCTGGTGTAGTAGGCCTCGTTCATGCCGCTGACGATCACGCCCACGCGGGAGGTGGAAGCGTGGACGAACTGGCCGCCGCCGATGTAGATACCCACATGGGAGGCCCGCCGGGCGCTGCTGCCGCTCTTCTTAAAGAACACCAGGTCGCCGGGCTGAAGCTCGTCCCAGGAGACGGGGGTGCCGTTCTCCATCTGGTCGGAGGCGGTGCGGGCGACGGTGTGGCCGAAGTAGTTCGCCACGTACTTCACGAAGCCGGAGCAGTCGAAGCCTTTGGGGGAGTTGCCGCCGTAGACATAGGGGCAGCCCACCAGGCTGAGGGCAAATTCCGCCATATCGCTGCCCTTCCCGGAATTGGAGGCCTCCTCGGCGGAAATCTGGGTCACATAGTCGGCGCTGATGTAGCCGCGCTGGAGACGGTACCAACCGTCTTTCTCTTCCAGGATGGTGACCACCGCGCCGCGGGAGAGCTGACCAATGCGCTCGTCGTCGGTGCTGGGGCCGCTGCGGATGTTCAGCACATCGGTGGTGCGTCCGTATGTAGGCTCTGCCACCTGGGGCAGGTCTTGCACAGCCTCCTGGGCCACGATGAGGTAGTCGGGGGAGACGAAGCCGGTCTCGTTGTCCCAGGTCACCTGATACCAACCGTTCTCGGCGGTGCCGATGACATCCACCTCAGTCTTGTCGGCCAGCAGGGTAATGACCTTCTGGTCAGTGCCGGCTCCCGCCCGGAGCCGCAGGCCGTCGCCTGCATCCACGGTGCCGGTCACGGCAAAGGCGGGGGAGACGATGGCGGTAAGGGCCAGACCTCCGGCAACGAGCTTCACAGCGGCCTTTTTGGCTGCGCATTTCCAAGAAAACATACGGAAAAAACCTCCCAATTTATCGTTTGTACAAGCGGTAGCTTACTGGGCCAGCGCCCGGTCCAGCCAGACCGTCGCAACGTCCATCGCGGCGTACAGGCTGTCTTTTTCACTTTTCTTGACCACACGGTCCCGGCTTTTCAGCTCCGGGTCGGTCAGCTGGAGCTGCACCGCTACTTTGGTGGCCACGTCCAGACCCTCCACTTTTTTCGTGTTCAGGACCTGAAGCATGATGATGTATTTCTCGGCCATAGTGCCGTAGTAAATCAGGTTGTCTTTCCGGCGCAGGGGCCGGCCCTTGTAAGAAAGGGGAATTTTCTCTGCGGCCATAAAATCCCTCCTGAAATTTATTGTAACCGAATTGTAACATATTCGATCCCGTTTGTCAAACATTTTCTGAGACTTTTTTTACAGCAATGTTACACTCTGTTGAAAAGGCGCGGAAACAGGAGAAAATTGAACCATTTTCCCAGTTATAGGACCGGTTTCAGATTTGTAACGAAAGGAACAAAAAAGTTACAAAATTGAAACCGGTTACAGAAACCCCGCCGCTTGCGGAAAAGCGGCGGGGCAGCTTTTTACGGAGTCACATATTTTCCTCGTCAATGATATGGGCCTTGATGAGGTTGGTGGAGCCGCTGCGGCCCAGGGGCACGCCGGCGGTAATGACCACGATGTCCCCGTTTTCCACCAGCTTTTCCTTCACCGCGCACTCGGCGGACAGGGAGAAGATACGGTCGGTGGAGTTCACCTCACCGGTAAGGAAGGGGTACACGCCCCAGCAGATGGCCAGCTGACGGCGGGTCTGCTCGGTCATGGTGAGGGCGGCGACGGGGCAGGCGGGCCGGAACCGGGCGATCATCCGGGCGGAGCGGCCGGAGGCCGTGGCGTTCAGGATGGCCTTGGCGTTCAGGTCCTTGGCCGTCAGGCAGCAGGTGTGGGTGATGGCGTCGTTGATGTTGTTGGCGGGCAGGACGCGCTGCTTCTGGAACTGCCGCCAGTAGTCGATGGAGGACTCGGCCTCCTCCACGATTTTGGTCATGGCGCTCAGGGCGTTCATGGGGTACTTGCCCCCGGCGGTCTCGCCGGAGAGCATCACGCAGCTGGTGCCGTCAAAGACGGCGTTGGCCACGTCGGACACCTCTGCCCGTGTGGGACGGGGGTTGCGCATCATGGAGTCCAGCATCTGGGTAGCGGTGATGACGGGCTTACCGGCCTGGAGGCCCTTCCGGATCATCTGCTTTTGCAGGATGGGGACCTTGGCGGCGGGGATTTCCACGCCTAAGTCGCCGCGGGCTACCATGATGCCGTCGGCGGCGTCCAGAATGGCGTCAATGTTGTCCACGCCCTCCTGGTTCTCGATCTTGGCAATAATCTTGATGCCCTGGCCTCCGTGCTGGTCCAGCTCCTGGCGCACCGCCAGCACGTCGCTGGCCTGCCGCACGAAGGAGGCGGCGATGAAGTCAAAATCCTGCTCCACGGCGAACTTGATGTCCGAGCGGTCCTTGTCGGTGAGGGCGGGCAGGCTGATATGCACACCGGGAATGTTGATGCTCTTATTGGCGGACAGACGGCCGCCGTTTTCCACGGTGCAGTGGATTGCTCTGTCCTGGATGCCGTCCACCCGCAGGGCCACCAGACCGTCGTCAATCAAAATCTCCTGGCCGGGGGCCACCTCCTGGTGGAGGTTGGGATATGTAATGGAAACCTGGGTCTGATTGCCGGGGACGTCGCTGGTCAGCAGGGTAAACTTGTCCCCCTGCTCCAGCTGAATGCTGGGCGTCTCAAAGGCCTTGATACGGATTTCGGGGCCCTTGGTGTCCAGGATAGTGGCCACCGGGCGGCTCATGCTGTCCCGGACGGTTTTCAGCCGGTGCAGGGTAGCCAGGTGGGACTCATGGGTGCCGTGGGAAAAATTGAACCGGGCCGCGTCCATACCGCCGCGAATCAGCTTCCGGATGCTCTCCTCGTCATCCACTGCGGGGCCCAGAGTACAGATAATCTTGGTTTTTCTAAGCATAGTGATTGATACCTCCTGTTCGTACTTATCATAGCGCAAAATTTTTCTGGGTGTAAGATTAGAAATAACCGAAAAAAACACAAATCAGCCCCAATCTTTGCACACATCCACCCATCCGGCGCTGTGGGAGAACGCCTCCAGCTCCGCGCAGGACAGCTCAATGGCAGAATTGGGACTGCCTGCGGCGGGGAACACGGTGTCAAAGCGCTTCAGGGACACATCCAGATACGCGGTGGTCCCCTCCGGGTTGGCGAAGGGGCACACGCCCCCCACCGCGTGGCCGGTGAGCGGTTCCACCTGCCCGGCCAGGAGCATTTTGGCCTTGGTGTGGAACTGGGCCTTGTATTTTTTGTTGTCGATTTTCGCGTCTCCGGCGGCTAGAATCAGGATGCACCGGTCCTCCACCAGGAAGGAGAGGGTTTTGGCAATGCGGGCGGGGATCACGCCTAACGCCTGTGCGGCCAGCTCTACCGTGGCGCTGGAGACGGGAAATTCCAGCACGTCCCCCTCCCGGCCGCAGGTCTTGAAGTAGGCGCGGACGGTCTCGATTGACACGGTTCAGCCCTCCAATTTGCGCTGGGCTTTTTGCACAAAGCGTTCGTTCTGGATGATGAACCGCTCGTGTGTACCCTTGCCGATGAGGCCCTTTTCGTCGTAGGCGGTTACGTTGAGCACAATGCGCTTCCCGTCCACCTGGGTGACCTCGCTCTCCGCCCAGACCTTCATGCCAAGGGGGGTGGCGGAGTCGTGGGAGATGTCCAGCTTGGTGCCTACCGTACCCTGGTCCTCCTCCAGATAGGGGACCAGGGAGGTCCAGGCGGCTTTCTCCATCAGGGCGCATAGAAAAGGCGTGCCAAAGACGGGCAGCGCCCCGGAGCAGGCGGCCTGGGCGGTGTTTTGCTCGGTGACCACGCTGTCAGCGCGGCCCTTTAAGCCGGTTGGAATGGACATGATAAATTCCTCCTTATAATATAAGCATTCTATTTGCAGGTTACATGGGTTTCAGATTTCGATTGAGCCTGTCCACCATCCAGGCAAGCCGTTTTTCCCGGCCGGCCTCGGTCTTTGCGTCCAGGTAGGCCCGCGTGTAGATTTTCTGCACGGAGGGCGGCATCGCTTGAAAGTTGGTCCAGGCCGGCTCGTGCCCCTCCAGCAGGGCGGCTGTGGCGGCGATCTGCGCTTCGGTCACGGCGGCGGGCTTCGGTGCGTCCCACTGGCCGTTGGCCTGGGCCTCCCGGATTTTACTCCGGCCATGCTCCGTCATAAGCCCCCGCTCCTCCAGGCTCTGGACCAGGGCTTTGTTCTTTTCGGACCACTTGCTGTTTTCCCGGCGCAGGGCGAAATATTTTTTGTAGGACGTATCGTCCAGACGCTGCATTTGTCCGTCGATCCACCCAAAGCAGAGGGCCTCCTCCAGCGCTTCGCCCGCCTTGAGGGTTTTCGGCCCGCCGGTTTTGCCGAACAGAAGCCAGACCCCAGCGGTGGATTGGCAGTTTGCCGAAAGCCAGCTGCGAAATTCCGCGCGGTCTGTAAATGTTAAGATGTTTTCCATGTTGTGCCTCCTGTGTGGGGGGATTCACCCTCATCCGTCTGGCCTGCGGCCAGCCACCTTCCCCCGTGAGGGGGAAGGCTTGAACACTGGCACTTACATAACTGCACAGTAGTCTCGATAGGCGCACCGATAAGCCTTCCCCCCTGGCGGGGGAAGGTGGCACCGCCGCAGGCGGTGACGGATGAGGGGGAGAAAAGCTGCGCAGTCTGTAAAGCCGCCAGATTTCCAACAAAAATCATACCACATAATTTCCCGGTTCGCAAGTGAAACGCCGCCCGGAACCCCGGACGGCGCGTATCCTTTCATTCGATTTTACCCAGGGCGTTGAGTACCACCCAGTTCTGGGGAAACGGCCGGTCCAGATTCCAATAGCCTACCCCGTGAAGCCCATGCTCCAAGGCCAGCTCGATTTTCCCGCGCACACTGCGGGGGTCCTCAAACCACACCTCATGCTCCTGGCCCTGAAGGTCCATATAGCGGAACCAGGGCGTCTGCGCCGTCTGGTCGAAGCGGATGGCCGCGTACCGCTCCGCCGCCAGGGCCACCGCCTCCTGGTTGGACAGGGACCGGGCGGCCCGGCCCGGCTGATAGGGAAGCGTCCAGTCGTAGCCGTAGTTGGGGATGCCCAAATAAATTTTCTCCGCCGGGATATTTTCCAGAGCGTACTGGAGTACCCGGCGCACCTGGTTCAGCGGAGCCACCGCCATAGGCGGACTGGCGGAGTTGCCCCAGTCGTAGGCCATCAGAAGCACATAGTCCGCCGCCCGGCCCAGTAAATGGTAGTCGTGGCCCTGGGCAAAGGAGCTGGCCTCCGCCTCAGAGGCCTTTGGGGCCAGCGCTACCAGCACCGGCAGCGGCTCCACGGCGTTCCGCAGGTCCTCCACGAACCGGGCGTAGGCGGGCGCGTCCGCCGGGTACAGGTTCTCAAAGTCTATATCAACCCCCTGGTAGCCCCCCTCCTGGGCCGTCTGGGCCACCTGGGCGAACAATTTCTGCTGGGCTGCGGGGTCGGCGAACAGCCCGTGGGCCAATTCCCGGTCGAATCCCTCCCCCTCATTGCCCAGGTTGGACAGGTGGAACAAGGTCGAAGTCCCGAACCCCGCCGCCGCCTGCCGCAGGCCGGAATCCTCCAGCGGTATCAAATTTCCCTGCGTGTCGAACCGGTATGTAAAGGGCGACAATTCTGTGACAAAGGGAAGGGTCCGGGCCAGGAGCGCCGGGTCGATCCACGGGTATGCGTAGCCCAGCACAGACAGGGGCTGCGTCGGCTCGTCCTCGTAGGTCAGCACCAAGGTCTGGCCCTCGTGAAACGAGGAGCCTGGATTATTGCGCAGCAGCGCCCGGACGGAAAGGCCGCTGGCCTGGGCGATGGAGTCCAGCGTGTCTCCGGGGCGGACGGTGCAGGTGGTTTTGGGATAGCGAATCACAATGGCCTGCCCCACCACTAACCGGTTGGGGTCAGGGAGCTGATTGTCCTCCAGCAGACGCGCCAGCGGGACCTTATAGGCCATTGCCAGGCGGTAGAGGGTGTCCCCCGGCCGAATCACATGAATCTTCATAAAAACTCCCTTCCTTCAGACCAGCGTAATGAAGTCTTGACTGGCGTAGCCAATCACGCCGTTGTAGTTGACCAGATACCAGTTCCCGTCCTGGTTCAGAATGGTCAGGGCAGCGCCGTCGGGGGCGTGGGCCAAAATCGGCGCGTCGGCGCTGGGGCGGCTGCGGATGTTCAGATAGCCCCAGCTCACGTCCACTACCCCGGTGCGGCTGGGGACCGGCTCCAGGAACGGGATATCAAAAAATTCCGTCAGGGACAGCACCAGATTCCGGGCAATGGCGTCCAGGTTGTTCTTGATCCAGGCCGCGTCCGCCGGGTTGTCGTGATACGCCAGCTCCAGGAACGCGGAGGGCGCACGGACCTTTGTGACTTCTCCGATGGAGGTAGTGGGCTGGGCGGTGACCAGGTTGGGGTTGGGGTAGATCG
>CAJTOE010000055.1 GCA_910577805.1 uncultured Oscillospiraceae bacterium | reverse complement strand
CCCTGGCGGGAGTGGGACATCAAGGGCCGGGACGAGGAGATCGACTACGCCGAGGCCCACAATGTCCCCCTGAAAATCTCGCGGGAGACCAACTACTCCAAGGACAAGAATCTCTGGCACCTGAGCCACGAGGGCCTGGACCTGGAGGACCCGGCCAATGAGCCTATGTACGATAAGCCCGGCTTCCTGGAAATGAGCGTCTCCCCCGCGATGGCCCCCGACGCGCCCACCTATGTGACCCTGGATTTTGAGAAGGGCTGGCCCGTGGCGATCGACGGCGAAAAGATGAAGGCCTCTGATATCATCCGCAAGCTCAATAAGCTGGGCGGCGACAACGGCATCGGCCTTTTGGATATCGTAGAAAACCGGCTGGTCGGCATGAAGGACCGGGGTGTGTACGAGACCCCCGGCGGAACGATTCTTTACCGTGCCCACGAGGTCCTGGAAATGATTACCCTGGACAAGGACACCAAGCACATGAAGAGCAAGCTGGCGGTGGATTTCGCCGACCTGGTCTACAACGGCAAGTGGTTTACCCCCCTGCGGGAGGCGCTTCAGGCTTTCGCGCTGGATACCCAGAAGCATGTCACCGGCACCGTGAAGCTGAAGCTCTACAAGGGCAATATCATTACCGCCTCCGTCACCTCCCCGGAGACCCTGTACTCCGAAAATCTGGTGACCTTTGAGGAGAGCGACTACAACCAGAACGACGCCACGGGCTTCATCAACCTCTGGGGCCTGCCGGATACCGTCCAGGCGCTGCGGGAGCAGGGGAAACTGTAATTCGGAGTGCTGTGCGGGCTGGAAGGTTTTTTCACCCTCATCCGTCTGGCCTCCGGCCAGCCACCTTCCCCCGTGAGGGGGAAGGCGCGTACAATGGCACTCGCCCCACTCTGGAGTAGTCTCGATAGACACACCGATAAGCCTTCCCCCCTGGCGGGGGAAGGTGGCACGGCGAAGCCGTGACGGATGAGGGGGGCGGGCAGAAACAGTCTGCAAGGCACCTTCATAAAAGAAGAGAATGGTTAAATTTGCACGGAGATTTTTACATGAACGATGATCTCAATATAAATGAAAACTTTAAAATGTTGGTTTTAAATCCCGCTATGTTTCAGGATTTTCTCCAATTGCTTGATATGGAAATATCTTTACCCAATATTCCAATGCCTACAATGGGAGGAGAAGTTTTTTGGGATACACTTGCAGAGTATAAAGGATGGAAACTCCAGCAAAATGAATTTACAAAGCATTGTCGTATTTTGGATGCAGACAATGTAAGACGTGCATGGGGCACTAAGAATGGAATGATAAAGGCGCTTGATTCTATTAAAATGCTCGCAGAGCGGTACTAAGCAGGACCATCCCCTGCAATCAATTAAGGAGCGATCACAATATGAAGCTTTGGGCCGGACGGTTTCAAAAAGAGACCGATACCCTGGTAAATCAATTCAACTCCTCCATCGACTTCGACTCCCGGCTTTACCGGCAGGACATCGAGGGCTCCATTGCCCACGCGTCCATGCTGGGGAAGCAGGGCATTATCGAGGAACACGAGGCAGAAAAAATCATCGCGGGCCTGCGCCAGATTTTGGCGGAGATCGACGGCGACGGCGTGGAGTTCTCCCTGGATAACGAGGACATCCACATGAACATTGAAGCCATGCTCACCGGCCGCATCGGCGACGCGGGCAAGCGCCTGCACACCGCCCGCAGCCGGAACGACCAGGTGGCTGTGGACACCCGCCTGTACGTCAAGGAGGAGATCCCCGCCATCATTGGCTGTGTGCTGGAGCTGGAGCGGGTTTTGGTCAAAAAAGCAAAGGCCAATCTGGACACGGTCATGCCCGGTTACACCCACTTGCAGCGGGCGCAGCCCACCACCTTCGCCCACTACATGATGGCCTATGCCAACATGTTCAAGCGGGACGTAACCCGGCTGGAGGACTGCCGGACCCGGCTGGACGAGTGTCCCTTAGGGGCCGGCGCGCTGGCGGCCTCCACCTATCCCGTGGACCGGTTCCAGACGGCCAATACGCTGGGCTTTCAAAAGCCCACAGATAACTCTATGGATTCCGTCTCCGACCGGGACTACGCCATCGAGCTTCTGTCCGCCCTGTCCATCCTGATGATGCACCTGTCCCGCTTTGCGGAGGAGATCATACTCTGGTGCTCCTGGGAGTTCAAGTTCGTGGACCTGGACGACGCGTATTCCACCGGCTCATCCATCATGCCCCAGAAGAAAAACCCCGACGTGGCGGAGCTGGTCCGGGGCAAGACCGGACGGGTGTACGGCTCCCTGATTACGCTGCTGACCATGATGAAGGGCCTCCCCCTGGCCTACAACAAGGACATGCAGGAGGACAAGGAAGCCCTGTTCGACGCCATCGACACCGTGGAGCTGTGCCTTCCCGTGTTCGCCGCCATGGTGGACACCCTGACCGTCCGGCCGCGGGATATGGCCCGTGCGGCGGCGGGCGGCTTTATCAACGCGACGGACTGTGCCGACTATCTGGTCCGTAAGGGCCTGCCCTTCCGGGAGGCCTATATGATCGTGGGCCGTCTGGTCAACCTGTGCATCCGCACCGGCGACACCCTGGACACCCTGACCCTGAAGGATTTCCGGGCCATCTCCGGCCTGTTTGACGAGGACGTGTATCAGGCCCTGGCCCTGAAAACCTGCGTCAATGAGCGGAAGGTCTACGGCGGACCCGCAAGGGAGAGCGTCCTGACCCAGATCGGCCTGATTGAGGACTTTATTGCCCAGCGAAAGGAGGAGCAGGCGTGAAAGAGATCTCCGGCGGCGTGTGTGCCGCAACCGGCTTTCGAGCCAATGCCGCCTACTGCGGCGTGAAGGGAAAAGGCCCCGAAAAGCCTGACGTGGCTCTGATTTTGTCCGAGCAGGAGTGCGCCGCCGCGGCGGTGTACACTCTGAACCGGGTCAAGGCCGCGCCTCTGTACGTGACCATGGAGCATCTGGAGAACGGCTGCGCCTGGGGCGTTGTGGTCAACAGCGGCTGTGCCAACGCATGCTGTCCCAAGGGCCACGAGAATGCCCAGGCCATGTGTGCCGCCGCCGCCCAGGCCACCGGCCGGGAAGCGGAGGATTTTGCCGTGGCCTCCACCGGGGTCATCGGGCAGGCATTAAATATCTCCGCCATTGAGGCGGGCATTCCCGGCATCGCGGCGGGGCTTTCCCCCGAAAACTCCCAACTGGCGGCGGAAGCCATTATGACCACCGACCGGAACAAAAAAGAAATTGCTTTGTCCCTGGAGCTGGGCGGTAAGGAGGTCAAAATCGGCGCGATTGCCAAGGGTTCGTCCATGATACACCCCAACATGGGAACCATGCTGTGCTTTGTCACGACGGACTGCGCCATCACCCACCAGATGCTGGAGGAGGCATTGCGGGATGTGACCGCCCGGACCTTTAACCGGGTCGTGGTGGACGGCGATTCCTCCAGCAACGACATGTGCGTCGCCCTGGCCAACGCCATGGCGGGAAATCCCCTCATTGAGTGGAAGGACGAGGATTACGAGACATTTGTGGGCGCGCTGGAGACGGTCTGCACCCATATGGCCCGCGCCATCGCCGCCGACGGCACCGGCTCCACAAAGCTGATTACCTGTCAGGTCCGCAGCGCCCGCAGCGAGGAGGGCGCCGAACGGCTGGCAAAATCCGTGGTGTCCTCGGATCTGGTCAAGGCCTCCATGTTCAGCTGCGACCCCCACTGGGGCCGGGTCATGATCGCCATGGGCTGTTCCAAGGCCCCCTTCCGGCCGGAGCATGTGGACATCTACTTCCGCTCCGCGGCGGGGGAGGTGCTGGCCTGCATCCGGGGGGAGGCGGCTCCCCTGGACATGGACAAGGCGAAGGAAATTTTGAGCCAGCCCGAAGTGATGATCGACGTGGACCTCCACGAGGGGGACCAGCAGGCGGTCTGCTGGGGCTGTGACCTGACCGGTGACTATATCAAAATCAATGGCTTCTACCGGAGCTGAGAGGGAGGATTTATCATGCCGTATACTCACGCCGACCGGGCCAACGTACTGACCGAGGCCCTGCCCTATATCCAGCGGTACAATGGAAAAACCATCGTGATCAAGTGCGACAGCAGTGTGATGAACGACAAGGCTCTGAAGGACGCGGTGGTCTCCGACCTGGTGCTGCTCCATCTGGTTGGGGTGCGGGTCGTGGTGGTCCACGGCGGCAAGACGGAGATTGACGCTATGCTCACCTCTATGGGCAAGACCCCGGTGTATCAGAACGGTGTACGGGTGACCACGCCGGAGGTGATGGACATCGTGCAGCAAGTGCTGTGCGGCAAGGTCAATAAGGACCTGGTGTCCACCATCAGCCGGACCGGGAATCTCTGCGTGGGCCTGTGCGGCATTGACGGCGCTCTGTTCCAGGCCAAACAGCTGGACCCGGAGCTGGGCCTGGTGGGCAAGCTCACCAAGGTGGACCCGGTGCTGGTCCAGGACGCGCTGGACGCCGGGTACATCCCAGTAATTGCCAGCGTGGCCCAGGGGACCGACCAGGACACGTTATATAACGTCAGCGCCGACACCGCCGCCTCCAAGCTGGCGGTGGCCCTGGGGGCGGAACGCCTGCTGCTGCTTACGAACCAGCGGGGCATCCTGGCCAAGCCCGGAGAGGAAAGCAGCCTCATTCCAGAGCTTCAGCTCTCTCAGGTCCCGGCCCTGGTGAAGGACGGGGTGATTTCCGGGGACATGATCGCTCGGGTGGACTGCTGTGTGGAAGCGGCCCGGTCCGGGGTAAAGTCGTCCACAGTGCTGGACGGGACCATCCCCCACGCCATTTTGCTGGAGCTGCTGTCCGACGCGGGCGTTGGCACCATGCTGAAGAATTAAAAATAGGAGGGCATTATGAAAAAGGACCTTCTGAAGCTGCTGGACCTCTCCAAGGACGAGATCATTGAGATTTTGAATACGGCGGACCAGCTGAAATACAGCCAGAAGCACGGTCTGGCCCACGACTACTTAAAGGGCAAGACCCTGGCGATGATTTTTGAAAAAAATTCCACCCGGACCCGCGTGTCCTTCGAGACGGGCATGTACCAGCTGGGCGGCCACGCGCTGTTCCTGTCCGGCAAGGAGAGCCAGATCGGCCGGGGCGAGCCGGTGGAGGACACCGCCCGCGTGCTGGACCGGTACTGCGACGGTATTATGATCCGGACCTTCGACCAGGAGGAGGCGGAAAATCTGGCGGAAAAGACCACCATTCCGGTGATCAACGGCCTGACCGATTTCTGCCATCCCTGCCAGGTGCTGGCGGACCTGATGACCATCCGGGAGCACAAGACCCGGCTGGAGGGCCTGAAAATGGCCTATATTGGCGACGGAAACAATATGGCGAACTCCCTGATCGTAGGCGGTCTGAAATGCGGGATGTCCGTGGCGGCAGCCTGCCCGGAGGGCTACGACCCGGACCCGAAGGTGCTGGAGTTTGCCAGGAGCGACCCGGCCTTTGAGTTCCAGCTCTGCCGCACGCCCCAGGAGGCGGCGAAAAACGCCGATGTGCTGCTGACTGACGTATGGGCCTCCATGGGCCAGGAGGAGGAGAAGGCCGTCCGGGTGAAGGCGTTCACGGGCTTCCAGATCAATCAGGAATTGCTGGATTTGGCAAATCCGGGCTGTATGGTCCAGCACTGCCTGCCCGCCCACCGGGGAGAGGAAATTACGGCGGATGTGTTCGAGGGCCACGCCACCGAGATTTTCGACGAGGCGGAAAACCGGCTCCACGCCCAAAAGGCGGTCATGTACCTGCTGATGCGCGGGAACAAAGAGGAAAACTGAAATGACACAAGGGACAGCCCGCCGGGTTGTCCCTTGTGTTTTCCACCACTTGACCTTCCGGGCACAATCTCCTATAATAGAGGGGCTGGATTTCAGACTAAGGAGGTTTTCCTATGAACATACGGACCGTCAATCAACCGCTTCTGGAGGGCTGTGTGGACTCCTACGCCTCCGGCATGGCGGCGTTCCGGGGCGGCGCGGACCGCCTGGAGCTGTGCGCCAATCTGGCCATCGGCGGCACCACGCCCTCCCCCTCCCTCTTTCAGCAGGTCCGCCGGGACTGCTCCATCCCCATCCATGTGCTGATCCGCCCCCGGTTCGGCGATTTTCTCTACGACCCCCAGGAGCTGGAGGAGATGTACCGGGAAATCGAGCGCTTCCGGGATTTAGGCGCGGACGGCGTGGTCATAGGCGTGCTGACCCCTCAGGGAGAACTGGACCTGGACAACATGCGCCGTATGATAGACTGTGCCGGAGACCTGTCCGTCACCCTGCACCGGGCCTTCGATATGACCCGCGACCCCTATAAAACCCTGGAGTCCGCCATTGCGCTGGGCTGCCGGACGGTGCTGACCTCCGGGCAGGCCAACAGCGCCTATGCGGGCCGTGACCTGCTGCGGGAGTTATTTCACCGGGCGGCGGGCCGCATCGACGTGATGGCCGGAGCGGGCGTGAAGAGCGGAACCATTCCGGACCTGTTCCAAGCGACCGGGATACGGGTCTTTCACACCTCCGCGCGGCGGGAAGCGCTGGACAGCGGGATGCTCTACCGCAAGGACTCCGTGTCCATAGGCCTGCCCTCTCTGTCGGAGTACGAGATCTGGCGGACCAGCGAGGACGAGGTACGCGCCTGCGCTCAAATCGTCCATGCGCTGGCCGCGTGCAAATGAACCAATACGAAATGAGGCTGTCTTATGAAAACACCGAAAAAATTACTGCTGCCCCTTTTGCTGGGGCTGACGCTGCTGCTGTCCGGCTGTGACACACCGGACGATGCTCCTCTCGTCACGCTGCCCGTGGCCCCGGCGGAATCGTCCTCCGGTTCCGCCGTTTCCGCGCCGGATATCTCTGAACCAGACCGTTCTGTACCGGATATCTCCGCGCCGGACATGTCCTTGCCGGACGAGTCTGACACCGAACACAGCGAATACACCGAGACCAGCAGCGTCCCGGACCCGGAAGGGTACTACTATGACCTGGAGAATGTGGTCCTCTATCTCGACGCCTATGAGGAGCTTCCCCCCAACTACATCACCAAATCAGAGGCCAGGGACTTAGGCTGGCAGGGCGGCTCTGTGGAGCGCTACATGGACGGCGCGGCCATCGGCGGCGACCGCTTCGGCAACCGGGAGGGCTTATTGCCCAAGGCGTCCGGCCGGACTTACACGGAATGCGACCTGAACACCGACGGCGCGAGCAGCCGGGGAGCCGAGCGGCTGATTTTCTCCAATGACGGGCTGTATTTCTACACCGAGGACCATTACGAGAGCTTTACCGAGGTCTGGGTGGAGGACGGAGCGGTGGTGTCAGGATGAAGAAAGCCATTGCACTCGACTGCCGGGAGATGAAGGACCGGGACAGCCTGCACACCTACCTGGCCCAAATGCTGGAGTTCCCCGCCTGGTACGGGCGGAATTTAGACGCGCTGTTCGACCTGCTCACCGAGCTGGGTCCTACACGTCTGGTCCTGGACCACGCCTGCGTCCTGGAGGAGGGGGAGCCTTATGGGCGCGCGGTGCTGGAGACCTTACGGGACGCGGCGGACAGCAATCCCCATCTGGAGCTGACTGTGCTGGACTGACCGGAGGGGGTCAGGCGAACACCCCTAAAAAGAGGGGCAGTCCCGTGTTTAAATCGCAGATACCGTAGACAAAGGGGTGGTCCAAAATCAGGGTCACCCCTTCTTCCGGCGGTGGGCACGCACCGCTGGGCGCCGCGACCACGGTAGCCGCCGCGGCTTCCGTCCCCTTTTCGTTGACCTCTATTTTTGCGGCGTGTATCACCTGGCTGATATAGTAGCCCTCGGCGCTGTCCCCCATTTGGGAGAAATCCGCCGCGCCCCGCTGAAAGGCCAGCTCCGCCCCCAGCTTGGGCAGCAGCTCTTCCAGCTGGCCGCTCCACTCCACCTGGAGCTTGGGCAGGGCTAAACGCAGAAACATAGTCTCCTCCGCGGACAACAGCAGTGCGGAGAAGGACGCGCCGGTCTGGTCCGCCAGGAACGGGTCGAGCCCATACGAAACGTCCGGCATCAAAGCAAAAAACCCCAGCCGTCCGTCGTCGTAGGGCAGAACCACACCCTGTACATCGCCGGAGGAGATATACAGCATTTTGGTTTCCCCCTTGTTCAGGAAATCCATGCGTTCCGGGGCATTTTCCTGGTGATAGAAATCCATAGGATAGGTGCCAAGGGGGTCAAAGGGGACCGCCCATTTGTTTTTCAGATAGAGGGCGTTGACCAGCAGGACGGCGGTATTCTTCTCAAAGGGCTTTTGGATGATTTCAGGGATCAGCTTATTGGTCTTTTCAGACACCCAGCCGTTGAGCGCCCCCACGATGGACGGACTGGACAGCGACTGCTGAAAAACCTCCGCCCGGAAAATATCCTGGCATTTGGCGACAAACTCGTCTTTGACCAGGCCTCCCGGGTCGGCCCACAGGCTGTTGGCGATGGCCGCCTGGGTGGAGCCGCCCAGATTTTCATACTCTTCTAAATAACTGGCGCAGGCGGCGTTCAGCTCCTCCAGCGCGGCCTCCCCGCCCAGCAGGGCCTCCAGTTCAGCCTGGGTGTCCCCGTCCGCGCCGTTGGCGGTCATGGACAGCGCCAGCCCAATGGACAGCGGCGAGAGCAGGGGGTTTTCTTCCCCTTTGGCCCGCAGCTCCGCCAGCAGGGACAGGCCCATATCCGTCAAAGCCCCGTCCACGGCGGGACTGGGGGCCGGCGGCTGGGTGACGGATGTTTTTGCGCGTAAAGGTTTGGGGCTTCCGGCGCAGCCAGTGAGCAGCAGCGCGGCGGCCAGGATGATAGAACACAGTCGTTTCATCATAATTCCTCCTTTTCGACCGTTCTGCCCCTATAGACGCAATCCGGATGGAATTATCCCCAAAATCTGCGTAAAATTTTTGCAAGCGCTTCCGGCGCGTCCACGTTGACCTCATGACCCGCGCGCTCCACCACCTCCAGCTTCCCGTGAATGAGACGGTAATTCAGCTCCTGGGCGGCTTTACGGTTGGCCTTGTCCTTCTCCCCGCACACCACCAGCACCGGACAGGATATCCGGCCCAGCTCCGCGCTGAAATCCAGATGTTTCATGGAATTGCACATCCGGACCATCTCCCGCCGGCCCATCAGCCGCAACACCGCGTTTTGCAGACTGAGCAGGGTTTTGGGCATTTTGTACTGCGCCCCGATCAGGACCAGGGAGCGGACCCGGTCCGGATTTTTCAGGGTGAAGTCCAGGGCCAGCACCCCGCCTAAGGACAGCCCGCACAGATAGAGCGGATTCGGGACGCACTGGAGCTGTGCGCTCAGGGTCTGGTACAGGGAGGGGTAGTCGGGGCACTGGGCCAGGTCGGGGCAGATCGCGCCGGGGAAATGGCTCTGGACCTTGTCCCAGGCCTGCGCGTTCTGACCCAGACCGTGAAGAAAGACATAAGACATAGTAAACACCTCTTTACTAACATCTTAACATGGGTCCCCCCCGTTGGCAACCCATAATTGAAGGAGAGATCAACGCCATGCACAACAAACCGCCAGTCCGTCTGATTGCCTGCGACATCGACGGCACCTTGCTGCAAAACGGAGCCAAACACATTTCCCCGGAAATTTTTGAGGAAATCCACCGCCTGGAAGCCCTGGGCATCCTGTTCTGTCCCGCCAGCGGGCGGCAGTACCACAGTCTGCGCCAGCTCTTCGCCCCGGCGGCGGACAAGCTGCCCTACCTCTGCGAAAACGGCGCGATTCTCTACGGCCCAGGCAACCCCGGCCCGGTGCTGGGTAAGACCGTCATGGACCGGGCGCTGGCAGAGGAACTGAGCTGGGAGATTTTAGCCATCCCCGGCTGTGAGGTGCTGATTTCCGGCGCAAACACCAGCTACCTGTGCCCCAAGGAGGACGACATTGAGGGCGTGATCCGGGATTTTACCGGAAACAACATCCAGCTCGTCCCCCGGCCGGAGGCGGTCCCGGAGGACATCATCAAAGTGTCCTCCTACTGCCGCTTCGGCGCGGCGGAGATGGAGCCGGTGCTGGCCCCCCGGTGGTCCCAGCATTTCCGGACGGCGGTGGCCGGGGACAAATGGCTAGACTTCACCCTGGCGGACAAGGGCTCCGGGCTGGAGCAGCTTTGTGCCGCACTGGACCTCGCCCTGGAGGAGGTCATGGCCTTTGGGGACAACTTCAACGACGTGCCGATGCTGCGCCGGGCGGGCCGGCCCTGGCTGATGGCCTCCGCCGCCCCGGAGCTGCGGGCACAATTCCCAAGTCAATGCCAAAGAGTGGAAGAGGTCCTGTACAAAATTTCGATTGACAAACTGCCGGAAACAGAGTAAGATAAGGAACAAATCCTGATAAAACGCGATGAACGGACAAGTAGGCGGATTTTGGGTCCTTCAGAGAGGGTGCGGATGGTGCAAGCACTCGGACCGGAGTCCAATGCTGAACCTCACCCGTGAGCAGTTTTGCTGAACCGAGTTCCTCCCAGTAGGCGAAACCGGCCGCCCCCCGATAGCGGGGCATTAAGCGCACGGCTTTTTGTAAAAATAGCTGTGAAGTTAGGTGGTACCACGGAGCACAGCTTCGTCCTTTCGAGCGGGGACGAGGCTGTTTTTATTTGTCGTGTTGAGAAACCAATGGAACCTATTTTATTGATCGAGGTGATTTGCATGACGGGAGCGCAAGCCCTGATAAAAAGCCTGCAAATGGAGCAGGTGACGCATATCTTCGGCTACGCCGGAGCTACCATCTGCCCCATTGTGGACGCGCTGAAGGACGTGGACGGCATCGGCTATACCCTGGTGCGCAACGAGCAGAACGCAGGCCACATGGCCTCCGGCTACGCACGGACCAGCGGGAAAGCAGGCGTGTGCATGGTGACCAGCGGCCCAGGAGCCACCAACTTGATCACCGGCATCGCCACCGCCCACCTGGACTCCATCCCCATCGTGGCCATCACGGGGCAGGTGTCCAGCCAGCAGCTGGGCCGGGATATTTTCCAGGAGGTGGACATCACCGGCGCGGTGGCCCCCTTCTCCAAGCACAGCTATTTGGTAAAAAATCCCAACGACATCCCCCGCATCATCAAGGAGGCGTTTCACATCGCCTCCACCGGACGGCCCGGCCTGGTCCTCATCGACGTGCCCATTGACGTGCAGAACCAGGATTTGCAGGACTTCCAGTACCCGGAGCAGGTGAGCATCCGGGGCTATAAGCCCAGCGTCAAGGGCAATGAGCTGCAAATCAAGCGGGTGGTGGACACCATCGCCCGGTCCAAGCAGCCCATTATCTGTGCCGGCGGCGGCGTGTGGCTGGCCAACGCCAGAGACGAGCTGGTCGAGCTGGCCGAGCGGTGTTCCATCCCAGTAGTCAAAACGATGATGGGCTTATCCGTCCTTCCCACGGACCACCCCCTGAATATGGGTATGATCGGCGCCCACGGCAATCACTGCGCCAACAAGGCGCTGGCGAAATCTGACCTGCTCATTATGGTGGGCACCAGGGCCGCGGACCGGGCCATCGTTCAGCCCGACGAGATCGAGCGCCGGATGGCGACCATCCACATCGACGTGGACCCCGCCGAAATCGGCAAAAACATGCAGGCCGCCGTGCCCCTGGTGGGGGACGTGAAGGTGATTCTGCGGCAGATTTTGGACCGGGGCGTGCCGGTCACCGACTCCGCCGCCTGGCTGGCCAGGCTCCAGGACTACCGGAAGGCCGAGCTGGCACGGGTATTCCCCCGGCGGGAGGGCTATGTGTTCCCCGGTACTGTGCTGCGCTGTCTGGGCAGCAAGCTCCAGGAGGACGCTGTGGTGTGCGTGGACGTGGGCCAGAACCAAATCTTTACCTGCAAATACCTGCCTCAGAAGCACGGCCGTCTGCTCACCAGCGGCGGTCTGGGCACCATGGGCTACGCCCTGCCCGCCGGGATAGGGGTCAAGGTGGCCCAGCGGGACCGGCAGACGGTGGTGGTCTGCGGGGACGGCTCCTTCCAGATGGCAATGAACGAGCTGGCGGCGGTCCGGGCGGAGAACATCGATTTGAAAATCGTCCTGTTTGAGAACAATGTGCTGGGGCTGGTCCACCAGATTCAAAAGACCCCGCCCTATCACGGCCCCTTCGGCGTGGATTTGGACGGCTCCCCGGATTTCGCCCAGATCGCCGCCGCCTACGGCATCCCCAGCATTTTCTTGGACGACGAGGACCGTATGGACCGTGCGCTGGACCAGTTCCTGAGCACGAAGGGCAGCTGCCTGCTGATTTGCAAGGTCCACCCGGACGTGGGCACCAACGATTAAAGGAGGAGAGCCGATGAAACAGACCATCTCAGTCCTGGTGGAGAACCAGGCCGGCGTGCTGAACCGCATCACCGGTCTTTTCTCCCGCCGGGCGTTCAATATCGAGTCCCTGGCCGTGGGGGTCACCGACGACCCGGATTTTTCCCGCATCACCATCATTGTGGACAGCGGCAACAGCGTGGTGGAGCAGGTGGAAAAGCAGCTCAACAAGTTGATTGAGGTCATCAAGGTCCGGACCATCCCGGAGGACAAAATGATTGGCCGTGAGCTGGTGCTGGTGAAGGTCAACGCCACCACCAAGACCCGCCAGGATATTATGACCATCTGCGAGATCATGGGGGCCAAGGTCTCCGACATCTCCCCCACCTCCATGACCCTGGAGCTGTCCGACACCCCCGAACGGGTGGATACCTTTGAATCCATGCTCCGGCCCTTCTCCATCCTGGAGGTGGTCCGTACCGGCGTGATCGCCCTGCAAAAGGGCGGCGGCAAGATTTAAGGAGCCGTTTCTATGAGCTGTCTTGGCGGCTTTCGGGCCATTACCAACTTTGATTCGTAAAGTAGAGCAGCCCTTCGGCTTCACCCTCATCCGTCACCGCCGCAGGCCAGACGAATGAGGGTGTACCCCCCGTGACAAGAAAAGGAGAGTCTGATTATGCCCGATTACACTGACTACACAACGTTTTCCACCGCTTCCGGCAAAAATCTGCACTATGTCGTGCTGCAAGTGACTTTGAAGGAAAAATTCTGGGGCACAGGCTCCGGAAACCTCACAGACCTGGAGGACGTGATCAACGAGCAGGCCGCAAAGGGCTACCGCCTGCACACCATCACCACCGCCAGCGGCGGCAGCTCCGGCTGGGGCGGCGGGGACCGTATCCAGGCAACGATGGTCTTTGAGCGTCTCCCCTAACCCCCCTGCAAAATCCCAGAGCCAAATCATGCACCGTACCAAAGGAGGCACTATGAAAATACGAGCGACCCAAGCCATCATGGAATGCCTGCTGGAGCAGGAGGTGGACACCGTCTTTGGCTATCCAGGCGGCACCATCTTAAATGTCTATGACGAGCTGTATAATTACAAGGATAAAATACATCACGTACTGACCGCCCACGAGCAGGGCGCGTCCCACGCCGCCGACGGCTACGCCCGGTCCACCGGAAAGGTGGGGGTGTGCTTCGCCACCAGCGGCCCCGGCGCCACCAACCTGACCACCGGCATCGCCACCGCCTATATGGACTCCTCCCCGGTGGTCTTTCTCACCTGCAACGTCAGCGAACCTCTTTTGGGCCGGGACACGTTCCAGGAGGTGGACATTACCGGCATCGCCATGCCCATCACCAAGGCAACGTACCTGGTCCGGGACGCCCAGACCATCCCCGACGTGATGCGGCAGGCCTTT
>CAJTOE010000054.1 GCA_910577805.1 uncultured Oscillospiraceae bacterium | reverse complement strand
GCCGGAGGCCAGACGGATGAGGGGGAAAGGCGGAAGCAGCACGTCCAACGCACCTCAAACATTCCGCTGTAAATCACAGATTTTTTCCCGCCGCACTTGTATTTTTCCAAAAATTATTATATGATAGTCAAGTATGTTTTTATTTCCCCAATTAGGAGGCCTTCTCCATGAAAAAAGCGCTCGTTCTCCCAGCCCTGGCCGTCCTCGGCGGACTGGCCGGCTTCGCCCTGCGGACCTGGCAGCTCTCCACCGCTGTGGACCCCCAGTCCGGCATCATCCAATCTGACCACCCCGCCACCCTGGGCCTGCTCCTCCTGAGCGCCCTGCTGGCTCTGGTGCTCCTGGTTCTCTCCCGCTCCGTCCCCCTCCCGGAACCGGACGCCCTGCCAAACCCCTTCTACTGCCCAAACTCCCTCTATATCACCGCCATGTCCGTCTCCGGGCTTCTGCTGCTGGCGGCGGGCGGCCTGGGCCTGATGAACACCTTTTTGGATTACCAGGAGCTTCAGGCCCAGTGGGTCCCCGACCAGCCCCCCGTCCCCTTCCCCGCTATCGCCGTGCTGTGCGGGGGACTGTGCCTGGCCGCCGGCGCTTCCGTCCTGATCTTTGGCCGGTCCAACTACCGGGGCCTGAACGCCTCCGGCTGGCTCATTGGCAGTCTGCCTCCCGGTTATCTGGCCCTGCTGATGCTTATCGACTACTATGTCGCCCACTCCAGCGACCCGCTTCTGCTGCGGTACGCCTGGTCCCTGCTGGGCTGGGTGACCACACTGGTGTCGCTCTATGCGGTGTCAAGCTGCTGCTACCGTAAGCCCGCCCCCCGCATCACGCTGTTTTTCAGCGGGTGCGCGGTCTATTTGCAGCTTCTCTCACTGGCGGACCGGCCCGAATCCTTCCAGATCATGGCGATTGCCGCGCTGATTTTCTATCTGCTGGCCCAGAGCGCCGCCTTGACCCAAAACTGTCTGGCTCCGCGAATGCCCTCCGGGGCGCTGGACGAGCCGGAAAATAACCAAGAAAACCAGAATCAAAATATTTCATTCGATGCAGAAAAATAACAGGGAGTATTTTTATGGAAAAGTATTTTATCACAACACCCATCTATTACCCCAGCGATAAGCTCCACATCGGCCACACCTACTGCACCGTCGCCACCGACGCCCTGGCCCGTTATAAGCGCCTCCAGGGCTGTGACGTGCTGTTTCTCACCGGCACCGACGAGCACGGCCAGAAAATCGAGGACAAGGCCCGTGAGGCGGGCAAAACGCCCCAGGAGTTCGTGGACAGCATCGTCTCCGCCCCCGGCGGCGTGCTGGACCTGTGGAAGCTGATGAACATTTCCAACGACCGCTTCATCCGCACCACGGACAGCTACCACGTAAAATCCATTCAGTTGATTTTCCGGAAGATGTACGACAACGGCGACATCTACAAGGGCAAATACGTCGGAAAATACTGCAAGCCCTGCGAAAGCTTCTGGACCGAGACCCAGCTCAAGGACGGCAAGTGCCCCGACTGCGGCCGGGAGGTCCAGGACGCAGAAGAAGAAGCGTATTTCTTCCGGCTGTCCAAGTACGCGGACAAGATCCAGGATCTGCTGGAAAACACAGATTTTCTGGAGCCCCGCTCCCGCGTCCACGAGATGGTCAACAACTTCATCAAGCCCGGCCTGGAGGACCTGTGCGTTTCCCGGACCAGCTTCACCTGGGGTATCCCGGTGGACTTCGACCCCAAGCATGTGGTCTACGTGTGGATTGACGCGCTGGCAAACTATATCACCGCCCTGGGCTACGGCAACGACAAATACAACGACTACGACAAGGGCTGGTGGCCCGGCGTGAACATCGTGGGCAAGGAAATTGTCCGGTTTCACTCCATCATCTGGCCCGCCATCCTCATGAGCCTGGGTGAGCCTCTGCCCAAGAAAGTCTTTGGCCACGGCTGGCTGATGCTGGACGGCGGCAAGATGTCCAAGTCCAAGGGCAACGTAGTGGACCCCTACCTGCTGGCGGAGAAATTCGGGGTAGACGCGCTGCGGTTCTTCCTGCTGCGGACCTTCCCCTTCGGCTCTGACGGCAATTTCTCCAATGAGCTGCTGATTCAGACGATCAATGTAGACCTGGCGAATGATTTGGGCAATCTTCTCAGCCGTACCGTGTCCATGGTGGGCAAATATTTTGACGGGCAGCTCCCCGCCGAGCAGCGCTTCCAAGGGGAGATGGACGACGAGCTGGTTGCGATGGTCAAGGGCCTGCGGGACCGCTACGAGGCGCAGATGGAAAAGTTCGCCATCCACAACGCCCTTGCGGAGATTTTCAAGGTGATTGGCCGGGCCAACAAGTATATTGACGAAAACACCCCCTGGGTGCTGGCAAAGGACATGGAGGCCAACGGTCCCCGGCTGGCCTGCGTGATGTACAATCTGCTGGAGACCTTACGGGTCTGCGCGATTCTGCTCACGCCGTTCATCCCCACCTCCTCTGCGGAAATCCTGCGCCAGATCGGTGCAAGCGCGGACGGGGCCAGCTGCACCTGGGAGAGCGCCGGACAGTGGGCGGTCCTGCCGAAAACCGTGTCTGTGGTCCGCGGGGAGAACCTGTTCCCCCGCATTGATATGGACAAGGCTCTGGCGGAGCTGGAGGAAGCCGCGGCCCAGGCCAGAAAAGCCGCGCTCCCCGCCCTGGAGGTGGAGCCGCAGACGGAGGAGAAGGTGGATTTCGATACCTTCTGCAAGTCGGATTTCCGTGCGGTCAAGGTCAAGGCCTGTGAGAACGTGAAGAAATCCGCCAAGCTGCTGAAGTTCACCCTGGACGACGGCACCGGCGCAGACCGGCAGATTTTGTCCGGTATCGCCACGTACTACAAGCCTGAGGAGCTGGTGGGCAAGACGCTGATGGCGATTGTCAATCTGCCGCCCCGGAAGATGATGGGGCTGGAGTCCAACGGGATGCTGATTTCCGCCGTCCACACCGAGCAGGGCGAGGAGCGGTTGAATCTGCTGATGCTGGACGACAAGATTCCCGCCGGCGCGAAGATGTGCTGATTGATACTGGTTGAGAGGAAACAAGTAAGGGCCGCCCTTCGGGGCGGCCCTTATTGGAACAATTCTTTCATTTCACATTGAAATACTTCTGCCAAATAGTAAGCATCACTTATCAACATTTCTTCCGGAATAACACCCCGCTCCAGCGCTTCCAGCATCTTCAACGGCAAACCGCTACGCTCTGCCAGCTCATGCAAAGACAGATTTTTTAGTATGCGAAATTTATGAATTTTATCACAAAAACATTTTATATAACAAGAATGTTTATTCTCTAATTCACTTTCTTTCATTCTTATCACCTCAAAAATATTATGCCAGTATTTATGCCAAAAGTCAATGGCATAAATACTGGCATATATAATAAATCCGGGGTGAATCTCGTGATTTATTATAATATACGCAATCTAAGAGAGGACCACGACTGGACACAGCAGTATGTCGCAGATTACCTGGGGGTAAACCGACGCACGTATTCCGCCTATGAGACTGGCGCAAATTCGATGTCACCGGAAATTCTGATTCGATTGGCGGAACTGTATCACACCAGTGTGGATTACCTTCTGGGCCTGACCAAAGAGCGCACGCCGTATCCACGGTAAGGAGTGACTGCACGCGGGAGGGGTGAACGGAAGTCTGTGGGGAAATGACCCGCCCAGGGGGTCGGGTCCCACAGTTCACTTCTCCGTTATGGGGGAAGGCTCCAACACTAGCACTTGCATGACTGCATAGTAGTCTCGGTAGGCGCACCGATAAGCCTTCCCCCCTGGCGGGGGAAGGCCGACTCCCCCTGTCAGGGGGAGATGTCGAGCGTAGCGAGACAGAGGGGGTAGGGGACCTGGCCGGAGGCCAGACGGATGAGGGGGGGGAGGGGCACCGACCAATCTGTGGGGCCCGACTCCCTGGGCGGGCCATTTTGCTGAGATTTTCAGTCACCTCCAATGCCCTCGCCCCCCCCGGGCGGGCCATCTCACTGAGACTGCCAGTCACCTCCAAATCCCCCCACAGATGACTTGACGGATTTTCATTTTCAGGATACAATTCAAAAAAAGAAAGGGGAGCATTTTATGACATATCAGGATGTTTTAGCCGCCGCCCGCACTTGCAGCGGACCTTACTGCAAGGCCTGCCCTGTCTGCAACGGCAAGGCCTGCGGGGCCTCCATGCCCGGCCCCGGCGCAAAGGGCACCGGCACCGTGGCCCAGCGCAACTATGAGGGCTGGCAGCAGGTCTGCCTTAACATGGACACCATCTGCGCCAACGGCCCTGTGGATACCAGCTTCGACTTCTTCGGCGAGCGCTACGATTTGCCCGTATTTGCCGGGCCGGTGGGGGCGGTCAAGCTCCACTATGGCGGCAAATATGACGACTCCGCCTATAACACCATTCTGGTCCCCGCCTGCAACAAGGCCGGTATCGCCGCGTTCACCGGCGACGGCACGGACCCCTCCGTGTTCCAGGCCGCGGCCCAGGCCATCGGAGACGCCGGAGGCCGGGGCATCCCCACGGTAAAACCCTGGGACCGGGACACCGTGTTCGCCAAGCTGGACGCGGCGAAGGCCTGCGGCGCGAAAGTCTTTGCCATGGACATCGACGCGGCGGGTCTGCCCTTCCTGAAGGGCCTCACGCCCCCCGCCGGGAGCAAGACCGTGGCGGAGCTGCGGGAAATCATTGAATACGCCAAGGTGCCCTTTATTCTAAAAGGCATCATGACCGTCCGGGGCGCGCAGAAAGCCCTGGAGGCCGGTGCGGCGGGCATCGTCGTCTCCAACCACGGAGGCCGGGTGCTGGACGGGACCCCTGCCACCTCCCAGGTCCTGCCCGCCATCGCCCAGGCGGTGAAGGGCCAGATGATGGTCCTGGTGGACGGCGGACTTCGTTCCGGTCTGGATGTGTGCAAGGCCCTGGCTATGGGGGCGGACGCGGCTATTTTGGCCCGGCCCTACGTCACCGCGGTCTATGGCGGTCAGGAGGAGGGCGTGGCCCTGCTCACCCAAAAGCTCAAGGGAGAGCTGGAGGACGCAATGTCCATGTGCGGGGTCCACTCCCTGGCAGAAATCTCCTCGGAGCTGCTCTATGGGTGACAACATCCTGGGCGCTATGCCCATCAAACGCCTTGTGGTGACTATGTCTCTGCCCATCATGTGCTCCATGCTGATTTCAGCGCTGTACAACATGGTGGACAGCGTCTGCGTGGCCCAGGTGGGGGATCAGGAATTTCTGGCCCTGTCCTACGCCTACCCGGTGCAGCTTTTGATGATCGCCTGCTGCGTAGGCCTGGGCGTGGGCTTCAACGCCACCCTCTCCAAGCGCCTGGGCCAGGGCGATAAAACCTCCGCAGTCACGGTGGTCCACCACGGGCTGTTCCTCTACGCCGTCAACGCGCTGATTTTTCTGACCTTCGGCCTGCTGGGGGCGGGGGCGTTCTTCCGCATGTCCACCTCCGACCCGGTGGTCGCCGCTCTGGGCCGGGAATACCTGTCCATCTGCTGCGGCATGTGCTTTGGACAATGCCTGCAATTTTTCTGCGAGCGCATTTTGCAGTGTACCGGCAACCCCAAGGGCTTTATGATCGTCCAGGGCTCCGGCGCGGTGGTCAACCTGATCCTGGACCCGGTGCTGATTTTCGGCTTCGGCATGGGGGTGAAGGGCGCCGCCGTCGCCACCGTCATTGGACAGATCACCGGCGGGCTGGTGGGGCTGGTCCTCATTTCCCGGCTGGGAGAACAGCTCCCCATTACGTTAAAGCACTTCCGGATCCAGGGCAAGGTGCTGGGGGAGATCCTGTCCATTGCCGCCCCCGCCGCCCTGATGCAGGGGCTGAACAGTGTGATGACCCTGGGCATGAACCAGATCCTGAACCTGTGGGCCACGAAGGCGGTGTGGGCCATGGGGGTCTACTTCAAAGTCCAGACCTTTGTGATTATGCCGGTCAACGGCATCAACAACGCCCTGGTGTCCATCCTGAGCTACAATTTCGGGGCCAGGGACCGCCAGCGGGTCCGGGACGGGCTGATTTTCGGCCTGAAAATGGCCTGCGGCGTGGCGGCGGCTGGGAGCCTGCTGCTGTTTCTCATTGCACCGCCCCTGCTGCAATACGGCTTCCGGGCGGAGGGGGCCGGTATGACCCTGGGTCTGGCCGCCCTGCGCATTGCGGGACTGAACTTCCCCTTTGCCGCGGGCTGTTTTGTGAGCTGCGCCGCCTTTCAATCCCTGGGCAAGAGCCGCCTGGCCCTGCTGACCGCCGTACTGCGCCAGCTCGTCCTGCTGCTGCCCATGGCCTACGGCTTTGTCCGCTTCGCCCCGGAGTGGGTGTGGCTGGCCTTCCCTCTGGCGGAGGGTTTTGCCTGCTGTGCGGCGCTGCCCCTGTGCCGCCGTATCTATCTCCAGAAAACGAGGGAGCTTCCATGAACAAAAATCTGCTGAAATCTATCCTGCTTATTATCACCTATACGGTATTCCTGGTGCTGGCCCTGCTGAAATTCGACGTGCTGTGGGGCTTCCTGAGCCAGGCGCTTGCGGCCATGCGGCCCTTTTATCTGGGCTTCGCCATTGCCTTCGTCCTCACCCGCCCCTGCCTGTTTTTCGACCGGCTCTACCAACGGATCCTGCCCAAAAAATCGGCGGACCGCCTCAGCCGGCCCCTGGCGGTCACCACCGCCTATCTGGCCCTGATTCTAGCCATCGCCCTGCTGTTCGCCCTGGTCCTGCCCCAGGTGGCCCACAGCATCGCCCTGTTCGCCGAGGGCCTGGGGGGCTATATCGCCAATTTCCAGCATCTGGTCAACGATTTGCTGGCCTACTTCGATCAGGAGGCCTTTGATTTCACCGGCCTGAGCAGCCACCTGCGCACGGTGCTGGACAAGGCCATGACCGCCCTGACAGACACCCTGTCCCAGGTGATGGCCATTACCAGCAGCTTGATCTCCGTGGTCGTGACCCTGACCCTGTCCATCGTGTTCTCCATCTACATGCTGGCCGGACGGGAGAAGTTATCGAACCAGTGCGCCCGGCTCCTGCGGGCCTACGCCCCGTCCCGGTATGTGGACCCCATTATCCGGGTAGCCGAGCTGACCGGCCGGACCTTTACCAGCTTCGTGTCCGGCCAGCTGACCGAGGCCTGTATTCTGGGCGCACTGTGCGCACTGGGGATGCTCTTCATCCAGGCGGACTACGCCCCCCTGATTGGCGTAATTGTTGGGGCCTCCGCCCTGGTGCCCGTGGTGGGAGCTTACGCGGGCGCGGGCCTGTCCGCCTTCCTGCTGGTGATGATTTCCCCCATACGCGCCCTTATTTTCCTGGTGTTCCTGGGAATCTTGCAGCAAATCGAGGGCAATGTCATTTACCCGCGGGTGGTGGGCACCTCCATTGGACTGCCCGGCATCTGGGTATTGACCGCTGTGACCCTGGGCGGCGGGCTGTTCGGCCTGCCGGGGGTGCTGCTCAGCGTCCCCACCGCGTCGGTGCTGTACACCCTTCTGAAGGAGGACGTAACGGCGCGTTTAAAACCCCAAAAAACGGAACCGGACGAATCTGCGGAAGCTTAGGAGGCTGCTTGTATGCCCATCACATCTCAGCTCTTTGGACACACCCGGCGGGGCGCTCCTGTCACCGCCTACCGAATGCACCACCCCAATGGAGCCTGCGCCGTAGTTCTGGACTACGGCGGGACGGTCCAGTCCCTGTGCGTCCCCGACCGGAGCGGCCGGCTGGTGGACGTGGTGCTGGGCTACGACACGGTGGAGGAGTACGAGGCCGGTGACGGCTATGTGGGCGCCACCATCGGCCGCTTCGCCAACCGGATCGGCGGCGGGGCCTTCTTCCTGAACGGCCAGGCCTTTCAGCTTGCCCAAAACGACGGCGAAAACCACCTGCACGGCGGGCAGTATGGCTTTGACAAGCAGCTCTGGCAGGGCCAGGTCCGGGGCGACACGCTGGTCTTATCCCGCACCTCCCCCCACGGCGAGGAGGGCTACCCCGGCACGCTGGAGCTTCAGGTCTCCTTCACCTGGACCCAGGACTGTGTTTTGCGTATCGCATACGAGGCGGAGACGGACCAGGATACCCCGCTCAACCTGACCAACCACAGTTATTTTAATCTGGCCGGTACGGGCACGGTTTCCGGACATACCCTCCAAATCAGCGCGGAGCGCTGCACCGAGACCCGGCCGGACGGCCTTCCCACCGGGCGGCTGCTGGAAGTGGAGGGCACGCCCTTCGACTTCCGGCAGGAAAAGCCCATCGGCGAGACGTTCGCCTATGACCACAATTTTGTGCTGTGCGGACGGTCTGCGGCCCGGCTGTACTGCCCGGAGACGGGTATTGTCCTGACGGTGGAAACGGACCAGCCCGGAATGCAGGTGTACACCTCCAACATGCTCTCCCAGCAGATGGGAAAGGGGGGCGTGCCCTTCGGGGTGCGCAGCGCCGTGTGCCTGGAGACCCAGCTCTTCCCCGACGGGATGCACCACTACGGCTTCCCCAACCCCTTCCTGCGGGCGGGGCAGACGCTGCACACCGCCACCTGCTACCGCTTCTCCCAGACCCCCTGAGCTTGCAGGGCGGCTCCATACAGTACCAGACCAAAGATCAGGCAGGCCATCCCCGCCGGCAGCGGGGAGAGCCCCTGGTCTTTTAAATATCGGAACAGAAGATTGCAGTTGAGCCCCATGAGCAGAGAGGCCAGCGCAGGGGCGGTCACCCACTGGAAGATACGGGGCTTCAGGCCAGTGGCCCGGCCCACCAGGACCAGGGTCAGCGCCGTGCCCAGCAGGGAGGACAGCACCGCCCCGGCCACAAAGCCCCCCATCCCCGCCCGCGGGATCAGGAGCAGGGTGAACAAAAGCTGGACCGCATCGCATAAAATGGTCACGATTGCAACCCAGCTCTGCTTGTTTGTGCCATTCAAAATGGAGCAGAGCGTGGACTGATAGCCGGTCAGGGCTGTGGCCGCGGCCAGGGGCAGCAGCCACTCCCCCACGTTCTGGCGGAACAGCAGGGCGCCGACGTCTCCGCCCAGCACCACCAGCAGGGTCATTGCGGGCAGGAGCAAAAGAGAGACAGCAGAAATGGCCTTGGAGGCCAGCCGCCGGACCTCGCCGGACTGGCCCAGGGCGGCAGCGCGGGACAGCCGGGGGACGATGACCAGCGACAGCGCCCCCAGAAAGACCGTGGGCAGCGCCAGCATGGGCAGGGTCATGCCGCACACCACCCCCAGCTCCGAGATGGCCTCGCTGCGGCCCATGCCGCCCTCCACCAGCTTGCGGGGAATCAGGGTGGCGTTGGCGGCCCCCATGAGATTGCCCAGCAGAGAGGTCAGCCCCACCGGCACCGCAATGGCGGCGATGCGGCGGCGCAGGACGTTCCGGGCCTCGCCCGGCCCGCCGGACCGGACCAGCTTCCGGCGGAACAGCACAGCCAGGGTGACGGCGGAGAACACCTCGCATAAAACCATGCCCAGGACGATGAGGCCCACAGTGCGCTCCGGGTACTGGGGCAGGAAGAGCCACAGCAGACCCAGCACAGCCGCGGCCCGGATGAACTGCTCCAGCAGCTCTACTATAGCCGGAGGGCGGACATAGCCCCCGCCGTAGAAAAAGTGCTTGTGGATGTTTTCCACCCCGGTGAGGGCCACGCAGGGAATGAGTAAGACCAGACCCAGCTGGGTGCGCGCGTCCCCCAGGATGTACACGGAAATGGGGTCATAGGCCAGGATGACGGTCAGGCCGATGGGGAACAGAAGCAGAAAAAAGGCCCGCAGGCAGGCGGAGACGGTCTGGCGCACACCGGCGGCGTTGTGAAAAGCCATGTACTGGGGGGTCAGGTTGGACACCGCCGCAGTCAGCCCCACCGCCGTGAGGGAGAGCAGTACGGAGTACACAGGCATGACCAGCTGATACAGGCCCATGACCTCCGCGCCCACCATCCGGGACAGAGCTACCCGGTAGCAGAAGGCCAGGACATGGGAGACCGCCCCCAGCGCGGTCAAAAACAGGGCGCTCCCTCCGGCGGACAGTTGTTTTTTCTCCAAAAGCGGCCCCTCCTTTCCGGGGGCGCTGCCGTCCCCTCCCAGTACTGTATGTGTGGGACAAGGGCGGTTATAACTGGCGGCGGTTTTTTGGGGGGATTCACCCCCCGCCGCAAACCCACCTTGCAAACCACCCCGGAAACAGGTATAATACCCTTACGCAAATTGACGCGAATTTTGTCCCCAAGAAAGGAGGAGGTACGATGCCCGAAGTTCTGCTCCCCGGCAGCGTCCTGGCCCTGTCCGGCCAGGCGGCGGACCGGCTGCTCCGGCTGGACAGCGGCGACGCCGCCCTGCTCTACCTCCACCTGCTGCGCCGGGGGTCCCTGGACGGCCTCCCCTGGCCCAGCGCCCGGCTCCAGACCGCCCAGGCCGCTCTGGCCTCCATCGGCCTGGCCCCGGAACCCGCCGCGATGCCTGCACCAGACGCACCGCCCCCGCCGGTCCTTCCGGCAGACCAACCGCCCCCGGAATATTCCTCCGAGGACCTGTCCGCCGCCCTGCGTCAGGAGGGTTCTACGTTCCCCCCCCTGGCCGACGAGGTGGAACGGCGGCTGGGCAAAAAGCTCACCGCCAACGACCTGAAAACCCTTTTCACCCTCTACGACCACCTGGCTCTCCCGCCGGAGGTCATCCTGATGGCGGCGAGCTGGTGTGTGGAGGAGCAGGAGCGTAAATACGGCCCAGGACGGCGGCCATTCCTGTCCCAGATCAGCCGGGAGTGCTTCCGGTGGTCCCGCCAGGGCATCGACACCGCGGAGCTGGCGGAAGCCCACCTGCACCGGTTAGCTATGCTCCGCTCCCGCGGCAGTCAGGTGCTGCGGCTGCTGGACATCGCCCCCCGCCCCCTGGTGGCGCGGGAACGGGACTACGTGGCCGCATGGACGGATATGGGCTTTGAGGACGGAGCGTTGCGCCTGGCCTACGAAAAGACGGTGCTGAAAAAGCAGTCGATGGACTGGAGCTACATGAACGGCATTTTACGCGGCTGGCACAAAAAGGGCCTGCACACAGTCCAGGCCATCGAAGATGGGGACAGCAGCTACCAGAGAAAACAGCCCCCGCCGCCGCCCAGCCGCACCGAACCCGCCAGCCAGCGTGCCCAGGAGGACATGGACCGGATGCGCCGGCTGCTGAACCAGATGAAAGAGGAGGGATAAGCCGTGGCTTACGACGCGAATATCATACAAAGAGCCGCCGCCCGGCTGGAGGAGGACCGCCGCCGCCGTGCGGACCAGCTGGCACAGCGGCGAAAAGCCGCATACGCCAGGGAACCCCGGCTGGCGGAGCTGGACAAGCAGTTGATGCGCACCATGCCGGAGGTGATCCGGCTGGCCTTACGCCGGGGCGTCAGCCCGGTGGAGGACATGCAGCGGCTCCGCAGCGACAGCCTGGCGCTCCAGGAGGAGTACGGGAATCTTCTGGAGGGCATCGGCATGGCGCGGGACGCGCTGGAGAACAAGCCCGCCTGTGCGCTGTGCGGCGACAGCGGCTGGCGCGGGACGGAGATGTGCAGCTGCCTGAAGGAGCTGTGCGCCCAGGAGCAGTTCCAGGAATTGTCCAAGCTCCTGCTGCTGGGGGAGCAGTCCTTTGACAGCTTCCAGATGGATTTTTATGGACAAAACATCTGGCCGGGCCAGTCCACCTCCCCCCGCGCCAACATGGAGCTGGTCTACGAGGTCTGTCTCAATTACGCGGAAAAGTTCGGGCGGTTCCCGCTGAAAAACCTATTTTTGAGCGGCCCCCCCGGTTTGGGCAAGACGTTTCTGTCCGCCTGCATCGCCCGGTCCGTGTCCCAGCAGGGGCGGTCGGTGGTGTATGACACGGCGGTCAGTGTATTTGCTCAGTTTGAAAACCGCAAGTTCCAGCGGGATTTGGAGGGGGTGCAGTCCGCGCGGGACGACGCACGGCGGTATCTGTCCTGCGACCTGCTGATTCTGGACGATTTGGGCAGTGAGCTGACCACCCCCTTTGTGCAATCGGCCCTGTACGAGCTGGTCAACAGCCGGCTTTCCACCCGGCGGCATACGGTGATTTCCTCCAACCTGACCATGGAGGCGGCGGCCAAGCGCTACTCGCCTGCGATCGTCTCCCGGCTGGAGGGAGAGTACCATGTCCTGCATTTCTTCGGGGAGGATATCCGTCTTTTGAAAAAGCAGCAGATGATTTAAGCGCATGTTTTCCGGACAGCAGAAAACCCCAGCCTTATAAAAGGCTGGGGTTTTTGGACTAAGGCGGCAAAATCGATTTTTCATATTTCAAAGCAATGTCATCCCTTGACCGGATTGCCCATCCTCATCGGAGGCCGCACCTTGTTCCATAGCAAGAAAGCGGTCGTAGTCGCTCTCATATAATCTGTCCTGAATGATCCGATACTTCTCAAATTCACTTTCGGCATGAGCTTTTGCAATCTCGGCAGTGATTGTTCCAGCATTCGTCAGGATTTCCCGGTCATCGGCCATCAGGAAAATGTCCAGCCGCTTTGCCCAATCCTCCATTGTCATGGGAATACGCCGCCGCGCCCGGTCTTCTGCCAGATCAAGATAGGCGGACACGATACGTTCCAATGAATACAATTCATCCTCTGTCAGATAGTTTTTGGCAATAGATACATCGCTTTTCATAATCTTGCCAAGAGGCGCTTCTTTCCAGGAGGTCAGACCCATATGCGGCTGGTCCGCATCAGCCCGATAGTATATCACTTCAGCGGCGGTATGTCCATGAACAGCAAAATGCATCTTATTCTGGACTTTTGCGAAAAAATCCTTAGTCGTTTTTGCCGTTCTGTCATAGTCAAGAGCTGTGGCATAGATGTCTGTGATTTTCTGATAGAATTTCCGCTCAGACAGCCGTATCTCCCGGATTTTTTCCAGCTGTTCCTCAAAATATTTCTCTGTCAGAACGGTACCGCCATTTTTCAGCCGTTCCTCGTCCATGACCCAGCCCTTGATCGTGTAGTCCTTCACAATGGCGTTGGCCCATTTGCGGAACTGAACAGCACGTTCATTGTTCACTTTGAAGCCCACGGCAATAATCATTTGCAAATTATAGTGATTTACCTCGCGGCTGATCTGACGGCTCCCCTCAGATTGAACTATCCGAAATTTTCGGATAGTTGACCTCTCCTCTAACTCGGAATCCTCGAACACCTTGCCGATGTGGTAATTGATGGTTCGTACATCTACATTGTACAGCTCCGCCATCATCTTTTGTGTAAGCCAGATATTTTCATCCTCGTAACGCATTTCGATGCTTTCTGCGCTATCGCCTGTGGACGCTACAAAAGTAAGATATTCAGCGGCACTGGATCGAATTGTGATGTTATCTTTCTGTTTTTTTATCCGCTCACTCATTTTACGATCTCCCCGCTCTGATCCCGGCTTATGAGCCAACCCAGCAACCGGCTGCACCCAACTGACACATCCTGCCAGGTAGTTTCGAAGTCACCCGTATACCAAGGATCGGCTACATCGCTGGGGCGGTCGGTAAACTCCATCAGCAGATGCAGCTTGCCATCGAAATCGCCACCGCAGATGCGGTGCATATTTCGCAGATTGGCCCGATCCATTCCAATCAGGAGGTCGTACCGCTCGTAGTCCTCGTTCCTCAGCTGGCGGGCTGTTTTGCCAGCACAATCGATTCCATGCTCGCCCAGTTTGCGGCGGGCCGGAGGGTAGACCGGGTTGCCGATCTCCTCGGTGCTGGTGGCTGCGGACTCGATGAGGAATTCCGACTCCAGCCCCGCTTTCTTTACCAGGTCTTTCATCACGAACTCGGCCATTGGGCTGCGGCAGATGTTTCCATGGCACACAAACAGGATCTTTGTCATTGGCTATACACTCCATGCTGGCGGTGTTTTCTTCAGTATAGCACACTTCATCCGCAAAGT
>CAJTOE010000053.1 GCA_910577805.1 uncultured Oscillospiraceae bacterium | reverse complement strand
CTGTTGTGCCTGGGGTACATCGCGGCGGTGCTGGCTGTGGGGCTCCCTCTGCTGGGGCCTTTGCAGATACCGGCGTCCACCATCCTGTTTTTTACTCTGTGTGCTTTTGTGATGACCGCCGCGCTTGCGGCGCTGTTCACCCTGATTTCCATGCTCTGTCAGAACAAGGCCGTCACGGCGGTAGCCAGCATTTTTCTGGCCTATTTCCTGCTGTTTTTAGGAATTTTTTTCAATTCCCGCCTGACAGAGCCAGAGTTCTATCCGGCCCGCCAGTACGTGGAGGACGGTCAGATCGTGACAGAGGAAGCCCACCCCAATCCCTTCTATGTCCAGGGGCCGAGACGGGAGCTTTATCAGTTTTTTTACGATCTGCCGGGCTGTCAGACCGTGCAGCTTGTGGCGGGCCTGGAGCATGGACTGTCCGGACGGCTGATTCTGTACTCCCTGGCGGTTGGAGCCGCCAGCACCGGCGCGGGGGTGGTCCTGTTCCGGAAGAAGGATTTGAATTGAGGTGATTCCTATGCTCCCCTGGCTGTTGTGCGGCATACTGGCTCTGGCGGCGGCAATACTGGCGTGGAAGCTGTTTTTTCTGTGCCGGAGCCTGGACCAGCTCGCCCGGCAGACCGGGGAACGGCTGGACCAGGACACCAACAATCTGCTGTTCACCAGCACCCGCGACCGGGCCGTCCGGCGGCTGGCGGCGGAGCTGAACAAGCATCTGCACCGTCTGCGCCAGGCCCGGCAGCAGTACGAAAACGGGGACCGGGCGCTGAAAGAGGCCATCACCAGTATTTCCCACGACCTGCGCACCCCGCTCACCGCGATTTGGGGCTACCTGGAGCTTTTAGAACGGGAGGAACTGCCGGATTCCGCCCAGCGCTGTCTGTCCCAGGTGGACGAGCGGGTCCAGGCCATGCGGCAGCTTACGGAGGAGTTGTTTCGCTACTCGGTGGCGGTCTCCGCCGGGGAGGAGCTGCATTTAGAGCCGGTGGACCTGAAAGCCGCCCTGGAGGAGAGCGCGGCGTCCTTTTACGCAGTGCTATGCGCCCAGGGCATCACCCCCGTCATCACCATGCCGGAGGAGCGGGTGGTCCGGAGCCTGGACCGCGGGGCGCTGTCCCGCGTGCTGGGCAATCTCTTTCAGAACGCCCTGAAATACAGCGCCGGAGATTTAAACATATCTCTGGACAGCCAGGGGACCATCCAATTTTCCAACCGGACCGCCCAAATTGGTGAGGTCCAGACCGCCCGGCTGTTTGACCGCTTTTTTACCGTAGAGACCGGCCGCAGCTCCACAGGCCTGGGGCTGTCCATCGCCAAGACCCTGGTGGAACAGATGGGCGGAAGCATCTCGGCCCAGTACGACGGCGGGCGGCTCACGGTGTCCATCGAGTTCCGGCAGCCAGTTTTATAGAAAAAGGGGAATGCGGACTGCATTCCCCTTTTTGGTATCGTTTTTACAATTACACCAGATATTTGTTGTTGGCCAGCGCCAGCAGGTCCTTTTTGTGGTCCTTGATCCACACGTCATAGGTGGTCCCGGCGCTCTGGACCAGCTCGCCCAGGTCCGCCAGGAATCCAGGAATGTCCTGTTCCAGGATCACGCCGGTCACAGTGCCGAACTGCTCCTGGCCCTGGCCGTCCTCGCCGCCGATGTGGAGGGTGAACGCCGGCTGAGGCTTGCCGTCCATGGACTTCACACCGCCGTGAAAGCCCAGCGCACCGATCTGGTGGGTGCCGCAGGAGGAGGTACAGCCGGAGATGTGGATGCAGGGCAGAACGCCATCGGCAAAGCCCTTTTCCCGTGCCATCTCCACCAGCCGCTCCATCAGGCCCTGGGAATCCCTGGCTCCCACCTGGCAGATGGACGCGCCGATGCAGGCTACAGAGCGTTCAAACAGCGTTTTGGCGCCGCCCTCGGTGACGGCCAGGACCTTTTCCGCCTCAGCGGCGGTGAGATTGATGATATAGGCGGTCTCGTCGGGGGCCAGGCGGACCTCCACCTGGTCCATGTCCCGAATCGTCTCCTCCAGGGCAATGAGCTGCTCCGGAGCGGGGGAGCCGCCGATGGGGTGCCACTGTACTGCGTACAGGCCGGGCTGCTTCTGGGCAAGCACACGGGGACCGGCAAGCTCACCGGAGCCGGTCTTTTGCACCGGCTGGGGTTCTATGGCCACGTCCAGATTGCCCATCTCCAGGACCGCTTGGAGCTTTTCCCCAAAGGCCTGCCGGAAGCCCTCCTCGCCTAGGGACTCCTGCATATAGCGGGTGCGGGCCTTGGCCCGGTTTTCGTAGTTGCCGTGGGCAATAAACGTATCCACCATGGCCTGGATATAGTAGAGGATTTTAGAGGGCTGGACCCCCTCGGCCACCTTGAGGCCCATGCGGGGGTTGTTGCCCAGGCCGCCGGCGGCGTACACGTCAAAGGTGCCATCCGGACGGGCGGCGAAGCCCAGGTCACGGAAGGTGGCGTGGGTGGCGTTGGCGGGGGAGTTGGAGAAGCCCACCTTCAGCTTCCGGGGCATTTTGATGTTCCCCAGGAGGGAGAGCAGATAGTCCGCCGCTTTCTGGACACAGGGCAGCACGTCGAAATACTCCCCCTGCTCCACCCCGGACAGAGGGGAAGCCATCACGTTCCGGGGGAAGTCGCCGCCGCCGCCCAGCACGATAATGCCGTGGTCCAGGGCTGCGGGCACCAGGGCGCAGACCGCTTTTTCGTCCAGATTGTGGAGCTGGACCGTCTGGCAGGTGGTAAAGTGGACCTTATTGATTTGATGGGTGCGGATGCTGCTGGTGAGGAACGCCAGGCGTTCCTTGGTCAGCTGCCCGCCGGCCATCCGCAGACGGAGCATACTGGCATTCCCGCCCCGCTGGGCGTAGCTGCCGAAAAAGCCCGAAAAGCCCTTGTAGTCTTTGACGCTGATTTCCTTGGCGTAAAATTTCCGGGTCATTTCCTGAAATTCCTGGATGCTGACCGTCCAGTCCTGCTGAGACATAGCATGTCCCCTCCTTAGAAATAATTTTCTCCATTATATAAGCTTTCCCTGAATTATGCAAGAGAAAACATTGGCGGTTGGTAATTTGCAGAGGGGATGGTAACGAAGGGGGAGGGAAGAGCCTCCTCCCATACCCCCTAAAATGGTCTTCCGCCCCGCAGGACGCTTGTCCGTTTGCGGGGCGGAAGTGAGGCGCATAGCGCCAGGGTTTTTGTCGCTCCTGCCCTTGGGGGAAGGGCTGGAGCCAGTTCGCCGGACGTTGTGGGAGGGTCCGGCGCGACGGAGGGGGGTCCGCCGCAAATGGAGAGAGGGAGAAAAACGTTTGGATCCTTGATCCATCAATAGAATACCACATCTCCAGGAAAAATTATCAAGAAATTTGGGATATTCCATGAATAATTTGTGAACAATGCAGACAAGCCCGAAAAACTCAGGTCTCGTGGCTCTCCCACTTCATCCGCATCTCCACCGGATCGTCCCCGATGGGGGGCAGGGCGTTGTACTCCGGGTCGGTTTTGTTCACCCCGCGCAGGGGCGGCACACCCAGCAGGACCTCGTCCAAATCGCTCTCCTGACGCTTTTTTTGCTTCTTGCCCATAGTGCAAACCTCCTCAAATCAATGTGCAGTAACTTGCGGAGGTAGTTTGCCGCGCCGGGGGGATTTATATTCCCAGCTGCGTCCAAAGCTCGTTGTACAAGGTCCGGGTGGCGGGGGACAGGTTCAAATAGGCCTCACAGCGCTCCAGGGTCTCCGGAGAAGCGGCCATGATCTCATACAGCTCCATATCCAGCTCCTCACCGTACAGCTCTTCGTAATAAGCCGGGTACTGCTCCAGAGCTTCCCGGTTGGGGGAGGCGTAGCCGATATAGTCCATATTGGCCAGGTTGGATTGAGTGGAGGCGATGAAATTGATCCACTGATGGGCCGCGTCCTGGTGGGGCGCGTCCTTCAGCATACACATGGAGTCCACAAACCAGTTAGAGCCTTCCTCCGGAATGACGAAGGCCAAATCCTCGTTGTTCTCCAGCATGGACAGGTAATCTCCGGCGTAGTAGGTGGCGATGGCGGCGTTGCCGCCCTCCATTTTCTGGAACACCTCATCCATCACCTTGCCCTGGAACACCCCGCGGCGGCTTGCGTCAGCCAACAGCTCATAAGCCGCCCGAATCTCCCCCTGGTCGGTGGTGTTGACCGAATATCCCAGACACATCAGCGCTTCACCCAGCGCGTCGCGGGAGTTGTTGATTAAAAGCACATTCCCGGCGTACTTGTCGTCGTAGAGACTGCGCCAGCTCGTGATCTCCTCGTCCACCATGGCAGTATTATAAATAATGCCCAAGGTGCCCCAGGCGTAGGGGACGGTATACTCGTTGCCGGGGTCGCAGGACAGGTCCTTGAACCGGCTGTCAATCAGGGAATAGTTGGGGATTTTGTCGTACTGGAGCTTTTCCAGCATCCCCTCTTCAATCAGCTGGGCAATCATATAGTCGGAGGGCACGATCACATCGTAGTCCGCGCCGCCGCTTTTCAGCAGGGAGTACAGCGTCTCATTGCTCTCAGCGGTCTGGTAGTTGACCCGGATACCTGTTTCTTCCTCAAACTGGTCGATCAGGTCCGTGTCGATATACTCGCCCCAGGAGCAGACGTTGACCACCGGCTGGGAGGTGGCGGCGGAGTTCAGCAGAAAGACCGTAAGGACAAAGGCGCAGACCGCGCCCGCCGCCGCCAGCCGCTTGACCGGGGCGGGAATCGCGGGGAGCGAAAAACGCTTTTTGTGCCGGGTGGGCCGCTTTTCCTGCAAAACCTCCCGGAGGTTGGAGATGACCAGCAGGACCAGCACCGAGACGAACAGAAGCGTGGATACCGCGTTGACCTCCGGGGTGATGCGGCGCTTGGTCATGCCGTAGATGGTCATGGCCAGGGTGGAGGAGGAGGAACCGGCGGTGAAGTAGGAAATGACAAAGTCGTCAATGGACATGGTAAAAGCGATCAGCGCCCCGGAGATAATGCCCGATTTGATTTCTGGCAGCATCACCTTGAAAAAGGCCTGCATCCAGGTACAGCCCAAATCCTGGGCCGCGTCAATCAGGTTCTTGTCCATCTGCCGCAGCTTAGGGGCCACGTTCAGAATCACATAGGGGATGTTGAACGCGATGTGGGCCAGCAGAAGCGTGCCCATGCCCAGGGTCAGCCGCTCCGGCAGCTCAAACAGGCTCTGGACCCCGTTGACCCAGTGGGCGAAGCGCCCCCAGAACTGGAAAAACGCCACGAAAAACAGGCACAGGCTGACGCCGGTGACAATGTCCGCGTTCATCATGGGGATGTTGTTGACGGTCATCAGGGCTTCCCGTCTCCGCCGCCCCAGGCTGTACAGGCCGATGGCCGCGAAGGTCCCCGCCACGGTGGCAATGAGGGTGGCGAGCAGGGAGACCAGCAGGGTAATATACACGCTCTCCATAATCAGCCGGTTCTGAAACAGCTCCTGATACCAGTGCAGCGAAAAGCCCTTCCAGACGGCGCTGCTGTCTCCGGCGTTGAAGGAAAAGACGATCAACAGAAGGATAGGCGCGTACAAAAAGAGGAACACCAGCCCCATGCAGAACCGGCTTCCGAACCGTGTTTGCTTTTTCACAGCATCACCGCCTGTTCCTCGCCCTCGCCGAAGTGGTTCATCGCCACCATGCAAAGAACGACGACTACCATCATCACCATGGAAATGGCCGCGCCTAAATGGGGGTTGTAGGCCCCGCCCAGGAATTGCTGTTCAATCAGGTCGCCCAGCATCATCTGGGTCCCGCCGCCCAGCAGGCGGGAGATGGCAAACGTGGACACCGAGGGAACAAAGACCATGGTGACCCCGGACAGCACCCCCGGCAGGGACAGGGGCAGAATGACCTTCCGGAACACCCCGGCGGAATTGGCGCCCAGGTCGCGGGCGGCCTCCAGCAAACTGTGGTCCAGCTTGACGATCACCGAGTAGATGGGCAGGATCATAAAGGGCAGATAGTTATACACCATGCCCAGCACCACCGCCCCCGGCGTGCCAATCATCTGGAAGTGCAGGCCGAACCGGCCCAAAAGCTGGTTGAGCAGGCCGTTGTTCTCCAGAATGGACATCCAGGAGTAGGTCCGCAGCAGGAAATTCATCCACATGGGCAGCATGATAAGGGCCATGGCCACCCGCTGAAAGGTGGGTCCTTCTTTTGCCATCCAGTAGGACACCGGATAGCCAATGAGCAGGCACACCAGCGTGGCAATCAAAGCCAGCCGGAAGGACCGGAAGAACACCGAGGAGTACACGCCCATGGCGGCGAAATTGTCCAGCGTACCTTCAAATTCTGCGGTGGTAAAGGCGTAGACCACCATGATAAAAATGGGGATCACGACAAACAGGGCCATCCAAATCACATAGGGGACGGCAAATCCAGACAGCTTATTCCTCATCCCCGCTCTCCTCCATCTCCTCGTACTCCTCGGAGTAGGAGGAGTAATCGCCGAACATGCCGGAATACGGGCTTTTGGACATCACGTGGATGCCGTCGGGGTCGATTTTGATGCCGATGCGCGTTCCCACCGGGGACAGGTCCGTCGTTTGAATCAGCCACTTGAAGCCGTAAAAATCCACGATAATATCGTACTGCATCCCCTTGAAGGTGACGCTGGTGACCGTGCCCCGCAGCTGGCCCTGGTCCTCCGGGACGATGTCCACGTCCTCCGGGCGGATGACCACGTCCACCGGCTCGTCGGGGGCAAAGCCGCCGTCCAGGCACTTGAATTTCCGATTGAAAATTTCGACTACGCCGTCGGCGCGCATGATGCCGTCAATGATGTTGGATTCGCCGATGAAGTCGGCCACGAAGGCGTTTTTCGGCTCGTTGTAGATGTCCTCCGGGGAGCCGATCTGCTGTATCTGCCCTCCGTCCATCACCACCACCGTATCGGACATGGCCAGCGCCTCCTCCTGGTCGTGGGTGACATAGACGAAGGTGATCTCCATTGCCTGCTGGATGCGCTTCAGCTCGTTCTGCATATCCTTCCGCAGGCGTAGGTCCAGCGCGCCTAAGGGCTCGTCCAGAAGCAGGACCTTGGGCCGGTTGACCAGGGCGCGGGCGATGGCCACCCGCTGCTGCTGGCCGCCGGAGAGCTGGCTGATACGCCGCTTGTCAAAGCCCTTCAGGTTGACGATCTCCAGCATCTCCAGAACACGCTGGTCTATTTCCTCCTCCGGCAGCTTGATTTTTTTTCCGTCCGGACCGGCCTTGGGGATGCGCAGGCCGAAGGCGATGTTTTCGTACACGTTCAGGTGCGGGAACAGGGCGTATTTCTGAAAGACCGTATTGATGGTCCGCTTATGAGGCGGGACAGCATTAATCCTCACGCCGTCGAAGAAAATGTCTCCAGAGCTGGGCGTTTGAAAACCACCGATAATGCGCAGGGTGGTAGTCTTGCCGCAGCCGCTGGGACCGAGCAGCGTGAGGAACTCTTTGTTTTGGATATTCAGGTTGATGTTGTCGAGCACGACCTCGTTGTCAAACGCCATAGTGCAGTTGACCAGGCGGATCAACTCGTTGGACATGTATCCTCCCCCATTTCTGAAATTTGTTCGATGTCAGCTCCCTCGATTTATTCGCCGTTTCCGGCTTTCACGAATAGATAGCAGGAAAAATTATACTTGATTTTTGGGGAAATGTCAATGGATTCTGTCGAAAAATTTTGGCATGGATGGTCTTCTTCCCCCTCATCCGTCTGGCCGCAGGCGGTGACGGATGAGGGGGGAAACCCCGCTTACTCCTTCTTACCCGCAATCTGCTCCAGAGCTTCCACCATCTCGAACACCAGACCGTCACAGTGCTCCTTGCGGGGGACGCCCCGGTCGTGGCTCATTTTCAGCAGCTCGGCGCAGTTCGTGGCCCCGTGGGCTTCCCGGAACTGCCGCAGCAGACTGGCGGCTTCCTTCTCGTCATAGCCCAGCAGGCCCAGGGCCATCAGCCCCCCGGACAGCACCCCGCAGGTGGAGCCGTGGCGCATCCCGGAGCCGAAATGACTGGCCGTCTGATAGGCCTGCTCCTCGGTCAGCCCGATTTTGTCGCAGAAGGACACCAGGACCGCCTGGGCGCAGTTGTAATGCGTCTGTGTGTCGCCCCGCAGGGCCTTTGCCTTTTCCAAGTGTGTCATAAAAATTCCTCCTAATTAAAAATGCCCGGTGTTTCAGAAAATAACTCCCGGACCCGTTCCAGCAGAGGGGCGTGCTCCGGCCGGGACAGGTTCCGGTCCTGGGCCAGAAGGGCCTGGGCGGCGTCCTGGGCCTGGCGCAGCACCCGCATATCCCCGGAAAAATCCGCCACCTTCAGCTGCGGCAGGCCGTGCTGGCGGCTGCCAAAGAAGTCCCCCGGCCCCCGGAGCTTCAGGTCCTCCTCGGCGATCCTGAAGCCGTCGGTGGTGGAGGCCAGGGTCCGGAGCCGGGCCAGGGAATCCGGGTTCCGGCTGGCGGTGACCAGGACGCAGAAGGACTCGTGCCCGCCCCGGCCCACCCGGCCCCGGAGCTGGTGGAGCTGGCTCAGACCGAACCGCTCCGCGTTCTCCACCACCATCAGCGCCGCGTTGGGCACATCCACCCCCACCTCAATGACCGTGGTGGACACCAAAATCTGAAGCTCCCCGGCGGCAAAGGCGGACATCACCCGGTCCTTTTCCTTGGGGCGCATTTTGCCGTGGAGCAGGCCCACCCGCAGATGGGGGAAAATGTTCGTCTGAAGCTCCTGGGCGTAGGCCTTCACGGACTTCAGGTTTTGTTCCTCCTCCCCCTCCACGGCGGGACAGACCAAATAGGCCTGCCGCCCCTCGGCCACCAGTTTTTGTACGAAATTATACATCCGGGTCCGCTTGTCCTCGCCGACCACGTAGGTCTTGACCGGCGTGCGCCCCGGCGGGAGCTGGTCAATGACCGATACGTCCAGATCGCCGTAGACGATGAGGGCCAGGGTCCGGGGGATGGGCGTGGCCGACATGACCAGCACATGGGGGGGCGTTTTGGCCTTCTCCGCCAGGGCGGAGCGCTGGCCCACCCCGAAGCGGTGCTGTTCGTCCGCCACCACAAGGGCCAGATTTTGAAACTCCACGCCCTCGGACAGCAGCGCGTGGGTGCCGATGGCAAGCTGGATCTCCCCCGCCGCCAGGGCTTTTCGGGCCTCCCGCTTCTCCTTGGCCGTGGAGGACCCCAGAAACAGCCCCACCCGGATGCCCGCCGGCTCCAGCAGCGTGTTCAGGGAGTTGGCGTGCTGAGCGGCCAGCACCTCCGTGGGGGCCATCAGCGCCGCCTGATACCCGCCCTGTATGGCGCGCCAGGCGGCGTAGGCCGCCACCGCCGTCTTGCCGGAGCCCACGTCCCCCTGGACGAGCCGGTTCATGGGGCGGCTCTGGGAAAGATCCGCGTCGATCTCCCCAAAGACCCGCAGCTGGGCCTGGGTGGGAGGGAAGGGCAGCAGGGCCGTAAAATCCTCCAGGCAGGCGGGGGGGAGCGCCGCGCCGGAGCAGTCCTGCCGCCGGCCCCGCAGAAGGGACAGACCCAGGGACAGGCAAAAAAGCTCCTCAAAGCACAGCCGCCGCCGGGCCACCTCCAGCTCCTCGAAGGACGGGGGGAAGTGAACCGTCCGGCAGGCGTACTCCGCCCCGGCCAGCTGATGTTCCCGGCGGATGGACGCGGGCAGCGTCTCCCGGACCTGCCGGGCGCACAGAGGCACCGTCTGCCGGGCAAGCTGGAGCATCAGGTGATTGGAAATTCCGGCGGTCAGGGGATAGATGGGGATAATGCTCCCGGTGACGGACTGCCGGTCCGCCCGCTCGAATACCGGGTTGGTCATGGAGCGGCGGCTTCCCATCTGCTCGACCGCGCCGTAAAAAATATATTCCTCCCCCGGCTGGATGGCCCGCTGGACATAGCTCTGGTTGAAAAACGTGAGCCACAGACTGCCGCTGTCGTCCACGACCTGGACCCGGACCAGCTCCAGCCCGCCCCGGACGCGGGACAGGACCGGCGTCTGGGCCGCCAGGGCGCGGATGCAGCATTTGCCCTCCAGGGGGGCGGTGCGGATGGTCCAGACCTTCCGGCGGTCCTCGTAGTTTTTTGGGAAAAAATGCAGAAAATCCCCCGCCTGACGCAGGCCCAGCTTTTCCAGCTTCTTCCCCCTGGCCTCTCCGATGCCGGGGAGCTGGGTGAGAGGCGTGTTGACCGTAAGCTCCATAGGCGCGCCTCAGGTCTTGCGCCAGGCGCCCCGGCTGAACAGCACCAGCACCGGGAAAATCTCCAGACGGCCGATAATCATGCACAGGGACATGAGCAGCTTGGACGGCCCGGAGAAGGCCGCAAAGTTCCCCGTGGGACCGACTGCGTCCAGGCCGGGACCCACGTTGCTCACGCAGGTGAGGGCGGAGCTGAAGGCTACTGTGAAGTTATGTCCGTCCAGGGTCAGGGCCAGCATGGCCCCCAGGACCACCAGAATGTAGCAGCCGATAAAAATGCTGATGGTCCGGATGACCTTCTCTTCCACGACCTTGCCGTCCAGCTTGACCACCTCCACCATGCCAGGGTGAATGATCTGGTTGATCTCCCGGCGGATGGACCGGAGCAAAATCAGGATGCGGGAGCATTTCATGCCGCCGCCGGTGGACCCGGCGCAGGCCCCCACGAACATCAGCAGCACCAGGATAGCCTGGGAGAAGGAGGGCCAGAGGACAAAGTCCGCCGTGGCAAAGCCGGTGGTGGAAATAATGGAGGTCACCTGAAAGAAGGAATAGCGCAAAGCCTGGAGAAAGCTCTCATACTGGGGCTGGATGTTGACGGCGATGAGCAGGGTGCTTCCGGCGACGGTCACAGCGAAGAACCGCAGCTCGTCGCTCTCCAGCACGTCCCGGAACTTCCGGCACAGCAGCAGGAAGTGGAGGGCGAAGTTGACCGAGAACAGCAGGATGAAAATGGCTATGATAAGCTCGATGGCCGCGCTGTTGTAGGCCCCCACGCTGGCGTTCCGGTTGGAGAAGCCGCCGGTGCCGGCGGTGGAGAAGGAGTGGATCAGCGCGTCGTACCAGGGCATTCCCGCGATGCGCAGGAACACAGTCTCAATGACGGTGAGGGTGAAATAGATGCTGTAGAGAATTTTGGAGGTCTGGGACTGCTTGGGCACCAGCTTGGAGAACACCGGCCCGGTAGTCTCCGCCTGGGTGAGGTAGTGGGACCGGATGCCTAAGGAGGGGACGATGGCCGTTGCCAGCACCAGCACACCCATGCCGCCCAGCCAGTGGGTGAAGGCCCGCCAGAACAGGATGCCCTTGGGCAGAGGCTCAATGACGGTCAGGATCGTTGCCCCGGTGGTGGTGAAGCCGGAGCAGGACTCAAAAATGCAGTCGATGGGGGTGGCGAACTCGCCGGAGAACAGAAAGGGGAGGCTCCCGGCCACGCCGGTGAGCAGCCAGATCAGGGCGACGGCAAAAAATCCCTCCCGCGCGTAAAAGCGGTTGTTGGCGGGCAGGGCGGACAGCCCGCCGCCGATGAGGCCCAGCAGAAGGATGCTGGACAAAAAGGGAAAGGGACTCTCCTGGTAGAGCAGGGCGACCACAAGGGGGAGGACCATGCTTCCGGCCAGCAGGAGCAGGATGCGTCCGATGAGCTTGAACACCACGCGGAAATTCATGCTTTCCCTCCCGTTCCGGCGGCGGGCTGGTCCGCGCTGGCATAGATGTCGTTCAAATCCAGAATGCCGCTGTTGCGGGAAATGAGAATGACGGAGTCCTTCTCCTGGATGAAGGTGGAGCCTTCCGGAATAATGATTTTGCCCTTGCGCACAATCACGGCAATCAGGATACCGGGCTTCAGCCGCAAATCCTTCAGGGGCACCCCCAGGTTCCGGGTGGAGGGGGAGACGATAAATTCCATAGCCTCTGCCTTGCCGTCGGCAATGCGGTACAGAGCGTTCATTACGCTGCCATGGGAGTTCTGCATCCCCCGGACCACATGCAGGATGTTTTCCGCCGTAATGAGCTTTGGGGAAATAATGCTCTCCAGCCCCACGGAATTGGCGATGCTGGTGTAGTTCTGCCGGTTGCACTTGGCCACCACCTTGGGCAGGCCTCGCTGGGCGGCGTACAGGGAGATGATCAGATTGTCCTCGTCCCGGTCGGTGAGGGCAATAAAAGCGTCAAAGGCGGAGATGTTTTCCACCTCCAGCAGCTCCTGGTCTGTGCCGTCCCCGCAGATGACCGTGACGTTGGGCAGGTTTTCGCTGATGGCCCGGCACTTGTCCTCCCGCAGCTCGATAAGCTTCACCTTCATTTTCATCTTGACCAGACGGCCCGCCAGATAGTTGGCGATCTTGCCGCCGCCCAGGAGCATCACGTGCCTGACCTTGGAGGTGGAGCGGCCCAGCAGCTTCAAAAACTGGTCCAGGCTCTCCGGCTGGCCGATGATATAGAGCTTGTCCCCGGCCTGGGGGACGAAGCCGCCGTTGGGGATGAACATATCCTCCCCGCGCTCCACGGCGCAGAAGAGCATGGAGAGTTTTTTCACCTGGCCGGGCAGGGCGTACAGCGGCGCGCCCACCACAAAATCCCCCTCCTGGAGCCGGAAGCCGATCAGTTCTACCCGGCCCCGGCAGAAGGTGTCGATATTGGCGGCGGAGGGGAAGCGCAGCAGCCGGGAAATTTCCACGGCGGAGGCGTACTCCGGATTGATAATCATGTCAATGCCCATGTCCTGGCGCATCTGGTCAAAGCCGGAGGCGTACTCCGGGTTGCGGATGCGGGCGATGGTGTAGCCGGCCCCCATGTTTTTTGCGGTGAGGCAGCAGACCATATTGACCTCGTCCTGGTTGGTGCAGGCCACCAGCAGGTCCGCTTCTGCCGCGCCCGCGTCCCGCAGGACCGCGGCGGATACGCCGTTTCCCTTGACGGTCATAACGTCCAGCGCGTCGGCGGCCCGGCGCAGGGACTGTTCGTCGCAGTCCACTACGGTAACGTCGTGGGCCTCCTGGCTGAGCTGCTCGGCCAGGGAGTAGCCCACTTTCCCGTTGCCGATGATGACGATTTTCAATGGATATCACTTCTTTTCTGCATAGTTTACGGGTCAGTCCAGCTCGCGGCTCTCGGACTCGATGGTATTTTTCTGGGCCTGGCGCACCGCCCGGCTCAACCGGAACACGATCCACAGATCGCTTCCCCCGTCGAACACCAGCACCCAGCCCATGAGCATCACCAGGGCCTCTACGGTCCCGAAGGGGTTGAGGAAAATCACGACCGCCAGCCCCACCGTGGCCAGGGCCAGAAGCAGCTCTACCCAGCTGCGGCGGATGCGCATTTTCATCAGGGCGATGGCGCTTTGCAGGTCGATGACGCCGTGAAATAAAATCACCGCGCCGCAGATATACTGAATCAGGGCCACCACGGACTGGGGGATCGCCAGCAGCCACAGCCCCAGCGCCGCCAGCACCACGCCTGGAATAAGGGCGTAAATGGGGAAGCCGTCCCGGCGGCGGGCGAACCAGCCCAGGATATACACGATGCCGGTAATCAGCAGCAGAGCGCCCAGCATAGAGCACAAAAAGCGGATGGAGCGGTCGGGCCAGAAGATCAGGACCGTGCCCAATAGGATGGTAATGAGGGCCGCTGCGATGCTGGAGCGGCGCTGTTCCTGTAAAATACTGTTCATAGGTCGTTATCCTTTCTTGCGCCTTTCTTGAAAGCTTGTCCAATCGAATTTGGGTTGATTATAGCATTTTCTCGACCGCAGGGCAAGGCCCGCTGGAAATTCTTCCGGGTGGGTGCAGATGAGCTGCGGTTGTCTGTTCATCCCCCCCATCCCGCTGGAAATTTGTGAAAATTGACATGGCCCCGCCCTTGCAATTTCCCGGAATATCGTTTATAATCCTCCTGAGCCCGTGAACAGGTGTGTTTCCTATATGGACAACGCGCAGCCTGAACAACCGGGCGACATGAAACAAAAAGGAGAATGAACATGAAGAAGTTTCTTGCAGGCGTTCTGTCCACAGCCCTTCTGCTGGGCGCACTGACCGGCTGCGGCAG
>CAJTOE010000052.1 GCA_910577805.1 uncultured Oscillospiraceae bacterium | reverse complement strand
ATTTGAAACTGTTGTGCCGCAGGTTTAAGTCCTGCCTGAGTGAATAGGAGGTGGGGAAAAATCTAAATTTTGAGGCCCTTGGATTTTCGTTATCCAAGGGCCTCTGAGGTCTTGAAAGCTCTCGGTTTTTTCACCAAAAATCTTTTTTGACCTCTTTTCCTGGTACGCCCGAAGGGACTCGAACCCCCAACATTCAGAACCGGAATCTGACGCTCTATCCAATTGAACTACGGACGCATACACATTGTTTACTGCACTATTATAGCAGGCTTTGGACCTGTTGTAAAGAGTTTTTTGAAAAAATTCTTCCATTTGTAAAGCAGTATAGCCCTTGGGTTTCATCTTCCCTTCATCCGTCACGACTTCGCCGTGACGGATGAAGGGAAAAATACTCAGCTCTCCGCCTCCCGCAGGCGTTCCACGATGGTGGTCCGCGCCAGCCGCCGGTACACCGCCAGCGGCACCAGCGCACCCAGCAGCAAAAACAGCGGCGTCACGACCAGCACCGGCAGCACAGTAAACCGGTAGGTGAAAAACCAAAACACATTGCATACCGCTCCAAGCAGCGGACCCAGCAGTCCGATGAGCAGCAGGGACAGCCCGGCGGAAAGCATGGTGTAGTACAGCCCCTCGCACACCAGCATGGTCTTGAGCTGCTTTCCCGTCATGCCCACGGACTGAAGCACTGCCAGCTCCCGCTTCCGGGTCAGGATGCCTGTCAGCACAGCGTTGATGAAGTTCAGCACCCCCACCAGCCCGATCACGCCGGCCAGCACGCCGCCCATGGTCAGGAACATGTTCCGGAACCCATCGAACTCCGCCACCTGACGCTCCTTGCTCTCGAAGTCATAGAGCGGCTGGACCGACTCCGTATAGGTCTCCAAAAATTCCGCCATGCCCTGTTCGGACTCCTGCGTGGTGTCAAAGGCGTAGCTCATCACGGAGTTCATGCCGCTGTCCTGCCGGAACTGCTCCGCGCCTAAAATCATCTGGCTGCCCCCTACGGTAAGATACCGGTAGCTCAGGGCGACGGGCAGGGTCACCAGGGCGCAGACCGTGTACTCTTTTTCCTCAAACGTCTTGCCCCAGGACGCGAAATTGCTCTCCCCGCGGGCGTACCGGGCGTCCACCTCCTCCGAGGAAATTTCCTCCCCCGTGTCCAGGTCAACGTACTTCCACTCGGTCACATAGCGCAGGGTGACCGTATCGCCCACCTTGGCCCAGTTGCTGTCCCAGCTGACCGCCTGATAGTCGTCCGTCCCATAGACGGCTGCAATGGCATTCCGGGCAGGGTCGGACAGCGGCGCCAGATCGCCCTCCAGCACCTCCAGCTTGCTGAGGGGAAATTCCTCCATGCCGTAGAGCTGGGCGCTTCCCAGAAGCATTCCGTCCCCGCCCTGCTCGGTGGAACGGACGAGCTGGTCGATGTCCTCCTGGGTGTACCAGCTGAACCTGCTGTATTCCTGGCGGAAAAATTCCTCCGGCATATGCTGCTGGACCACCTGCTCCTGGCCGTAGACCCGGCCGCCGTCGGTAATGCCGCCCTGGGCGCTGACCGCGTCGAGCAGCGTCTCCGGCACCGCCTGGTCCTTGGAGTGGAAGCCGGCGCTGACCTGAAAGAGGTCGGCGTGGCCTACGATAAAATCGGAGACGACCCGGCCCGCCAGATATTTTTCCATATCAAAGCCGTTGGCAAAGATGACCACCAGGTTCATCAGCACCACCGCCAGGGCCAGGGACAGGACCGTGACCACGGTTTTGCCCCGGCTGCGGCCCAGGTTGGCCCAGGCCATCTGGAACAGAGACGCGCCGCTCTTCCGGGCACGCCGCCTGCCGCTGGTCCTGCCGCCCTCTGTGTACCGCACCGCGTCCACGGGCGACACCTTTGCCGCGATGCGGCCGGGCCGGGCGCAGGACAAAAACACCGTCAGAAGCGAGAACAGCGCCGCGCCGATAAAAATCCAGGGGTCGAAGGAGACAAACGTGTTTTTGTAGCTCAACTGGGCCATGATAACGGGGGTCAATTTATTGCCGATGACAAAGCCCAGCGCCAGTCCCACCGGGATGCCAAGCAGACTGAGCAATAGGGCCTGCTGGCGGATAATGCCCTTGATCTGCCGGCCCGTTGTTCCAATCGTCTTGAGCAGGCCGTAAAAGCGGATGTCGTTGGTCACGGAGATCTGAAATACATTATAAATAATCAGATAGCCCGTGAAGATAATCAACAGCAGGATCGCCCCGATGGACACCAGCACAATCGGGTCCTGGTTCTCGGAGAACCGGTTTCCGGTATAGCCCCAGTTCACGCCGATTCTGACATAATTCTCCGCCGTTGGCTCGCTGCACTGGTAGCCTTTGTTCTCCAGCGCGGCGCTTAAATTTTCCCGGATATTTCTGTCGCTGGAGAGCATGATGTTCAGGTCCCACCGCCCCGTCATGGACCCCCGTCCCCCGTTGGACAGGGCTGCCAGCTCCTGGGTGGCGGAGAGGGGAAGCAGCACATGGTTGGCGGTGACGGCGCTGTCATACTCCCACCAGCCGGACAGGGTAAATGTGCGGGTGACCGTCTGGGTGTGCATAGAACCCTCGTCCAGGGTAATGGTCAGCGTGATTTTGGCCCCAAGCTCCGGCTGGATGCCAAGCAGGGCCAGGACATGGGTATCCGTTGCCAGCCCGTCGGTGCCCTCCTGGGGCAGACTTCCCACCGTAGGGGCGCAGAAGTAGTGGGGCGCACCGGCAGGCTCCAGATAACCGACTTCAACATGGGACTTCTGAAAGGGCGGCTCATGGAGCATTCCAACAAACAATCTGGCCCAGGTCTCCTGGAACAGCGGGTCGTCCCGTAACTCCTCCACCTGCGCCTGGGACAGATCCTTGAAGGTGCCATGTCCGTCGCCGCCGGCCTGGCGGAAGTTTTCCTGCTGGAACGAGTAGTTGATGGAGGCCGAGATGGTAAACAGAGAGGTGAATAAAATCGTAGTCAGCGCAATCGCCAGCACCGCCACGAAATTCCGGGTCCGGGCCGCCCGCATGGACCGGAAGCCCAGACGGCGGATGCACATTCCGTTCGAGACGTTTTTCATGGCCCTCACCCCCGTACCACGATGCGCCCGTCCTCAATACGGATGATCCGTTCGGCCATTTGGGCGATTTCCTCGTTGTGGGTAATCATGACGATGGTCTGGGTGAACTTCTGGCTGGTGATTTTCAGCAGACCCATTACGTCCTGGCTGGTCTTGGAGTCCAGATTGCCGGTCGGCTCGTCGGCCAGGATGATGGCCGGTTTCGCCGCCAGGGCGCGGGCGATGGCTACCCGCTGCTGCTGCCCGCCGGACAGGTTGTTGGGTAACCGCTGCAATTTGTCCTCCAGACCCAGCGTCTCGATAATGCGGTTTACGTAGGCCTCGTCCACCCGGCCTCCGTCCAGCTGAATGGGCAGTACGATGTTCTCGTACACGTTCAGCACCGGGACCAGATTGTAATTCTGAAAGACAAAGCCGATCTTCCGGCGGCGGAAGATGGTCAGGGCCTCGTCCTTCAGGGAGAAAATGTCGCTGCCGTCCACCAGGACTGCGCCGGAGGTAGGCCGGTCCAGTCCGCCCAGCATGTGCAGCAGGGTGGATTTTCCGGAGCCGGAGGTGCCTACCACCGCCACAAATTCGCCCTTGTCCACGGTCAGGTCCACGCCGTCCAAAGCCCGGACCTCCGTGTCTCCGGAGCCGTAGATTTTCCGTAATGCCTTGGTCTCTAAAATCGTCATAGTCAATCCCTCCATAGGAAAAAGTCTGTACTGCCTCTCGGCAATACAGACTATACCACGCAAATCTTTCCACACTCTTTCAAAAATCTAACAGAATCGTAAGATTTCAGTCGCGGGGCAGGCAGAGAGAAAAAATCATCCCCCCGCCGGGCCGGGAAACCGCCTTGAGATAGCCCCCCTGGTCCTCGGCAATCTGGCGGGCCAGGTACAGCCCCACCCCGACTCCCTCCGTCTCACGGGCGGCGCGGCCCCGGTAGAACCGCTGAAAAATTTTCGGCTGCTCCTCCTCCGGGACCCCAGGGCCGGTATCCGCCACGTCCACCCGGCAGAACAGCTCGTAGACCGCCACCGACACCGCGATCTCGCCCCCGGCGGGGGTGTACTTCACCGCGTTGTCCAGCAGATTGCACACCGCCTCCGCCGTCCACTTGAGGTCAAAGACCGCCGGGGCCTCGGTGGGGGCCAGGGTCAGCGTCAGCGCTTTTTCCGCGGCCCTGGGCGCAAGCTGATGCACCGCCTCCTCCAGCATGGGCCGCAGCGGACGCCGCTCCGGGTGGAGGGTCAGCATACCGGCCTCCAGCCGGGAGGTCTTGACCAGCGCGTCCAGCAAAGACTGGAGTTTTTTGGCCTGGCTCTCCAGCTCCGCCGTACAGCCCCGTCCCTCCTCGGTCAAGGGCTGTTCCTCCAAAAGCTGGATGTACAGCAGGATGTTGGCCAGGGGCGTTTTGGTCTGGTGGGAGATGTCGGCCACCAGGCTCTGGATGGCCTGTTTTTCCTCCGCCAGGTTTTGGGTGGACAGAGCGGAGGCGGAGAGATAGTGGGCAAGCTGAGTCTCCGCCCGTGACAGGCGGCTCTCGTCAAAGCGCCGCTCGGAAAAGCGGCCCTGCACCGCCTCCTCCAGCATCTCTTCCAGCTGGTCCAGGATGCGCTGGGTCCTCCAGCCGTTCCACAGCGCCCCCAGGACCGCCAATGCCGCGATTACAAGAAATATGCGTTCCATATCATTGCTTCACCGCCTTATTTCACCGCCCAGGTATAGCCGATGCCGTACACGGTCTTGATAAACCGGGGCTTGGAGGGCACGTCCTCCAGCTTGTCCCGCAGGCGCTTGATGGTGACGGACAGAGCATTGGGGTCCACGTACTCCCCGCCGCCGCTCCACACCCGGTCCAACAGGACCTCCCGGCTGAGTACCTGCCCCCGGTTCTCCACCAGCAGCCGCAGTAATCTCTGCTCCGTTTTGCTTAACTCCACGCTTTGCTCCTGCCGCCGGAATTCCATCTGTCCAAAGTCGAAGAAAAAGCCCTCCAGCTCCACGGCCTCGGACCCCAGGGCGGCGCTCCGGCGCAGCTGCACGTTCACCCTGGCCCGCAGCACCGCCAGGGAGAAAGGCTTTGTGATATAGTCGTCCGCGCCGGATTCCAGCCCGGCGACGATGTCCGTTTCCAGGTCGTTGGTGGTGAGCAGGATCACCGGGACGCTGCCGGTCAGCCGGGCCTGCCGCAGCAGGTCCAGACCGCTGCCGTCGGGCAGATTCACGTCTAAAATCAGCAGGTCGAAGGGCGCTTGCTGAAAGACCTGACGGCCCTGGGCCAGGGTGTCGCAGAGCGTCACCTCCACCTCGCCGCTCTTCAGCGCCAGACAGACGCCCCGCCCCAAAGCCTTGTCGTCCTCCAGCAGCAGAATGTGCTTCATTGTCCTTCCTCCCATGAGATACTGCCTGTATCATAGCCTGTCCGGGCGGTTTTTTCAAGATTTTCCTAAAAATCCTGGGAGCTGGCTTTCGCGTTAAAAGACTGTTGTTAGTTTCCGGCCTCCCGTTAAGATAACGTTAAAATCATTGCGGAAGTGAAAAATTGCACTTATGATGTAGGCAAACAAAAATGATTCTCAGGAGTTTTCTGCATGAGCTTACGAGTTGGCATCGACATTGGCAGCACCACCGTCAAGGTAGTGCTGCTGGACGAGCAAAATAAACTGCTGTTCCGCTCCTACGAGCGGCACTACTCCAAAACCAGAGAGCGGGCCTGCCAGACCCTGCGCACCCTCACCGACCGGCTGTCCGGCCAGTCCATCAAGCTGGTCATCACCGGCTCCGCCGGGCTGGGGGTGGCCAAGGCGGCGGATATCGACTTTGTCCAGGAGGTGTACGCCACCGCCGCCGCCGTCAATACATACATCCCCGACACCGACGCGGTCATTGAGCTGGGCGGCGAGGACGCCAAGATCATCTTTTTCGGCGGCGCGCTGGAGGAGCGGATGAACGGCTCCTGCGCCGGAGGCACCGGGGCGTTCATCGACCAGATGGCTACCCTGATGAACGTGGACGTGAACGAGCTGGACCGGCTGTCCCTGGAGCATACGAAAATCTATCCCATCGCCTCCCGGTGCGGGGTATTCGCCAAGAGCGACATTCAGCCCATCCTGAACCAGGGCGGACGCAAGGAGGATATCGCCGCGTCGATTTTCCAGGCGGTGGTGGACCAGACCGTGGCCGGTCTGACCCAGGGCCGGGAGCTGGCAGGCAAGATCGTCTTTTTGGGCGGTCCCCTCCACTTCTTAAAGGGCCTGCGCCAGCGGTTTACGGAAACCCTCCGCCTGGACCAGGACCACGCCGTATTCCCCGCCGACGGCGACTGCTTCGCCGCCATGGGCGCGGCCCTGTGCGCCACCGACTATACGCCCATCCCCTTTGAGGCGGTCCTCCAAAAGCTGGAGGAGTCCGTGGAATCCACTACCGTCGTGGACACCATGCCCCCGCTGTTCGCCTCCCGGAAGGAATACGACGCGTTCTGCGCCCGGCACAACGCCAGCCGTCCCCCGGAGGCGGACCCCGCCCGCTACAAGGGCGACGCCTACCTGGGCATCGACGCCGGCTCCACCACCACAAAGCTGGCCCTCATTACGCCCCAGGGCGGACTGCTCTACTCCTACTACCACTCCAACCAGGGCAACCCGGTATCCATCGTTCTGGAACAGCTCCGGCACATCTATAAGCTGTGCGGGACGCATATTGTAATCAAGGGTGCCGCCGTCACCGGCTACGGCGAGGATTTGATCAAAAACGCCTTCCGGTGCGACCTGGGCCTGGTGGAGACCATGGCCCACTACAAGGCCGCCGCCCACTTCAGCCCTCAGGTCGATTTTATCATCGACATCGGCGGGCAGGACATGAAGTGCTTTAAAATACGCAACGGCGCGGTGGACTCCATCATGCTCAACGAGGCCTGTTCCTCCGGCTGCGGGTCCTTTATCGAGACCTTCGCCAAGGCCCTGGGCTACTCCATCGCGGACTTCGCCAAGCTGGGCCTGTTCACCCAGCGGCCGGTGAATCTGGGAAGCCGCTGTACGGTGTTCATGAACTCCAGCGTGAAGCAGGCCCAGAAGGACGGCGCCAGCGTGGAGGACATTTCCGCCGGGCTGTCCATCTCCATCGTGAAAAACGCCATTTACAAGGTCATCCGCGCCGCCAGCGCCAGCGACCTGGGCGAACACATCGTCGTCCAGGGGGGCACCTTCCACAACGACGCGGTATTGCGGGCCTTCGAGCAGGAGCTTCAGCGGGAGGTCACCCGCCCCACCATCGCCGGGATCATGGGGGCCTTCGGCGCCGCCCTGGCCGCGCGGGACCTGGGCCTGAGCCGGTCCGGGCTGCTGCCCGCCAAGGCGCTGGAAAAATTCTCCCACACCGCAAAGCCCGCCACCTGCGGCCTCTGCACCAACCACTGCGCCCTGACCGTCAACACCTTCGACGGCGGGAGACGCTTTGTGTCGGGCAACCGCTGCTCCCGCCCCCTGGGGGAGGAGCCGAGCCGTCAGCCCGACCTGATGCGCTACAAATACCAAAAGCTTCGCGCCCTCCAGGGCAAGGGGAGCGGGGACGGGTCCCGCGGCATCATCGGCCTTCCCTTCGGCCTGAATATGTACGAAAATCTGCCCTTCTGGTTCGAGCTGCTGACCCGGCTGAATTTTGAAGTGATGCTCTCCCCGGAGTCCTCCCGGAAGCTCTACCTCAAGGGCCAGCGGACCATCCCCTCCGACACGGTCTGCTACCCCGCCAAGCTCCTGCACGGCCACATCGAGGCCCTGGTGGAGCAGGAGGCGGACGTGATCTTCTATCCCTGTATGCCCTACAACTTTGACGAGGGCGCTGGAGACAATAACTATAACTGCCCCGTAGTGGCCTACTACCCGGAGCTTCTCAACGCCAACGTGCCCTCCCTGAAAAAGGTCCGGTATCTGTTTCCGTACTTTGGCCTGCACCGGCCGCGGGACTTTGAAAAGCGGGCGGCGGACTGGTTTTTGACGGAGTTCGGGGTGCCCAAGCGGGAGACGGTCCAGGCGGCAAAAGCGGCCTACACCGCCTATGAGGCGTACAAGACCGACTTACGCACCCAGGCCGCGGCGTACATCACCCAGGCCCGCCGGGAGGGGAAGCCCATCCTGGTGGTGGCCGGCCGGCCCTATCATATGGACCCGGAGATCAACCACGGCATCAACGATTTGATCACCTCCTTCGGGTTCGTGCTGGTCACGGAGGATTCTGTGGCCTATCTGGAGGACAAAGCCCCCCGGAGGGTTTTGAACCAGTGGACCTACCACGCCCGGATGTACGACGCCGCCCGGTATGTGTGTACCCAGGCGGACATGGAGCTGATTCAGCTGGTCTCCTTCGGCTGCGGCATCGACGCCATCACCGGCGACGAGATGCGCGCCATCCTGGAGGAGGGCGGCAAGCTCTACACCCAGCTTAAAATTGACGATATCAACAACCTTGGAGCCGTCAAAATCCGTATTCGGAGCCTGATGGCCGCGATTCAAGAGAGGAGTTCCCAAAATGGCACAGCTAGTTTATGATGAAACCGGACGACTTCTGTTCACCAAGGAGATGAAGGAGGAATACACCCTGCTCATGCCCCAGATGCTGCCCGTCCACTTTGGGATGTTCCAGCAGCTCCTGCGGCTGGAGGGCTACCGGGTGGATATGCTGACCACAAATCACCGGGGCATCGTGGACGAGGGCCTGAAGTACGTCCACAACGACACCTGTTACCCCGCCCTTCTGGTCATCGGCCAGCTCATCGACGCGGTGAAGCACGGCGGCTACGACCCCCACAAGGTCGCGCTTTTCATCACCCAGACCGGCGGCGGCTGCCGGGCCAGCAATTATATCCACCTGCTGCGTAAGGCCCTGGAAAAGGCGGAGCTGGGCTTTGTGCCCGTGGTGTCCGTGAACCTGTCCGGGCTGGAGAAAAACCCCGGCTTCTCCCTGCGCCTGCCCCTGGTGCGCAAGATGGTGTACGCCATGCTGTACGGGGATTTGATCGTCAACGTGGCAAACCAGGTCCGCCCTTACGAGGTGGAGCCGGGGGCGGCTGACGCGGCCATCACCTTCTGGCAGGACCAGCTGATCGACGGCTTCCAGAAGGGCCAGGGCATGAGCCGGGCACAGATGCGGGACAATTTTGACGCGATCTGCGACTATTTCGCCCAAATCCCCGTCCAGGGCGAGCCTAAAATCCGCGTGGGCGTGGTGGGAGAGATTTATGTGAAATTCGCCCCCCTGGGCAACAACAACCTGGAGCAGTTCCTCCTGAGCGAGGGCGTGGAGCCTGTGGTGCCGGGTCTGACGGATTTTATCATTTTCAAGATTTACAACCGGGTGGTGGATGTGGACCTGTACGGCGGCAAGTGGGTGAAGAAAGCCGCCTGCCAGGCGTTCATGAAGTACATCGAGGCCTGCCAGCGGGACATGATCGAAGCCTTGGAGCGCTCCAACCGGTTCCGGGCGCCCGGCCCCTTCTCCCAGCTCCACGAGCTGGTCCAGGGCTATCTGGGGGACGGCAACAAAATGGGGGAGGGCTGGCTGCTCACCGCCGAAATGCTGGAGCTGATCCATTCCGGCACCGGGAACATCGTCTGCACACAGCCCTTCGGCTGTCTGCCCAACCACATTGCCGGCAAGGGCATGATCCGCAAGCTGAAGGACGATTACCCCTACAGCAACATCGTAGCCATCGACTACGACCCCGGCGCTACGAAAATCAATCAGGAGAACCGTATCAAGCTGATGCTGGCCAACGCGCGGGGCTTGCAGCAGCATACGCAGTCCCCCCGCCGGGAGACGGTCAACGCGCCCTCCCATACGCTGACCCACGCGGGGGCCCATGCGTAACGCTGTCAAAAAAACCGGTCCGGGAAGATTCCCGGACCGGTTTTTTTATACCTGCGCAGACGAATTTTCCTCCGCAAAGGCCTGGAGCGCTTTTTCACTTGCCTCGCGCTTTTCCTCCAGAGCCTCCTTGAGAATAATATCCTTGACCTTCATCAGACGGATGGTATTGGCACGCTCATTTTCATCCAGCTTCATGGAGATATACTTGATGCTCTCCTGCATCTCCGGAATCTTCACGTACTCCAGGGCGTTGACCCGGCGGCGGGTCTTTTCGATCTCCTCCGCCAGAAGCTGGGAGGTCTTTTCAATCTCCGCCAGCTTCAAAAGGTCCTGAAATACCCGCGCCATGGCGTCCACCGCGTCGTCCAGCTCGCCGCTGGTCTGGGCGAAGCCGTAGGGGTAGATCTCCCCCTGGCCGCCCCCCTGGGTCTTGAACTGGTACTGGGGCACGTTCACGGACATCACGTTCTGGAAGCTCATTTCCAGCTCCACGCTCTGCTTGGGGCACATCAGCGCCTGCTCCAGCATGTCCGGAGACATCAGCGCCGCCGCTACCGTGAAGGACGCGTGGGCCCGCATGATCTCCTCCTCCACCCGGCGGCGCAGGGCGCGGTTCTCCCGGACAACGTCCATAAACTGCTTCATCAGCTCATCCCGCTTGTCCTTGAGCAGCTTATGTCCGCGCTGGGCGGTGCGCAGCTGGCCCTTCAGGCGGGTCAGCTCCATACGGGTGGGATTTATGGTTTTGGAAGGCATTGAACTCCCTCCTTAATCCTGCTTGGGCAGATACTTGTCGATCAGCTCCGGCTTGATTCGCTTCAGCTCGCCGCGGGGCAGGATGGACAGCAGCTTCCAGCCCAGGTCCAGCGTCTCCTGGATGGTCCGGTTCTCGTCCGCCGCCTGGGACACATACCGCTTTTCAAATTCGTCGGCGAACTTGGCGTACAGCAGGTCCGTGGGGCTTAAGGCGGCCTCGCCCAAAATGGACATCAGCTCCTTGTTTTCCTTGCCGGTGGCGTAGGCGGCAAAGAGCTGGTTCATGGTGCCCGCGTGGTCCTCACGGGTCTTGCCCGCGCCGGTGCCCTTGTCTTTCAAACGGGACAGAGAGGGCAGCACGTCCACGGGGGGAATCACGCCCCGGCGGAACAGCTCACGGGACAGGATGATCTGCCCCTCGGTGATATAGCCGGTCAGGTCGGGGATGGGGTGGGTCTTGTCGTCCTCCGGCATGGTCAGGATGGGAATCATGGTGATGGACCCCTCCTTGCCCATCTGCCGGCCGGCACGCTCGTACATGGTCGCCAGGTCGGTGTACAGGTAGCCCGGATAGCCGCGCCGTCCGGGGACCTCCTTCTTGGCCGCAGAGATTTCGCGTAACGCCTCGGCGTAGTTGGTGATGTCCGTCAGGATGACCAGTACGTGCATCCCCTTCTCGAAGGCCAGGTACTCCGCGGCGGTCAGGGCCATACGGGGGGTGGCGATACGCTCGACGGCGGGGTCGTTGGCCAGGTTGGTGAACAGCACGGTACGGTCGATGGCGCCGGTGCGCTTGAACTCACTGACGAAGAACTCCGACTCCTCGAAGGTGATGCCGATGGCGGCGAACACCACGGCGAAGTTGGACGCGCCGTCCAGCACCTTGGCCTGCCGGGCGATCTGGGCCGCCAGATTGGCGTGGGGCAGACCGGAGCCGGAGAAAATGGGCAGCTTCTGGCCGCGGACCAGGGTGTTCAGTCCGTCGATGGTGGAGATGCCCGTCTGGATAAACTCGTTGGGGTAGTCCCGGGCGGCGGGGTTCATGGCCAGGCCGTTGATGTCCCGGTACTCCTCCGCCAGGATGGCGGGACCGCCGTCGATGGGCTGGCCCATGCCGTTGAACACCCGGCCCAGCATGTCGTCCGAGACGGCCAGCTGGAGGGGGTGGCCCAAAAAGCGGATCTTGGAGTCCGCCAGGTTGATGCCGGCGGAGCTTTCAAAGAGCTGCACCACCGCGTTGTCGCCGTTGACCTCCAGGACCTTGCAGCGGCGGATGGAGCCGTCGGTCAGCTCGATCTCGGCCAGCTCGTCATAGGTGACGCCCTGGACCCGCTTGACCACCATCAAGGGGCCGGAAATCTCTTCAATGGTCTTATATTCCCGAATCATAGCGCGTCCTCTCCCTTCTCCGCCACGGCGGCAATCTCACGCTCCATATCCTCCGCCAGCTTGGCGTAGGTCTTGGCATACTCCCCGGCGGGCACGCTCTTGGCCCGGCCGATGCCCTCGCGGGAGGGGATGTCGAACAGAGCGGCAAGGCCGGCCCCGCGCTCGGAGGCGTCCCGGCACAGCTTGTCGTACTCCCGGATGATGGCCAGCATCTTGGACTGCCGGTCGCACTCGGAGTAGGAGTCGATATCCACGAAGGAGTTTTGCTGCAAAAAGTCCTCCCGGACCATACGGGCGGTCTCCAGGGTAATCTGGTCCTTGGCGGACAGGGAGTCCTTACCGACCAGCTGAACGATCTCGTTCAGACTGGCCTCCTCCTGGAGAACGGACATCGCCCAGTCCCGGTTGACCATATACTCCTTGCCGAAGTTCTCGTCATACCAGGGCTTCAGGGTGTCCAGATACAGGGAGTAGGAGTTCAGCCAGTTGATGGCGGGGAAGTGGCGGCGGTAGGCCAGGGAGGCGTCCAGGGCCCAGAACACCTTCACGATACGCATGGTGGCCTGGGAGACAGGCTCGGACAGGTCGCCGCCGGGAGGGGACACCGCGCCTACGGCGGTCAGGCTGCCCCGGCGGTCCTCCTCGGACCCCAGGCAGGACACGGAGCCGGCCCGCTCGTAGAACTGGGCCAGACGGGAGGACAGGTACGCGGGGTAGCCCTCCTCGCCGGGCATCTCCTCCAGACGGCCGGACATTTCGCGTAATGCCTCGGCCCAGCGGGAGGTGGAGTCGGCGATAACGGCCACGGCATAGCCCATGTCCCGGAAATACTCCGCGATGGTGATGCCGGTGTAGATGGACGCCTCACGGGCGGCCACGGGCATATCGGACGTGTTGGCGATGAGCACGGTACGCTTCATCAAAGACTCGCCGGTCCGGGGGTCGATCAGCTCCGGGAACTCCCGCAGCACGTCGGTCATCTCGTTGCCGCGCTCGCCGCAGCCGATGTAAACCACCAGGTCCACGTCGGACCACTTGGCCAGGGCGTGCTGCATGACCGTCTTGCCCGAACCGAAGGGGCCGGGGATGGCGGCAGTGCCGCCCTTGGCCACGGGGAAGAACGTATCCACAATCCGCTGTCCGGACTGGAGAGGGATGGTGGGGGGGTACTTATGCTTGTAGGGCCGGCCCACGCGGACGGGCCACTTCTGCATCATGGGCAGCTCTACTTTAGAGCCGTCGGCCAGCTCCAGCACGGCGATGGTATCGGTGACGGTGAACGCGCCGGACTCGATGGACACCAGCTTGCCCTTCATCTTGGGGGGGACCATGATTTTGTGGAGGATGGAGGGGGTCTCCTGGACGGTGCCGAGGATGTCGCCGCCCACCAGCAGAGCGCCCGGCTCCACCGCGGGGGTAAAGCTCCATTTTTTCTCCCGGTCCAGGGCGGGGACCTCCACGCCGCGGGGCAGGTTATTGCCCTTGACCTTCTCCATAATGACCTCCAGCGGGCGCTGGATGCCGTCGTAAATGTTCTCGATGAGGCCGGGGCCCAGCTCCACGGACAGGGGCGCGCCGGTGGTGACCACCTCCGCGCCGGGACCCAGGCCGGAGGTCTCCTCGTAGACCTGGATGGAGGCGGAGTCGCCGGTCATGGTGAGGATCTCACCAATCAGGCGCTGCTCGCCCACACGGACCACGTCGGCCATGTTGGCCTCCTTCAGGCCGGTGGCCACCACCAGCGGGCCGGAGACCTTAACAATTTTTCCCATAGGTATGATAACCTTCTTTCCGGGTTGATTTTATAAAATATCCGCGCCGACCGCCCGCTCCACGGCGGTCTTGACGTTGGCCATGCCGATGCCCAGGGACCCTTCCTTGCCGGGGATCAGGATGATGGCCGGGGTGAGGGCGTCCTTATACCGGGCAATCTCCGGCTGGAGCTGCTGGGCCAGCTGCTCCGTAAGATAGAGGATGGCGCAGTTTTCCTTTGCCAGGGCGTGCAGGCGGCTTCGGGCCTGCTGCGCGTCGTCCACGGGGTAGACCTCCAGTCCCAGGGCCTTGAAGCCCAGAACGCTGTCCTTGTCTCCCATGACTGCAATTCGATACATAGGCAAAAACCACCTTTCCTCACGCGTAGGCCGCACGCAGGCGGCTGCGGATGATCTCCGGGTCCAGGCCGGCCATCCGGCCGGACAGGATGATCCGGGCGGCGGTGACCTCCGCCTCCTTGGCGTACAGATAGCCGATGACGGTCT